>JAAUSG010000054.1 GCA_012034055.1 Leptolyngbyaceae cyanobacterium RU_5_1 | reverse complement strand
GTCTTATCATTCAAGCTCAATCAAGCAAACCGTTGATCTTTGCTGCACCGCCTCCACCCTCTGGGATCGGGGCACCGGGACGACGGCGAGATGGGGGAGGACGCCCTTCCTGCAACCAAGAAAGCCAGTCGGTTTTGTCCGATAGTAAGCCGCTCACCGCCTTAGTGCCGACCTCTCCTGCGGGAGTTGTCTGGGGATTAACGATCGCCGATCGCTCCACCTTCTGGTTCTACAGTCCCTACTCGTCCGCAATGGATGGCGTATTCGTGTTGGAAGACGAAACGAAACAGCAAACCGAATACAAAATGACTCTCGCTGGCGCACCCGGCGTCATCCGTTTTACACTGCCACCCACGGCTGCACCACTAGCGATTGGCACACCCTATCGCTGGTATTTCAAGGTTTACTGCAAAGACGATCATACGCAGCCGATCGCGTTTGTGGAAGGCAACCTGCAACGGCAATCCGTAAGCACAACTTTCAAAAATCAACTGGCAAAAGCCAGCGATCGCGATCGCGTTGCCCTCTACGCCGCCAATGGCATTTGGCATGAAGCCCTGGAAGCCGCCGCAGACCTTCGTCGCAGCAATGTCGAAGAGACCAGTTGGCTTAGTCTGTTGAGCGCGATCGGCTTGCAAGACATTGCCCGAAAGCCTTTGGTAGACTGCTGCAAATAGAAACAGGAATTTTAGATTTTAGATTGCAGATTTTAGATTGCAGATTGAAACTCTCCGCGTCCCTGCGTCTCCGTGTCCTCCCCATCTCCCTGTAGAGACGCGATTCATCGCGTCTCTACCCCACACCTACAACCAATTTCCCACTAAAACATACGGGGCCCAGAACATCGGACGCCTGTAAGTCGGATGCTTCAACAGCGTGAGTTGAGCTTGACGCAGGGCTTCGGCTTTGGTTAATGACTTGTTGGCCAAGGCCTGATAAAACTGACTCATCAGCAGCGCGGTAGATTCATCATTCACATTCCACAACGATGCCAGAGTGCTGCGTGCCCCTGCCCGCACAGCAACTCCAGCCAATCCCAGGGCGGCTCGTTTATCGCCCTTTGCGGTTTGGCACGCGCTTAAAACCAGCAACTCGATCGCGAACGGTTGTTTCCGCTCCCTCGTTTTGAGCAGATGATCCAACTCATTGACATAGATCGGCTTATCCCAGGCAACAATGTAGGTTTGATTGGCGTTGGAACTGAACTTCCCGTGAGTTGCCAGGTGCAGGACAGGAAACGGCAAGGAGCGCACTCGATCTTGGAGTGCCGCACTGGTAAATCCCTGATTCAGCAACACTTGACTGGGTAGCAACGACTGAATCATTTCCAGCTCAGGGACTACATTGGGCAGCGGAGTGGCATCGAATTGTGGACGCCCTTCACTCACACCCGCCGCGATCGCCTTCAACGGTATTTGCTGAATCGGACTGGGTTCGATCAGTTGCAATCCCGGCGTCAGGGCAATGCTGTATTTTTCCACGAGATACTGATTACCGTCATAGAGAGCTGTCATGGGAATATTGCGCAACTCACCATCCAGAATAAATACCAATGTTTGCACCTGATGGTGTGCTAACGTCGCTTCAACTGGACGAATTAGCCAGTCGTAGACCGTTTGCGCCAAAGCCTGACTCCGTCGCAACTTGTCCGGTTCAACTAAGCTCGATCGCAATTGTTCCAGTGTTGTTTGTACCTGAGTTTGAGGGATGGTTGTAACGTAGTGCTGCAACGGTTGCTGAGGTAGTTTCAGAATAACCTCTAACCGATTTGCCAGAATGATTGGATAAATCGCCGCTACCCGCTCTTGCTGATCAACCACTCGATCAATCTCACGTTTAGCCTCCAAACACGGCTCTCGAAAGAAGTTGTTCAGCTCAGCAATTTGTAATAGCTCAACCACTTCACGCGCCCTGTAGAGATTTTCTGGACTGGGTTCCAGGTCTCCAATTGGTCGTAGCAGCAGATCAACGAATTCTCGATAGACCGGTTCCACTTCCTCCCGAAATGAAAACTGCACATCCGGATTCATGGCAACCAGGTCATACCGGAGCGACTGCAGGGTTTTGACAGCACTGTCGTAAGCCGCGATCGCCTCAGCATAGGCCGCACTCTCCGTTCCTTCAAGCTCCACCCGCGCCCGCAGCAATCGCCCCAACTGCCACTGCCACTGATACGTTACATCCGGCGCATTCACCGCCTGTGCTGTCAGCAACGCCTGCCGAGTCAAGTCTTGAGCCTGCGATCGCTGCCCATTTTGCTCATACAACTGACCCAACCGACCCAACGCATACGCCTCTGCTCGCTTGTCCCCCAAACTTCTCGCCTGTTGCACGGCGTTGGCAAGGAGTTGAGCGATGAAAGTAGGGGAAGATGGGGAGGATGAGGCAGATGCGGAGGATGGGGAAGTAAGGGGGCTAGAGGGAGATGAGGCAGAACCAGATACTCCCCTCACTCCTCTACTCTCTCTACCCTCCCACTCCTCTACTTTCCCCAATCTCATCAAGCTTTGCGCAAAATTGACCCGCGCATAAATTGCTGCTCGACTGGCAGGCAAGCTCTCGATCTGAGCTTGAATTTGGGACTGTAACGCCTCAGTTTCTTGCCATTGCTGAGTGTTGAGCAGAAGACTCAATTGGTTCAGTTGAGCTTGAATCCGTGTCGTGGGTGACGCATTCGCGATAGACGCCGCCTGTTGATAAAACTGCAGAGCGGCTTTGGAGTCTCCCTGAGCACGAACCGTGTTACCCAGGCTGAGTAGGGCATCCGTCACCGCATGAGGATGGGCGATCGCTTGCGCAACCCCTAAACTCTGCTGCAACACCTGTCGAGATTGTTCCAAATCACCTGTCACTTGTAGCGCATTACCCAAACTCCGCAATCCCGTCGCCTTCAGCAAGGAATCTGGCTCCCGCTGCAGCGTTTGATTCGCCTCACTCAGAATCTTCTGGGCCTGCCGATAGAGTCCCAGTGCTTGCAACGCTTGCGTCTGATTAATCCGATTCCGAGTTAATTTGGGTTGGTTGCGGAGTTGGGCATAACGATCTGCTGCTTGCTGCCAGGTCGCTAACGCCGCTTCAACATTTCCCTGAGTAAATTGCAGCCGACCTTGAACATCCAAAGCTTGAGCAAGTAAATTTTGGATTTTAGATTTTGGATTTTGGACTCGCTGATGCTCTACTGATGCTCGACTTCTGAGCAGGTTGAGACTTTCTAGGATTGCTTTCTCTGCTGCTTCCCATTGACCAAGCTGTTGATAGGTTAATGACAAGTTGCTTAACGCCATTGCTTCTCCCAGTGTGTCTCCACGGGTTTTAAAGGCAGCAATGGCTTGTTGCCAAAGATTCACAGCTTCAGAAAAGCTCCCAGTCTCGTACAGCTGTCGTGCTTGTTGTTCAATTTGTTCACTGGTTGATTGCTCCTGAGCAACGGAGTTTCCCGTCGTTATGTAAGCAAAAGCAGGTGGAAACAACGCTGCACTCAACAACAGAGCCAGAAAAACCGCCACCCCACCCCACCGAAGCCGCTTAAATAGATGTAGAGCCTTATCGAACCTCAAAAATGTCATAACCCTCTACCCTCCGCCCTTGACCTTTTAGGAGATTTTTGAAAGAAAAGATACCCTGTCGTAGGGCAGGTTTAGCTGAGGTTAAACTGTTTCATCGATAGATGAACTGCAAAACCTGCCCCCTACAAGTATTTTGTTTATTGGAAATTGCTTGACTGCGGTTCAACACAATCCACTCTAGGCTGCGAGAGATGCTGAGGAGCATTGGGTGCGTGAGCCACCAGCACCACCGTGCCATCGCGATCGACGATCCATCCCTGTGCTTCCACAATTGGCTCAGATGCAGAACGGGTCGATCGAGTAGGAATTTTTGAGCTGGAGCGGTTTTCTGGATCGCGCGTTACTAAATCAACTTGAACCGCGTCACTACTCAAGGCTTCTTTGGGATTCAATGGCAACCCCCCCCGTCCGGTGACAATAAACTTATCCTCATCTGCCCGTGCCCTGAGTGCCCGACACCCCTGGGCAATTTGGGGATCTGAAATATCGACTAGCAAGGTTTCTTCGGGTTGCTTGTCTTGGGACGGTTCAAAAATGACCAAACCAGAGGATCCGCTGACAGAACCAGCCGTGAAGTCACTCAAAGGCGTCGGAATATTAGACTCGATAAAGCCAAGCACCCTTTCCTTAGGTGGAGCGTTGATTATGCCTCCCCTTCCCCGGTTTGCGCTGGCAAGAACATCATTATCTTTTCCCCTTCCATTTGAGATCACAAAACCCTCTGGTGCTTCAATCGTAATAGTTCCGCCAGTTCCTGCTTCCTCTGCAAGAGTCAAAATTTTGCTGCCAGTATTCGGTTTGTTTCCATCATTCATCAGCAATATGCCTTTGGGTTGGAGTGTGATCACAATGTTTCCACCCGTTTTTGATCGAGTTGACGTGGTGAGTGTGCCTCTATCGACCATAGTAATTGAGCCAGCCTTAATCGTTAAGTCACCTGGATTTCCATCGCCTATACCTGCGACGGTAATTTCTCCTCCACGTTGAATAGTTAATTGCCCAGTTCAATCGAGATCCCAATGGCATCTCCATCACCGCTAGTGTCAAACCGCAAACGGCTGCCTTCGCCGTCAATCGTAATTGAGTCTGATGCAGTCAGTTGCATAAATCCACCAAAACCGTCGCCAAAGGTTTTTGCGGTTACTTGTCCACCATTTTTGAGCGTTAGCTGCCGAGTGTTAATGCTCAAGAGTCCGGCGTTTCCACCTCCACTGCGACTGCGGGTATCAAGGTCGATCGCACTGCCTCGACCTTCTACGGTAACAGAGCCAGCCTCCACAAACAGCAGTCCGGCATTCCCTTCAGTCGAAGTTCTGGCCGTTGCAAGTGCCCCATTCCGCACAATTAGCTGTCCTGCACCCAAAATTACGAGTGCTCCAGCATCTCCATCTCCGTTCGTTTCTGCAAGTAACCCACTGGGAAAACCGCGACTGCTGCGGCCATCCAATACGATCGTGCCAGCTTGTTCAATCGTGATTGTGCCAGCGTTTTGTCGTCCCCTGGTGTTGGTATTGATCACCGCTCCGTTGGTTAACGTTAGCAATTTCGGTTGCCGAACAATGATGTCTCCACCCCTACCCCCTGCGCCTGGAAGCACCTGGCTATAGGCTCCGCTGGCAATGCCATCAGGTCCGATGCCATCAAATCTAATTTCACCGTTGCGAACCTCAAGGATCACGGTGCCTGCAGCACCATCCCCATCGGTGCTGGTGCTGATATACGCACCGCCACTGGCAGAGAGCCATTCTGTTGTTTTGACGGAAACTGTTTTTCTGGTTCCCTGCGCTCCAAATTCCACTCGACTTTCGATCCGGCTAGTGGCAAACGAAGTCCTGGGATTACTGGGATCGATTACTTTCCCGCCTTCCAGATAAACCCGATTAGCTTGAACAAAAATGTTGCCCGGATCGCCACGCCCAAAAGTGCTGGCAGAGATTTCAGCACCATCAATCACCCGGAGCACGTTTGCTGTAATCTGAATAGTCCCCCCCAAACCCTCTGCTGGAGCAGCGCGATCGCCGACTGAATTCAGAATTGAACTCCTATCTTCAAGACTGAGTGCTCCTGTGAGCAAGACTTCTCCTGCGGCATTGATGACAATATCACCCGCCTGGCTGCCTACTGTACCCTGTCCGGGAGCAATTCCGGCTCTCAGAGAACTTCCGTCAGCAATGGTCAAATTCTGGGCATTGACGGCAATACTCCCACCGCCTCCGGCCCGCACATCAACCTGAGCAGTGTTTGTCAGCCTTACATCGGCTAAGTTGCCGTTCGCTGAACCTAGAAACAGATTATTGCCAGTTACCTGCAACCCAATACTGCCTGTTGCGATCGCGCCCAGTTCTACTCGACCACCTGGAGCGGTTAACCGTCCACCTTCCAATCTGACTTCTCCGCCGATCAGTAGTAAACTTCGACCATTATTCACTTGCAACCCTGTCCGTTCTCCTGTGACAGGATTAATGGCGATAGAACGATTAATGATCGGTGCGGGAAGTTGATTCGCAAAAAGCGCATTTGGATTAACTCTCAACAATTGGTTTGGCAGCGGTTGTGCTGGGTTTGAGCTGAAAATGTCCCCATTTTCCAACTTGATAGCATTCGCTGTTGTTGCCACAAAAGAGCCGGGTACATTCAGGCTGGCGTTGGGTCCGAAAATGATACCCCCAGGGTTCATTAGAAATAGATTGGGATTCAGTCCGTTATTGGTGACTAAAATTTGTCCGTCAATGTTGGATGGCTGACCATTCGTAATCCGAACCAAAAGATTTTGAATTCCATCTGGTGACAGGAAGTTTGCTGTTTGTCCATTGACTCGATTAAGTTGCTCGAGACTGTGAAGTAAATTGGCTCCTACTGGAGTTCCGCCAGTAATCGTGCAAGTTTGAGCAGCACAGGGAGCAATGAGAGAGCCGTTTACTAAGGTGCCAATTGTGTTGTCACCCTTAACTTGAGCGATCGCAGACGTTGCAGTGCCTGCGATCGCCCCTCCAACCACAACCAAGCTAACCAGACTTGATTTCCAATTTCGATGCTTCCAGCTTTGAGTCATGATTTCAATTTCCTTCTCAAAAGCAGTTGTTGATACCGATTTTAGATTTTAGATTGACGATTTTCGATTCGATTTATGCATGTCCCCAGATCTCGGACTTCTCAAAGAAGTCCGAGATCTAAGACGCCTTAAGACGGTGAATTGATTTTCCAGAGTTTTTCCAGGGCTTCGACTTGCTGCTGAAGCGTTCTAGCCCGAACAGTGTGGGACTTTTGATATAAAAACCCGATCGCAGGAATACCTAAAAAGCAGAGCGCTATAAACCACAGCTCAATGATTTTCTGAGAATCGTGTTCTGATAGCGTTGACGGTTGTTGAGCCGTTTGGTTGAAGATTGTTGGAGCGATCGCGATCTCGCTGGCTGGCTGCGATGGACTCCACAAACTCAGGGCGATGAGGCGATCGCCAGAACATAAGATTTCATCTGTGTCATTCTCCAATGGGTGAGTTTGACCTGCTGGCCCGATAGAACTGATCAGCGTCTTACATCTTCTCGCCCCAGTCTACTAAAAACCCTGCGCCACGTTACAAAAGTATATGTTTATCTTGCACCACTTGCATTAGACAATCCAGGGTCAGGCCAATGAATCATTTATTTTTGTAACGCTTGCAGAGATGTGAACAAGCAACTCCGAGAAGAAGATAGAAGCTTGACAGTTAAACATTGGCAAGCAACCAAATTCACACTAATTAAGGAGTCAAACAATGACTAAGATCGACAATCAAACTCAATTGCTCAACAACCTGTCTGATGTGCAAGAACTCACCGATCAAACTGCTGCTGCACTTCAAGGAGGTGCTTTGATGACAGCCTTTGAACACGATCCTAGCCGTGATCCTCGTGGTAGAGGACGGGTGATCGCAGCGTTTAACTTTGGTAGCAGACCCGTGATCAGCCCACGGAATAATGACCAGATTAGCTCAATCAGAATCACAGGAGGGGTGTGGGAATTCTTTGAGCATATCAACTTTGGAGGGGCCAAGTTGACGCTCGGCGCGGGAAATTGGAACCTGGGTGGAAGCTGGTGGAATGATAAGATCTCGTCTTTCCGGCGAGTTGCCTAGTTGGTCGGACTACTAGTCTAGCTAGCTGAATAGTAGGAATAAGTCTTGATTTGTAGGGGCGAAAGGTGCCTCGCCCCTACTTTCTGGTTGGCTTTTAATGGGATTTTTCGTGTATTGCTCCATTCAAAAAGCCAGGAATCTAAAACACTCATGAGGTCTAATAATGCGCTATCAACATGTACTTCAGCATAGCGAAGAAGACTGTGGGGCTGCTTGTCTGGGGACTGTGGCTAAACACTATGGTCGCACCTTTACCATGACCCGTTTACGAGAGACCGTTGGTACTGGATCACGGGGTACAACGCTGCTGGGGTTACGTCGTGGGGCTGAAGAACTTGGATTTAACACGCGTCAAGTTCAGGCATCGCCGCAATTGCTCGATCGCCTCAACCAGGTTCCTCTACCCGCGATCATCCACTGGAAAGGCTATCACTGGGTTGTATTGTACGGGCAACGGCGAAACCGGTATGTGATTGCCGATCCGGGTGTGGGCATCCGCCACCTGACTCATCGAGAGCTAATCGAAGGGTGGGGCAATGGCATCATGTTGCTGCTTGAACCAGATGACAGCCGCTTCTATCAACAGCCCGATGATCAAATCAGCGGCTTTGGCCGGTACCTGCGGCGGGCACTGCCGTATCGGGGAATTCTGGCTCAAGCGATCGCCATCAACAGTGCGATCGGGTTGCTCTCGCTGGCTTCTCCCTTTTTAATGCAACTACTCACCGATGATGTTTTGGTGCGGGGAGACACCCAATTGCTGACGACGGTTGCGATTGGGGTGATTGCGATGAACCTGTTTCAAAGCGCGATCGGTCTGGTGCAATCATTTTTGATTGGTCACTTTGGTCAGCGATTGCAATATGGATTGATTCTGGAATACGGACGCAAACTCTTACACTTGCCTCTGAGTTACTTTGAAAGTCGGCGCAGCGGTGAAGTGGTGAGTCGCTTGGGGGATGTGAATGCGATTAATCAACTGGTGTCGCAAATTGTTCTAGGACTGCCCAGTCAGTTTTTTATTGCGATCGTCTCGTTGAGTGTGATGGTGTTCTACAGTTGGCAGTTAACGCTGGCATCACTGCTGGCGTTTGTATTGATCACGATCGCCGAATTATTGTTTGTGCCCACCTTACGTCAAAAAACTCGTAGTTTAATTGTGTCAGGAACTGAAAACCAGGGCTTTTTAGTCGAAACCTTTCGCGGTGTGCAGGTGCTCAAAACCACTCAAGCAACCCCTCAAGCCTGGCAGGAATATCAAACCAATTATGGTCGGCTGGCGAACCTGGGCTGGGGCACGATCAAGCTGGGACTTTACAGCGGCACGATTACGGGCATTTTGTCTACCGTCACGAATATTGCCTTACTCTGGTTGGGCAGTTACCTGGTAATCAATCAGACCCTGAGTATTGGGCAGTTGTTGGCGTTCAACGGGATGAGTAGCAACTTCATTGGTTTCCTGAGTGCAGCAATTGGATTAGTGGATGAATTTATCACCGCTCAGGTCGTGATTCAGCGACTGACGGAAGTCATTGATGCGACACCAGAAGATGCCAACGATTTTAAGAAACCCTGGGCGGAACTTTCAGCTCAGGCAGACCTGACCTGTACCCATCTCACCTTCCACCATGCGGGTCGGGTGGATCTGTTGCAAGATTTTTCCCTGACGCTGCCGGGGGGGCAGGCGATCGCCCTGATTGGCAAGTCGGGCTGCGGTAAGAGCACGCTTGTCAAGCTGATGGCAGGTCTCTACTCGCTGCAATCTGGCAACATTCGCTATGGGCTTTATAACCAACAAGATCTGTCTCTGGAATGCCTCAGACAGCAGGTAGTGTTAGTTCCCCAAGAGCCACATTTCTGGAGCCGTTCCATTATTGACAATTTCCGCTTTAGCTACCCCAATCTTTCGTTTGAGGACATTGTTCAGTCCTGCCAAATTGCGGGAGCCGATCCGTTTATTCAAGAACTGCCCGATAAATATCAAACGGTTTTAGGCGAATTTGGCGCAAATCTTTCGGGAGGGCAACGGCAACGATTGGCGATCGCCCGCGCCCTGGTTACCGCTCCCCCGATCCTGATTCTGGATGAATCCACCGCTGCCCTCGACCCTACCAGCGAAACGCAGGTGTTGGATCATCTACTGCAGCATCGTCGGGGCAAAACCACGATTTTGATCAGCCACCGCCCCAGTGTCATTCAGCGAACCGATTGGATTGTGCTGCTGGAGCAAGGACGGGTGAAAATTCAAGGCACACCGAAATCGTTGCGCTCTCAAATGGGCGACCATTTGAATTTCATGGGTGAGAGTGCTTTATCAACCAATGGTTTAGTCGGTACTTATCATGGTTAGCAATTCCAATTCCGAGTATTTACCGCTGGCTCAAGATCGTGACTTTTTCCCACCCATCAGCCGTTGGACAAGTTGGAGTGGGGTTGTTCTCGTTGCGATCGTCGGCATTGCCGTTGCCCTTACGGCCGTAATCAAATACAAAACGACGGTGAAGGGACAAGCCAGTGTGCGTCCGGTTGGCGAGTTGCGATTGGTGCAAACCGCAACCGAAGGGTCTGTTAAGCAGATTTTTGTGCAAGAGAATCAAGTCGTTAAGTCCGGAGACTTAATCGCAACGATTGACGACTCACGGTTGAAAACGAAACAAAGTCAGTTGCAAAACAGCATTCAACAAGCTCAATTACAACGAACACAAATCGATGCCCAAATTCAAGCACTAAGTCGTCAGATTCAAGCTGAAACCAGCCGGATTCACCGAGTTGTATCAGCGGCTGAGGCGGACCTGGCAGGACGACAGCGCACCTACCACGATCGCCAGATTACCACGCGCTCTGAGTTAGCAGCCGCTACAGCAGAGCTGAGAGCTGGAGAAGCTGCGTTGCGTTCGGCCCAGGTCAAGTACAACCGTTACCGTCCTGTCACTGAAGCTGGAGCATTGCCACGCGATCGCCTGGAAGACGCGCAATTGGAGGTGCGGCGACAAGAACAAATTGTGGCAGCAGCCCAGGCAAAGTTGCAAAGTGCTCAGGCGGCGCTCAATCCCACCGATGCTGAAGTGGCGATCGCGGCAGAGCGGATTGCCCAGGAACGAGCTAGCGGTGAGGCGAGTTTGGCAACGCTTAACAAAGAACAGCAAGGGTTAATTCAACAACGAATTGCGATTCATCAAGAACTGGAACGCAACCAGCGGGAACTGCAACAAGTTAAACGGGAACTCCAGCAAACCAAAATTACGGCAACAGCCCACGGGATCGTGTTCAAGTTGAATCTTCGCAACCCAGGTCAGACGGTGCAAGCGGGGCAAGAAATTGCCCAAATTGTTCCCCAACAGGCCACTTTGCAAATCAAGGCAGGAGTAATCCCCCAGGAGCGGAGTAAATTGCAGGTGGGTCAGCAGGTGCAAATGCGGTTATCGGCTTGCCCCTACCCAGATTACGGCACTCTCAAAGGGGTCGTTCGTCACATTTCGGAAGACACAATCAAACCCCAAGCCAATACCAGCAACCCTACACCGCCTTTCTATGAAGTGACTATTCAACCCAAGGGGCGATCGCTCGGTCGAGGCCGCCACCAGTGCGCGATCAAAGCTGGGATGGAGGGCCATGTCGATATTATTTCGAGGGAAGAAACTGTACTGCAATTCTTACTCCGGAAAGCTCGACTAAGTTCGGGACTATAAAAGCGCAGGACTAAAACAAGGAGTCCGCGATCGCAGTATCGCAGTTTTAACAGCCGTGCGCTAAACTTTAATGAGAACTCATAACGAGTCCGAGTTAAGGCTTAGAAAAGACTTACGGTTGATAGGCGGCTGTTTAACACTCTGGTTATTTCACTTCACTCATTGGGAGCTTGATTATGGCTAAGTTTGTCGGTATTGCTGGTAGTCTTCGACCAACCTCTTATAGCCAACAGGCACTGCGTTTAGCCGCGCAGCGGGTTGAGGCGTTGGAAGGTGAGGTTGAAATTCTAGATCTGCGCACACTGAACTTACCGTTTTGTAACGGTGGCAAAGCGTATCCAGAGTATCCAGATGTGGAGCGTCTACAGACGGCTTTCCAGCAAGCAGACGGAATGATTCTGGTCACTCCTGAGTATCATGGCAGCGTTAGTGGAGTATTGAAGAATGCCCTGGATCTGATGAGCTTTGACCATCTATCCGGTAAGGTTGCAGGTTTAGTCAGCATTCTAGGTGGACAGTCGAACAGTAATGCCTTGAATGATTTGCGAGTCATTCTGCGCTGGGTGCATGCCTGGGTGATTCCGGAGCAGGTCGCGATCGGGCAGGCGTGGCAGGCATTCGGTGCCGATGGCAAATTGCTGGATGAGAAATTGTCGCAGCGGTTCGACGACTTTGCCCAAAGCCTGGTAGAAAATACGACTAAACTGCGGCAAGCGGCTTAGGAATGCGAATTTAATGAAACCGCAATCTTCCCCTGTAAATTTTTTGGTGATGGATGGCCTCTGTAGGGGCGGGTTTGGTAGACAATCTGGGGATCTTAGCGAGACCTTTGGCAAAACCCGCCCCTACGCCAGCGAACGTTTGCTGTTATTCAATCCACGTTCCTCAGGAACTGTTCACGCTTTATCTCACTTCATCTCAATGGTGGTGATGCCCATTGTGATGATGATGGTGCCCGTGGGTGTGGGAATGGGGATGGGCGTGGGTGTGTGCCAGATGTGGATTGACGGCGATCGCCTGCTCTGACAGCAATGCTTCAATCTGCGGAGTTGCCCACTCAGCCGTCATCTGGAGAAAGTCGGGGTGGTCATTGACGCACTCCATCTGCAGATAGGTAACCTTGGGATACTTGCGGTGCAGAGATCCAATGATGTGCTCGACATCCAGCAACGTTTCGTGATTCTCAGTCGCGAATCCGATTGGCATAAAGATCATGGCGGTGGCCCCCAGCTCAATCAGATTTTTGGCAGCCAGTTCAGCGTTGGGCTGCGTCCATTCGATCAGCGGCGTTTGATGATTCAGCCAACCCACGGAAATCAAGGGATAGCGGTGGATCAGGCGATCGCGCACCCGTTCGTACAATGCCTGACTCTCATCAATGCCCGATGTAAACCCTTTTGCCTTATGCGGACAACCATGATTCATCAACACGATGCCAATCTGTGAGGGCAAAAAGGTGGCTGCCAGCTCTGTTTTGAGCTTCTCCTCAACCAGACGTGCCATCAGGTCGATATAAGCAGGTTGGTTATAAAACGAGGGAATGTAGCGGACTCCCTTAACCCAGTGCTCACCGTCATCGGTCAGCGTTGCCAATGCCTTGTTCACCTGCTCAACGGCAATTCCGCTCGTGAAAATAGAATCTACCACCAGTAATGGGTAAATCAGCAATTTATCAAAGCCCTCAGCTTTAATTTGCGTTAGCACTTGAACGGGTAAAAACGGGGCACAGAAGTTGAAGGCTTTGAAGACTTGAACGCGATCGCCCCACTGTTGCTGCAACTGCTGCTCAATTCCCGCCCGCTGACGCTCAAAAATGGCATTGTGAGGGGAGATAAAATTACCGTGTTGATGGCTCCACTCATGCAGATCAAACACAGCCAGCAACTTTGCCAGGGGGGGGTAAATCCAGGTGGGGACGGGCGCAAACTTTGCCGTTAGCAGATTGAGCGCCTGTTCGTTGTAGTTGGCAAAGTCTGCATAGCTTTCCACTTCGCCGTATCCCATCAACAGGACAGCAACTCGTTCCTGAGCGACAGATGTTTCTGAAGACGGCTGCAGTTTTTCAGAGGTAGAGACCACGTTGAACTCCTCGATCTTGAATTTGGGGATGTACTCTATACCAATTCATGTTTTACACGCTACAAGTTAAGATCCCCCTGCCGCCGGCATTCCCCTTAATCAGGGGGACTGAGGGGGATCTATGCAAGGAATGTGTCGCAAACATTTTTCCAATTGGTATAAAAGCTTGATTGATTCCTATTAGACTAACATCCCCTATGGGGGGATAAACCTTAATGAATGTTGTTATTTGCCCTGGAGTCCATGAACCGCAGTTAACTCAAAGCTTCCTGGAAAGGTTGTGGGATGAGTGCGAGGACTCCCATCCGGGTTGGGCTGAACCGTTGATCTTCCCGGCAGACCATCAGCCTGCTTACTCAGGCTTGCATATCCTGTGGTTTTTGCACGACCGTCTGCAGGCAGAACACCCGCACACGTATCTCACCATGCCGCTGTTGTTCATTAGCTTTAGTGCAGGCGTAGCGGGCGCGATCGCAGCCAGTTGGGGTTGGCAACAGTCGGGTGGAACCGTCAGCGCCTTGATTGCACTCGACGGTTGGGGTGTACCGCTCTGGGGCAATTTCCCCATTCATCGCCTTAGCCACGATTCGTTTACCCACTGGAGTTTAGCGTTACTGGGTAATGGCTCAGACAGCTTTTATGCCGATCCGGGGGTAGGGCATTTAGACCTGTGGCGATCGCCTCATACAGCTTACGGTTGGTGGATGTCCTCAAACCCACAGGAGTCCCCCAAAGCCACCACGGCTGCTCGGTTTCTTGCCGCGCTCCTGCATCGCTACAGTGATCAGGCGATTTCTACAAGAAGAAGTACCCAGTGATTTGTAGCGTGGGCAATGCCCACGCTACTGGTTTTTAAGCGTGGGGACAGGTTTGAAACCGTTGACAGAATCTGAGTTCATTTGTTTGTCCCTTGGTAGAAACCTGATACTACATTAATACCACAAAATACTACAAATGAGATGGATACTAAAAATTTCTGTAAATGTTGACAATCTTTGCTCGATTCTGTAAAAATAGATACAGAAAAGTAAATCGTTCATCTTATCCAGCGCAGTAAAAATCCAGTGCAGTAAAAAGTGTGAAACTCACGACAGGGTTGCTGCATCGTCCAGGTAAGACGGAAGTAGGGAGTCATCCCGAAGGAACGCGCCTCAAATGAACTACGAACGATTTCTAGGAGGCGAACATGAAACTGACTTATCGCGGAATTAGCTACGACTACAATCCTGCCAATACATTTGAGACTGAAGCTTCCGGTTCTGTTGCCAACCTCAGACAGCGTGGAGCAATACATCGCCGGAGTGAAGTTGAGAAAGCGGAACGGCTAGAGGCAATTTTCGTTTACCGTGGACAGGTTTATAACCGTAAATCGGTTGTTCAGCCCGTAGCACTAGCATCTACCGAAACCTCTGTTGAGAACAAAGCTCGTCTGCTGACGATAAACCAGAACCGATCTGTTCGGAATCGCCAGCATTCAATGCTGACTCGCTCTGCGGCTGAAGTTGGGCTTTGCTATTAAAGCTGCCAGATTCGGTTTGTCGATAGCAACTGCAAAATCTTCCGTAGCCCATATTGATCAAGTTACAAACATCAGCCCCGGTTTTTGAACCAGGGCTTTTATGGCAAGCCAGGGGACACGACTTCTTGCCATATCGATTTTGCTATATCGATGCAATTTGCAGCCCTTAAGAGCTTCTAGCCCTGAGAGGATGTTTGAAAAGGTATGGTCTGTGATGTTAAGCACTCAGCGATCCCCCCTACGCCCCCTTAATAAGGGGGGAAATTGGCTCAAAGTTCCCCTTATTAAGGGGGATTTAGGGGGATCTTGCACGCTTTGCTACAAACAGTAGGACTTTTAAAACATCCTCTGAGAGTGTTCTAGGCTACATCAAGGGGGACTAATTTCATACGAGTAGAGTCACCTTTAAAGATTGGATGAAAAGCCTCTCTCAAGACCTTCTTTCAAGAAAGATTAACAGATAATTATCTTAAAGTTAAGAAATGGAGAACTGTGTTGGAAAGGGTCGAAGTTAGCAAAGCATTAGGGGGAGTTATGATTTCAATTTCCCCTAAAAGATCATCCGATTTTTCATACTGGTAATAGTAAGTATTACTCTGGCAAACATTGTTATACAGTACTCCAAGTTCTTCTTGGGATATGACAGTCTCTTGGGGCTTTCAAGACTCTTGAATGTAGATAATGAGAACGCCATTCCCAGTTGGTACTCATCTATTACACTGCTGATTTGCTCAACTCTGCTAGCCCTTATTTTCGCGATCAAAAAGCAGCAAAACGATCGCTACACAAATCATTGGAAAGGATTATCAATTATTTTCCTCTACCTCTCATTAGATGAGGCAGCTAGCATCCATGAAATCCTGATTGAGCCATTGAGACATTCACTAAAGCTATCTGGATTTCTTTATTTCCCTGGGTAATTGCAGCCTTGATATTGGTACTAATTGTTGCAATAACATATTGGAAATTTTTATTTAGCTTACCCACAAAAATACGTTGGCTTTTCATGATTGCTGCAGCCATTTATGTAATAGGTGCTGTGGGAATGGAGATGGTTGGTGGAGCATTTTTATCCACGAATCTAGCTTCTGTTTCAATGGAGAAATCTACTGGGTGGCATGGTATGGGTTTTCAACTCATACTAGCCGTAGAGGAATTGCTTGAAATGATTGGTATAGGTGTGTTTCTTTATGCTCTAATGAGATATATCAGTGCAAACATCAAGGATATCCAAATTCGCGTGTCTGATCGAAAAAGTATCTGAGTAATTTTTTGCATAAAAACTTCGTTTCACCATTGTTCAATACGATTGAACAATGGTGCAGATTGATTACTCAATGAATCGGATGACGTGAACTTTGGGTTGGGAGAGTTAGCTGTACTGGACTGCTTTTGTCTCAATTTTTTGCAGTTGGCCGAGCGCCAGACTGCATGGCATTCCGGACTTGGCTTGCACACGATCGCTGGCAATGTTGAGGGCAGTTCGCGATCGCGCTACAAACTCTTCAAGGGTATACTCACTGCCCGGCGTAAAGTCGTCTTTAACAATCAAGGACGGTGAATAACAGGTTTCTTGGGAACCGTCAGGCCATTTCGATCCCTCAAATGCAACCGTATGAAAGGTCACCAACGCTTTCTCACCCGGTTCCGCCTTGACATCTGGAAATAATTTTTCTTCGTAATCAACTAAATGACCTCTGATTAAAGCTAAATCAAACCCTTGACAACAGCCTGATAGATGGCTTGACATCGGGTGCGTGCCTTGAGCTGGGGGGGAAGATTGTTGAGGTGAAATTTGACCGTGCGTTCACTGATGTATAGCGACTTGGCAATGTCGCGATCGCGCAGTCCCTGAGCTAATAACATCAAAACCTCTCGTTCCCGCTCAGACAAACTCTGAGATTCACCGTCTGACACGGATTCAATTTAAATAGAGCCACTTACTTAAGAAAGATTGCAAACCTTATTCGTGATTCAGATTCCAATCTGATAGCTTAGATGAAGCAATGTATTTCGGCAAACAATTTTAAGGAAACAATTAGTTTCCACGTTCATCAGGGGGGCATTCATCACCTATCACCTCTCAAATGACTAGGACGCACGATGAGCTTTGGAGTAAACCGAGAGAGCGGCTTAAATCAAGAAAATTTGTTGCAACGAATTACAAATCGAATTCGACAATCGCTAGAGTTAGACGAAATTCTTGCGACAACGGCAGCGGAAGCGCGGTCATTCCTCGGAACCGATCGCGTCATGATTTATAAGTTTCATCCCGATCAAAGTGGGCAGGTTGTGGCTGAGGCGATCGCTGACAATCGGCTACCCTCGTTGTTGGGACTCAACTTTCCTGCAGATGATATTCCAACCTATGCCCGTGAGATGTTTATGAACGCGCGGGTGCGAATTGTGGTTGATGTGGCGTCAATGTTGACGGGTCGCAGCTCGTTGTATGCAACCGATTCGGTTCAAATCCTATCCGACAAGGTTCACTACCACAGGTTAGATCCCTGTCACGCTGAATATCTAACGGCAATGGGGGTGCAGTCGTCAGTGGTTGTACCCATCCTCACGTCCGAGCGGCTTTGGGGGCTGCTCGTATCGCACCACACCAGTTCGCGATCGGTTCCAGACGATGAGCTGCAGGGGTTGCAGATGGTGGCGGATCAGCTTTCGGTGGCGATCGCCCAGTCTACCTTGCTGACTCAAGCCCGCCACCAGGCTCACCAAGAAGCTACTATTAACCGGATTGCAGCCCTGCTCCATTCGCTGTCCACCATTGAATTGCAGTCAGCCTTAGAGGAAACGGTTGCAGCATTCCAGGGGGCTGGAGGCCGCCTTTATATCCAAGCCGCTGCATCCGAATTTGGCGGCAGCGATGACCATCACTGGGCAACTTGCTTTGCAACTCCTGATTGCCCAGTTTGGCTTTATACCTGTGGGATACAGCCAGTCATGCCCAAGCAGGCAAAATTTTCCCTGATGGAACAGTACAACGTTTGGTCGGCACACTTCAACACTGGCAACTATCAGCCCTGGGCAATTCATGATCTATACCAGATACCAGAACTCCGCAACTTGCAAGTCGCATTTCAAGCCACCCAAATTCGGGGCATTTTGATGATGTCGCTGCAATACCGGCAGCAGGCACTGGGGTATTTGACTATTTTTCGCAATGAAAGAGACACTGAAACCCTGTGGGCGGGACGGTTTGATTCAGATCAGCGACAACTGCAAGCCCGTCTATCGTTTCAGGTTTGGCGTGAGTCTAAAAAGGGGCAGGCTCCAGAGTGGATCGCAGAAGACATTGAACTGGCGAAGACATTGAGTCAGCAGTTTGCATCAGCGATTCAGCAGTACGAGATGCACCGTCGCCTGCAGACGTTTAACACCCGGCTGGAGCATGAGGTTCAGGAACGCACGAAAAAGCTGGAACTAGCAACTGAGCAACAGCGAATTTTGTTTCGGGTTGTGACCAAAATTCGAGAATCACTGGATTTGGATCGAATCTTCCGCACAACGGCAAAGCAGGTGCGACGATCGCTCAATGCAGACCGGGTTGCGGTTTTTCGCTTTGATCCAGAGTCAAACTTTGCGCATGGCGAGGTTGTTGCGGAGGACGTTTTGCCAGAGTTCTCGCCGATTTTGGGAGTTAAAATACAAGACCATTGCTATGAAGAACAGTATGTGACCAAGTATCGGCAGGGACGCACGCAGGCGATCGCAGATATTCATGTCGCCGAACTACAAGACTGCTACGTTGAAATGCTGGTTCAATTGCAAGTTATCGCCAATTTAGTCGTGCCGCTCAAGCAAGGAGATGACCTTTGGGGCTTGCTCTGCGTTCACCAATGCGCCTATCAACGGGATTGGGAAACATCGGAAGTCCAATTTGCAACTCAGGTGGCAACCCAACTGGGGGTGGCGCTCCAGCAAGCCGAACTGCTCTGGCAAACCAAACAACAAGCCGATCAGCTTGCAAAAGCCTTTCACAATTTGCAGCAAACCCAAACCCAACTGATTCAAACTGAGAAGATGTCTAGCCTGGGGCAACTGGTGGCTGGAGTTGCTCACGAAATCAATAACCCAGTGAACTTCATCTATGGCAACCTCACCCACATGAGTCGATATGCCGACGATTTATTGAGTTTGCTGGGTCTATATCAGCAACACTTTCCGAATCCGCCGGTCGAAATTTGCGATCGCGCCAAAGAAATCGATCTGGAGTTTCTCACTGAAGACCTGCAGCGAACCCTGTCTTCCATGAGAATCGGCACCGATCGCATTCGGCAGATCGTTCTGTCGCTGCGCAACTTCTCGCGGATCGACCAGATAGAGATGAAACCAGTTGATATACACGAGGGGATTGACAGCACTTTGCTGATTTTGCAACACCGGTTCAAAGGCAAGGGAGACCATCCTAAAATTCAATTGGTTAAAGAATATGGAGAATTACCGCTCGTCGAGTGCTACGCCGGACAGCTCAACCAGGTGTTTATGAACGTATTGAGCAATGCGATCGACGCGTTGGAAGAGCGAATGGCGGGTAGAGACGCGATTAATCGTAGAGACGCCATTAATGGCGTCTCTACCCCCACAATTCGGATTCAAACTGAAACCATTGATGATAACCGAGTTCGTATTCGCATTTCTGACAATGGTCCGGGAATACAGGACATGCTGAGAGCGCGGGTGTTTGACCCCTTTTTTACGACGAAGCCGGTCGGCAAAGGCACTGGGCTGGGGTTATCCATTAGCTACCAGATTGTTGTAGAGAAGCACAGTGGTGTCTTCACATGCAATTCACAAGCGGGTCAAGGAACTGAATTCTGGATTGAAATTCCAGTGAGTACTGAGCAGCAGGCACGCTCCAATCGGTTCGGCTGATGGCTTGTGAACCTGCAATCTAAAATCCAAAATTGGGATGACTCTATGAGCACCTTAACTTCATCGGCTGGTCAATCTCTGAAAGGATTTCGCGGATCTCTGTTGGATTTTATTGATGATCCCTTCTTTAGTCCAGAATTGCAAAGCGTTCGCTATATTCCAGACGGACTAATGGTTCTAGAGAATGGACATGTTCGAGAAATCGGAGCCTATGAACAACTT
The DNA here is from genome assembly GCA_012034055.1 of Leptolyngbyaceae cyanobacterium RU_5_1. Classification (GTDB taxonomy): domain Bacteria; phylum Cyanobacteriota; class Cyanobacteriia; order Leptolyngbyales; family Leptolyngbyaceae; genus JAAUSG01. The sequence goes on along the minus strand of JAAUSG010000054.1, from coordinate 4,950 downwards.
AAAGACCGATATGCAGATATTGCGATCGCGGCTTACCCTGATATGTTACTCATGCCAGGATTTATTGATACGCATATTCACTATCCACAAACTGAAATGATTGCTGCCTATGGTGAACAACTGCTGCAATGGTTGAATAAATACACGTTTCCAACCGAACGAAAATTTAAGGACAAAGCGTATGCGCAAACGGTTGCTTCCATGTTTTTGGATGAGCTGCTCAGAAATGGCACAACTACTGCACTGGTATTTGCGGCTGTGTATCCAGAATCCGTGGATGCATTCTTTGAGGAAGCAAGCCATCGCAATCTTTGTATGATTGCAGGCAAAGTGATGATGGATCGGAATGCGCCTGATTTCCTCTCAGATACGGCAGAATCCTCCTATCGAGAAACTAAGGAGTTGATCCAGAAGTGGCATTTGCAGGAACGGTTGCGATATGCGGTCACGCCTCGGTTTGCCATTACCTCAACCAAAGAGCAGTTACAGTTGGCAGGAAAACTGCTGCAAGAGTTTCCGGGGGTCTACCTGCACACTCATTTATCAGAGAACGTAGACGAGGTGGCGTGGGTTAAGGAACTGTTTCCAGAGTGCGGTGGCTATCTAAATATCTATGATCAGGCAGGACTGGTGGGCGATCGCTCGGTGTTTGCTCACGGAGTACAGCTCACCGACGCGGAATTTAAGCGCTTATCGGAAGCCAAGTCCGCGATCGCGTTTTGTCCAACCTCCAATCTGTTTTTGGGCAGCGGGTTATTCAAACTAGAGCAAGCCAAATCAACTGAGTATCCTGTTGAGGTGGGGTTGGGAACAGATATGGGGGCTGGGACGAGCTTCTCACTGCTGCAAACCGCGAATGAAGCCTACAAAGTTTCCCAACTCCGCAAGCAGCAACTCTCCCCCTTCAAGGCGCTCTTTTTAGCCACGCTGGGTGGAGCCAGAGCCTTGTCCCTGGATGATAAGCTGGGCAATTTTGATGTGGGCAAAGAAGCCGATTTTATTGTTCTGGATATGCGTTCTACACCGCTAATGGCCTTTCGTAACGCTGAGGCCAACCCAACATCTGTAGAAGACCTGGCTGATCGCGCCTTTAGCTTAGTGATTATGGGCGACGATCGCGCCGTTCGAGCAACGTACATCATGGGTGAACTTGCTTATGAGCGAACCCAATAGCTTTGCCACACGCTCTACAGTGAATACCTATTTAAATCCAGTTCCTGCTTTTTGTTTTTTTGACTTTGTTTTAGACTTCTCTTTACTAACTTCCAGCACTGCATCCTGGAACAAATTGTGCAGATGCAGAGGCACACTCGCAATTTCTGGCAGCTCTGCTTCTAAGGGCTTATTAAACTCATTTAAAACAGCATCCAAATCACTCCCTAAATTAAAATTTGGACACTCTAAAAAATCTCGTAATATAGTCTCTAGCTGCACTGAATAGTGCTGGGCTAAGCGATACCAAATAGAACGATTAATTTCAGGATTCTCCAAATATTGATGCATAAGTTTTTCAGCATTTGGAATACTCCTCCAGTCGTCTGCTTCTAGCAACGCCTTGAACTGGCTATAGGTTGGCAAAAACAGTTGCCCCCAGCGAGGATGGGTGAGCGCTGTGACCTGTTCTGCATTTTTCAGGTGAGTAGGCAGTTCAACTTGAGGAGCCGCCATTTTTTGCGATCGCCCCTGATTCTCAAACACCTGAGCAACGGTTTTCTGATCTGCACCCATTGCCTCAGCCGCCGCAACAATTTCTTCTTTGGATGTACCTGATTCCTCTACCAATTCTGCAAGCGATTTGGAGCGATCGAACCCAGCCGCCTCAAACTGTTTTTGAGTCATCATGTCCTGAAATTCAGTTAGCTTCTTGCCAAGCTGATATCCAGGTAGTGTTACTTCATCACCACCAAAGAAATTGATGAAATCTTGATAGTACTGTTCCACCGATCGCCATGCTTCAGCCAATAATTCTGGGGCATCGCTGTAGAGATAGGGTTTGTAGTTTTGCTTAAAATTACCGATCGCAACGGCTAGTTTTGGTTTTCCTAATTTCCCAAATGCTGTCCACGGACTGAAAAACATCCAGTCATCCTCAGTGACTGGAGCAATCTGGGTGAGTAAAATTTCTCCCATTTTCAGCCGAGCCATTGCCTTTAGCGCTGACGGCTCGGTTGGTTTAACAACATAGCGCTTGGCAGTGGTCCAATTCATCAACTCAAACCCGTCGTCCAGAATTTGAGTGATTTCAAACAGACCCACGAAGCTGTGGTGCCAGGATTGGATGAGCGCGCGATCGCACTCCGATAAATCTGGCTCATTTTCCAGAAACAGCTCGATGGGGGGTTTATCCCCGACCTTGCCTTCAACCAAAAATCGATCGACAACCAGACTCCTGCGGTGCATATCTTGCTGTTGAGAACGAGACAGTTGAGCCGCGCTAAAGGTTTCAAGCGCAACTGCCAGTTCCCCTTCAGCATCCAGCACAAAATCAGACAGCGCTTGCTTCAGTTCTCCAGCTCGTTCCAAAGAAGTGTTCACGTTCAAACTCATCTTCACAGCAGTCCATCAAGTTTGGTTCAGAATAGGCTTTGAGGGGTTCATGCTCAAACGCCTGTAAAACTCGTAACAAATTGCTATTAGCATGGTACTGCCTTAAGTAAGACGGTATCTACCTCCTTAAGATGAAACCTGGAGAAAAACTATCTACTCATAAAGAGTGATTTCGAGACTTCAGTCATGTCAGAACACAAAACTTTGTTTCGCGACTCCGTTCTTGAGCGACTCAACCAAGTGGGTGCCATTACTGCCCGTGCAATGTTTGGGGGTTATGGTCTCTACATGGAGGGAATCATGTTTGCTCTGATTGCCTACGACAGACTTTATCTCAAGGTGGATGACGACAATCGGAACGACTTTATCGCCGCAGGAATGTTTCCTTTTACCTATGACAGAAAGCATAAGCCGATTCAAATGTCGTATTATCAATTGCCAGCGAATGTGTTAGACGATGTTGCCATGTTGGCAGCGTGGGTTGAAAAAGCACATGCAGCCGCTCGACGCGCAAAGGCAAAGCAGAAGCCTAAAAGATCAGCATCGTTTTATGGTGAGTAAGCGATGAAGTGCAACGATCTGACCAAAGATGAGTGCTTTTCTGTCTCTTGAGAGAGGAAGGACAGTAGAGTCATTCGGTTATGGTATCGGTGACCAGATGATTCTGCAGAAACGCTCATGACTCAGCCTTTAGAAGGAAAACCAATTTCATTTTGGATTGACTCAACTCCTACAACTACGTTTCCGTCACTAGCGAGTGGAATTACTGTAGATGTCGCGATCGCCGGTGGCGGGATCGCTGGACTCACGGCTGCTATGCTACTGAAACGAGCAGGGAAAACCGTTGCAGTCATTGAAGCACGACAGATTATAACCGGTACGAGTGGCCATACAACGGCAAAAGTTACATCCTTGCATCAGCTGATCTATGCAGATCTAATCAAGCAGCATGGTGAAGAAAAAGCACGGCTCTATGGGGAATCCAATCAAGCTGCCATTGAGCGAGTTGCTCAGTTCGTAGCCGAAGAACAAATTGATTGTGACTTCAAACGTACCAGCGCTTATAGTTTTGCCGAATCTGAACAGGACTTAAGCAAGGTTAAAGATGAAGTGGAAGCGGCCAGCAAACTTGGACTTCCGGTTTCCTTCGTGCGTGAGACTTCACTGCCGTTTGCGATCGCTGGAGCCGTCAAGTTCGACAACCAGTCCCAATTCCATGTCCGCAAGTACCTGCTGCATCTCGCCAATTTGATTTCTGGCAATGGTAGCTACGTGTTTGAAGGCACAACAGTACAAAAGGTTGAAGACGGTGAACCGTGTCGAGTCATTACTAATCAGGGTGTTGTCCAGGCACGAGCTGTAATTGTGACAACCAACTTGCCCATCCTCAACGAAGGACTTTATTTGCAAAACATATCCCAAACGCTCTTACATTATTGGTGCTCCGATTGACCCTGCTCAAGCACCAGACGGAATGTTTATTGGGGTCAGCAACGAGTACTACTCAATTCGGACAACACCCGATGACGGTGGAACCCTCCTGCTCGTTGGTGGGGGTGGGCACAAAGTGGGAGCTGTTTCCAATACGGAAGAATGCTACCAGAAGTTGGAAGCCTACGCTCGCTCTCGCTTTGGTGTAGAAACAATTCAGTATCGCTGGTCTACCCAGGATTTTGTCTCATTTGACAAATTGCCTTACATCGGCAAACTCACCCCATTCAGCAATCACACCTACATTGCAACTGGGTTCAGTTTGTGGGGAATGAGTAATGGAACGGTGTCTGGAATGCTGCTCTCAGACCTGATCCTGGGTATCGAAAATCCTTGGGCACGCCTGTATGACTCGGTTCGTGCTACGCCGTTCTTGACTCCAGAATCCCTCAAGAACAATGCAGAGGTAACAACACACTGGATTGGCGATCGCCTCAAAGGGCTGCAACACTCGTTGAACGATGTGGCGGTTGGTGAAGGCAAGCTGGTCACGGTGGATGGCAAGAAAGTGGCAGCTTACCGAGATGAACAGGGACAATGCCATGCTGTATCAGCTGTATGTACCCATCTAGCCTGCATTGTGAACTGGAACAGCGCAGAGAGAAGTTGGGACTGTCCCTGTCACGGAGCACGATTTAACTATGACGGGAAAGTCCTTCATGGACCGGCTATCAGTAATTTGCAACCGTTGACTGCTGAGTAGAGCGATTCTGATCAAACAAGGTTTCAGGTTTCAGGTGTTCGGTTTCAGGGCTGAAAATAAAATACTTCCCTGACACCTGGCATTACAGCGGTTGTCAGATGAATAAGCCACAGTGATTGAACCGGCCCAGGGCATCCTCAGCGGAAATGCACTCATTGATACTCTGGGTCAAGGCTTGATCAAGTGCTTCTCTGGTTCGAGCCTTCGCT
>JAAUSG010000294.1 GCA_012034055.1 Leptolyngbyaceae cyanobacterium RU_5_1 | reverse complement strand
CCATCTCTCCGTCTCCTCCTCCGTCCTCCCTCCTCCCTCCTCCGTCCTCCCTCCTCCGTCCTCCGTCCTCCCTCCTCCCCTTCATCCTCTCCTCGGTCCCATTCCCGGCATCAACGAAGGCGTTCTACCCGCTGGCCGTTCTCCTTGCGGGAAACTTAACATCACTTTTTCGCCTTCCTTTAAGCCGGAACGAACTACGGTTTTGTCGTTCACAGTGACTCCGGTTTGGATCGGACGAAACTCGGAGCGGCGACCTTCTTCTCGGCTACCGGCGATTAATACACCGGTGCCTTGCTCCTGACGGACGATCGCCACGGTTGGAATCACCAGGGCGTTGCTTAAGGTGCCAGCGTTGAACTCCACGTCGGTGTTCATCCCGGCACGCAGCAGATTTTGTGGATCGGTGACTGACATCTTCACCTCAAAGTTGGTGACGTTCTGCTCCACAGTGGACTGAGCGGCGATTTGGGTCACCTGTCCCTCAAAAGGTTTACCTGGATAGGCATCGGCTTCAATCGTGACGCGTTGCCCCAGCTTGATTTGCGGAATGTTGGACTCGGCAACCTTGGCGACGACTTGATTGCGAGACGCTAACGCCAAAATCGAGGAGGAGGTGGCGGAAGAAACTGAGCTACCGGCGGTTGTCGGAGTGACAAAAGCACCGGGGTCAGCATACTTGCGGGTCATCACGCCACTAAACGGAGCGCGAATGATGGTGTCGTTGATCTGCGCCTGAATCGTTTGCAGTTGTCCTTCGGACGTGGTGAGCTGAGCACGGGCTTGAGCAATGTCTTCGGGGCGAGAACCGGCTCGTTGCAACGAAAGGGCTTGCTTGGCTTCGGTGACCTGGGCGATCGCGCGATCGCGATCTGCCAGAGAATTATTGAAATCTCGCCGATTGATGGCTCCATCGGTCAATAGCTGCTGGTTCTGCCGGAAGTTTTGCTCTGCCTGCCGCAGCGCTGCCTCTGCATCAATCACTCGCGCCTGCGCCTGCGCAATATCCTGGGAACGATTGCCTGCCAGTGCCCGCTGTAGATTGGCTTGAGCATTGGCAACCTGTCCCTCTGCCTGAGTCAGTTGTCCTTGCAGGTTGGAGTCATCCATGTAGGCCAGGATTTGGTTTTCCTGGACGCGATCGCCCTCTTTCACCAACAGTTGCTTCAGGATGCCCGACGTTTTTGGACTCAGGTTAATCGATCGCTCTGGCTGGACAACGCCATTGGAGGCGATCGTCACTGGCAAATTCAGCCGCTCAACCGTTGCAGTTTGCATCCGTCGCCTCGTTTCTTGACGCTTCGCCGCTTCCATCCGGCTATACGCCACATAACCTCCACCCGCTACCAAACCCACAATCAACAGCGCCAACAGCCATCTCGGCAACCTGAGCTTGACCAGATCGTTCACAAATCCAACTCGCTGCATCGTTAGATTAGCCCTCATCCCTGGGTTTGACCTTTCCTTTAGACTGTAGCGCTCAGGCAAAGGTTCAGACTATGTACTAAAGTCATGAATTGAATCCAATTACGTTACGCTTGGAACAAACGTATTCAAGCAATTCAGGGAATGGCAAAATTTGTCGCAGTGACAGAGTCTGTTAAGAACCTGTCCGAACTGGATGAACGATTCGGACTGCGACGCAGCGAAGACGCCAGTTTCTTCAACGAATGGCAAGACGACCTCCCTGAACTCAGTGAGGCTGAACAAAGGTCTCTCCACACTCTGAGGCGGCGCTTACTCTATCATCGTGCCGATGGAGAGTTATTAGAAGGAGCCGTTACGCTCTTGGTTGCTTCTCCATTACTAGAACTGGCAGGCTTCTACGACCCACCCTTCAAAATGAGAGCAGAAGCAGCCATAGAGCTGACGATTGAAGATGGAGACGAAACGCTGCGTGGGCGAATTGATGTCCTGATTATGCAAAGTCGCCTCTGGATTTTGGTGCTTGAGTCCAAAAAGACAACCATTTCAACTCGGTCAGCCCTGCCCCAAGTTTTAGCGTATATGTTGGCAAATCAACTCAGTCAACCAACATTTGGAATGTTGACGAATGGAGACGACGTTCTGTTCATCAAGCTGTCACGACAGCCTGATACCATTTGCGACTTATCCAGAGCGTTTTCCCTATACACCCTGCCCAGCGAAGCCCAGGCTACCCTTCAAATTCTCAAACGATTAGGGCAAACCGCACTCCAATCACCCACATGAAGAATCACAGTAAGCTCACTGGCAAAGACATCACCTGCCTCGCGCCCCGCGTCTCGCGCCTGTCGAGACATACAGCCTTTCCCTTCCCTCTTCCCCCTTTATCCTTCACCTTTCCATTATTTCAACAACCGCTTCACCGCATCAATCAAATCAGGCGGATGGTAGGGCTTGGTGATATAGGCATCTGCTCCTTGCTTCATCCCCCAATAGATGTCAAATTCCTCGCTCTTCGTGGTACACATGACGACTGGAATATGCTTGGTCTTGGGGTCGCTTTTGATCCACCGGGTTAGCTCATAGCCATTCTTGCGGGGCATGACGATGTCCGTTACGACTAAATCCGGGGAGCCTGCTTGAATCTTCTCGATCGCGTCCTCACCATCCACTGCCTGTATGACTTCAAACCCATGATTTTCCAAATGATCCGAGACCATTTGGCGAACAGTGGTGCTGTCGTCCACGATTAGAACTGTATGCATAACTAAATTAGTAATCCAACAGACTTGATTTAGAACTTAAATCTGAAAAGCCGTAATAGTTTAAATCAACACTCAGTTCCGAGCCGTTTTCGGACAGGTTATTAATAGGTTAAGTATTAATACTCCTCGATTAAAAGATAAAGCTTGTGGGAAAGAGAAAAACGCTTGTTTAAAGTCTTTTTCCCCTTCACCGTTACCCTCAACTAAAAAGTGTTGGTTTAAACGTTTCCTTAAAAGTGTTTTTAGGGAGGATTAAAAAACTTTTAGCAGAGCACTCGTGATGTGAAGTGCTGATGGCTTTAGTTTAGAGGACTGATACGGGATAGTCTACGCGGAAAGGGACAAATTAGGTTGTAAATCCAAGATTTTGGGTCTCATTTAAGGCAAAACGGTCTGGAATCAGCTTTTGAAGCATTTATAGGAGTTTGCATCCAATGAAGCCCACCCTGACACCTGATACCGTTCACAACGAGAATGTACTTCACTCAGTTGAAAATCGCTATAACCGCGTCCTAATACAACCAGGGAATAAGTTTCTTAACTCGTTGCCGATACTCTGTGTAATCGGAATGCTTTTGAATCAGCCAGTTTTCCTCACGGCTAGCTTTCGCATTCAGGAAGACAACTAGAGCAACCACTCCAACCAGGTGAGGCAGGCTGATTTGATAGAGTGTCCACGCGATCGCCGCTAAAATCACGCCGCTGTAGACTGGATGGCGAACAATTCCGTAAACACCCGACTGCACCAGTTCCCCGTCATCGCGTGGATGCGGTAAGGGCGTCAGGTTATGACCCAAATCAATGAGTCCCTTTACCAACAGGACGATGCCTAGCAATCCAATCGCGATCGCCGTTCCTTCCAGCCAAGCGACATTGGCACTGCAATACTCCAACTCGCGGGACGGTAGACCGGCATTACTGCAAATCCCAGCATAAGGATGATTTGAACCAACAGCCAATACTCGCCCCGTTGCCCCTGCCAGCTATTTGGACTAAAACCCCAATTCGTTAAAAGTTTCATAGTGTTCTAATAATTAAAAATTAGAAATGAAAAATTAAAAATGGCGCTAAGACACAGCATCATTCTGCATGATTACACTCTGAACTTCTCATTTTGCCTTTTTAATTTTTAATTTTCTACCGCCAAGCCCCTCTTTTCCAAGCATAATCGTTTGCACATCTGGCTTCCTTAAGACTCGTTTACATATCGAGTGTATCGCTGGGATAGCGATAATGTAGGGACTCGGAATGCATGGGTTGCGGAGAAGGGCGCGATCGCTATTTTGTTTCACTCAACAACTAAGTGCGTTGCAGCATTTACCCCTATCTTGTATAAATAGCAGTCCTATTGACTCTTGAAATTTAATTGTCATTGGTCGTTGGTTATTTGGTTAGAAATTTCTCTAAAAACCAACAACCCTGCGCATCCTTGCTTCTTGCATGACAAGTGACAAATGACAAACAACTTTGAAAATCCTTATGTCAACAGGCAATTTTTCAGATTCACAACCAGAGCAAACCGCCCCTGTGGGGCAGCTTCCTCAAATTAATGTGCTGACCATGCTGCGATTGGGGCTGTTTCAGCTTGGTCTGGGCATGATGTCAGTGCTGCTGACTGGCCTCTTGAATCGAGTCATGATTCGGGAATTGGGTGTCCCAGCCACGATCGCCAGCGTTGTTCTCGCGGTGACCCTGTTCGTTTCGCCCGCACGGGTGTGGTTTGGGCAACAGTCAGACCGGAAGCCGCTTTGGGGGCGGCTGCATCGCACCAGTTATGTGCTGGTAGGAGTTGTTTGCTTTGCGATCCTGGCATTTATTGCCGTTCAGGTAATGTGGCAAGTCGGAGCCGCATCACGAGCACAGGGCTGGGGACCGACGACCTATGCCTGGACGGCCGTATTGGCAGCAACGTTTGGGCTGTATGGAATTGCCCTCAGCGCCAGCTCAACTCCGTTTGCAACATTGCTGGTAGATGTAACTGATGAAGACGATCGCTCTAAACTCGTCGGCATCGACTGGGCCATGTTGACCGGTGGGATTGCCGTCGGTGCAATTTTCATCAAAGTGTTGTTGACGCGCCTGGAAGCGGATCCCTCCCTCAGCCTGCTGCAAGACAGTGTCAACCGCGTGTTTGTGATTGTGCCACTGGTTGTGGTTGGTTTGGCAGTGATTGCAACCTGGGGGGTTGAGCAAAAATACTCTCGCTTCGCCCAACGATTGGGTGAAACGAACCCGAGTCAACTGATTACGCTCGATCGCGCCTGGAAAATTCTGACTGCCAGTCCGCAAACTCGCTTCTTCTTCGCCTTCCTGCTGGCCTTTACTCTGGGACTCTTTTTGCAGGATGCCGTCCTGGAACCCTATGGCGGTGAAGTGTTCAAGATGCCTGCTGGAGATACGGCGATTTTGAATAGCTTCTTTGGCGGTGGAGCATTGCTGGGCATTTTAGGTGCCGGATTCTGGCTGGCTCCTCGCATAGGCAAACGTCCAACTGCTCAACTTGGCTGTCAGCTCGTGATTCTGTCGCTCGTGTTGATCATCTCGGCTGGTTTCACAGGCAACCCCAAGTTTCTGCAGTGGGCCATGCTGGTATTTGGCCTTTCGTCTGGGATTGGCACAACCGGTGCGGTAACGCTGATGCTGGATTTAACCGCCGCTGAAACGGCTGGCACCTTCATTGGCGCATGGGGACTGTCGCAAGCGCTGGCACGAGGACTGGCAACCGTATTCGGTGGTGTGTTCCTGGATCTTGGCAAGCAGTTGACTACCAATCTGGTGATCGCCTATGGACTCGTGTTTGCGATTCAGGCAACATCCATGCTAGGGGCGATCGCCCTGCTCACCCGCGTTAACGTACAAGAGTTTCAATCGAATGCAAAAGCGGCGATCGCCGCTGTCATCCAAAGCGATCGAGATTAGGAGATTTCTGGATCAGGGATAGCCATTTAAGGAGATTTCCGAAAAACAAAATACCAAAGTAGGATGGGCAAAGGTCATACGTGCCCATCTGCCATGCATGATTCCTTGCTGGAAATCTCCTAAGCTGGGACATTTGGGTAGGTCAGAAATCAGGAGTCAGAATCCAGAATTCAGTATTTCTCCTGACTCCTGACTCCTGGCTCCTGACTTCCATTCGATTCTTTCTGGAAATCGCTGAACACTACGGGCTAACCCAACGCGACTTTACCCAAATTCTGGACGAGCGTCGTCAAGAGATTGCCGATGCGATTCCGGCTGAATTCAAGGGCGTTAAATCCCTGGCAACTAGTATTGGTCGTCCGGCAACCACCGGCAGCAACGCCCTATGCATGCGGGTGCCCTTGCTCACTACGATCGCAATAAAC
>JAAUSG010000293.1 GCA_012034055.1 Leptolyngbyaceae cyanobacterium RU_5_1 | reverse complement strand
TACTCCTATCATTGAAGGAATGAATATTGCGCTTGCTAGTTTTCAAGCGCTCTACATTCAGTACCAAAAACATCATTTGTTGTGGAAGGTGCAGAATTTTATTCATTGCACGAGTTCTTTTCCGATAGTTACGAAGATGTTCAAGGATACGTCCATAAACTCGGTGAACGGTTGAATGGACTGGGGGGGATTCCGGCAGCTAGCTTCACAAAATTGGCTGAACTGTGCTGCTTTACTCCAGAGTCAGACGGAGCCTACTTCTGTCGGCAAATGGTGGAACATGATCTGCAAGCTGAACAGGCAATGATCGGTCTGCTGCGTAGACAGGCCGGACAGGCAGAAAGCCTGGGCGATCGCGCCACTCGCTATTTGTATGAGCAAATGTTGCTGGAAACTGAGGATCGGTCCTTCCACCTTGCTCACTTCTTAGCACACGACAGTTTGACCTTGGCCTATGTTCAAACCTCCAACAACTAAACGGGGTCGTCATTTAACGCATTTAGCGTCAGGGCAGGTTGATCGCTATCCTGGATTCAGGTCAGCATTCACCGCAACCTGCCCCCACTTGTGAAACCCTCGCTGTCAAAGTGACTACAAAGTCTCGTAAGATTGGGCGGTAGAATTCACGGAACCTTGTGCACTCTTGATTCTGACAGCTCCCTTGCGATCTCCAATTTCCTATCTACTCGTCTTTCATGGCAGTCATGATCCGCGATCGCAGGTCGCGGCAGATGCCCTAACCCAACGCGTTCGCGAAAAGCTACAATCTCCTCCGCGTCTCCGCGTCTCCCCCTCTCCATGTCCTTCTCCTGCGCGTCCTTCTTCTTCACGTGCTCTCGCACCCCATCTTGCAGCTCCTGATCACTCTGTACTCTCTAGCCATCATCAGAATTTCGTTCAATCTGCCTTTCTGGAATGCCATCCCCTGCCCTTACACCAGCAGATTGAGCAGTTTGCCTTGCAGATTCAAGCGGCGATCGTCACCCCACCCTGTCAACTGATTGTCCTGCCTGTGTTTTTGCTACAGGGCGTGCATGTGATGGAGGATATTCCAGCGGAAGTTGCTCTCGCACAACAGGCGTTAGGACACGGTGTGAAGATTGAAGTTGCACCCCACTTAGGTTCGCATCCTGAATTGGATCGCCTGATTGCTAAGCAGATGGCATCCGTTTCAGTTGAAGCCTGGATACTGCTTGCGCATGGCAGTCGCCGTTCTGGAGCAAACCAGCCGATCGCAGCGTTGGCAGAGGTACTCGGTGTCGTTCCGGCTTACTGGTCTGTTTCCCCAGGCTTGCAGGTTCGCATCCAGGAGCTAAGTCACCACTTCAGAAAAATTGGAATTGTGCCATTTTTCCTATTTAACGGGGGGACTATGGACGCGATCGCCCAAACCCTCACAAATTTTTCACAAGCGTCTCCTAATCTAACCCTCATGCTCACTAACCCATTAGAGGCTAGCCCTGAACTGGCGGATTTACTGGTGGATTTAGCCCAAGGGAATTAGGGATTTTGGATTTTAGATTTTAGATTTTCCTCTCTGTTGACCTACTCTTTTTGATTCTTCACCCCCTACCCACTACCTCACTACTGTCTATGCAATATTCAGGCAAAGTCTATCTAGTTGGCGCTGGCCCTGGAGATCCAGGATTGATGACTCTCAAAGGAAAAGCGCTGCTGGAGTGTGCTGATGTGGTGGTCTATGATGCGTTGGTCAGTCCCCAAATTTTGGCGATGGTTAATCCTCATGCAGAGCAGATTGACGCTGGCAAGCGGAGGGGGATGCACTCGATGCTGCAAGGGGACATTTCTCAACTGCTGATTGAGAAAGCGGGAGAGGCAGCGATCGTCGTGCGGCTGAAGGGGGGTGACCCGTTTATTTTTGGGCGGGGTGGCGAGGAGATGGAGGAGTTGGTCAATGCAGGGGTTTCGGTTGAAGTGGTACCGGGGATTACATCGGGAATTGCGGCTCCAGCCTACGCCGGAATTCCACTCACCCACCGCAACCATAGCTCCTCGGTGACGTTTGTAACCGGACACGAAGGGGCTGGGAAGTATCGTCCGGCGGTGAACTGGCGGGCGATCGCCCACGGCTCCGAAACGATCGTTATCTACATGGGCGTTCATAACCTGCCCACCATTGTGGATCAACTGCTCACGGCTGGCTTGGATGATTCAACACCTGTAGCCCTGGTGCGTTGGGGCACTCGTCCTGATCAGGAAGAGCTGCGGGGCATTTTGGCCACAATTGTGCAGCAGGTGGACGCGGTAAAATTTGAAGCTCCGGCGATCGTCGTGATTGGTTCGGTCGTGAATCTGCACGAAATTCTGTCTGGTTGCCGCCCGGTTCATCCCTTCTGACCAATAAGGGACATGCACGAAAATAACATCCCAGCGGTATGGTTAGGTTTGAATGCCGTCCCCTGAATTCAGGGGGTTTGGGGGACTGCCCCCCAAGGGTCGGATTTAGTGAGACTTGTGTATACACCGTAGCCTTATTAAGGGGGGTTAGGGGGGATCAAAGCCACTTCTCCGACAAGCTCCTAGTCCGCCTCATATACAAAACTCCCCAACTCTCCTTTGGAGAGTTGGGGAGGTATCATCACTCAGACAGGGACAGAACAACGTGGGTTAATGACAACACATGGATTACAAATCGGGCGGCAAAATCACTTTGTCGATCGCATGAATCACGCCATTGCTGGCCTTGATATTTGCCGATGTGACTTTGGCGTTGTTCACCATCACCTGATTACCCTTCACATCAAACTTGACTGAACTTCCTTCAGCCGTCCTGACTGAACCGGACTTAATGGCACTGGATTCAACTGCACCCTGAAGAACGTGATAAGCCAAAACCTTCTGTAGTTTTGCTTTGTTCTCAGGCTTCATTAACATTTCCACGGTGCCTTTGGGGAGAGCCGCAAACGCTTCATCCGTGGGGGCAAACACCGTATAAGGGCCTTCACCAGAGAGGATTTCGGTTAGACCAGCCGCTTTCACTGCAGTGGTTAGCGTTTTGAAGGAACGGTTGGCAGCGGCTACATCAACGATCGTGCCACCGCTTGCCTGGGGCGCAGCGGCAGGTGACGTTTGAGATTGAGAGGGTCTAACTTCGTTGGGGGTAGGAGCAGACTCGGATGTTTGAGGTTGAATGGGTTTAGCTTCGTTAGTAGGAGCAGGGCGCGACTCTGAGGAGGTTGGCTTCGGTGCAGAATCAGACGCAGATCCTCCTGCCAGAGCAGGCAAGCTAACAAAAGCACTGGCTGCTGCGATCGCTGCCAGTCCAGTCGCCTTCTTCAAGGAGTGCGCGAGGGATTCAAAACTCATGCGTTTCTACTCCGATTTTCATGAAGTTCCTATTAAGGCTATTGAGTTTTGTTAAAGCAATAATCAACCCAAAGACAGATCTAAATGTCTACCCAAGGACTCAGGATTTCAAATCATAAAGTCTTCAAGCCTGGTACGACCGGAACCAACGCCGCTAGCGATATATTTCTTTGCCTTAATTCTCATGTTTAAAAGATAAAAAGTTGTAATACTTGAATGTTTGAAGCCCTGGCGGAGTTGGAGGCGGGACACCAAACCCCTGACTTGCTAGCCCCTGATGTTCGCGCAACAATGGAACTGTATGACAAATCCTTTAAACTCAGATACGTTTCGTTAAAATGACGCTCAAACAGCACCCGGTAATGATTTCCTCGATCGCGTCGGAGCCAGGAGTAAAAGCTACGGTATCTCAGATTGGTGCTGCCTCTGGGCAAGGGCATTACCCTGAAACTCAATCGTCTGCCTTTGACCCCAATCAGGTTGATTACGATCTGGTCATTGTTGGGGGTGGGATTGTGGGTCTCACCCTGGCCTGTGGATTAAATCATTCGGGGCTGCGGGTGGCGTTGGTCGAGGCCAAGACAGAATCAGCCGCTGTTGCCAGGGGGCAGGCGTATCACATCAATTTGCTTTCCAGCCGAATCTTTCAAGGAATTGGCGTTTGGGATCAGATGCGTCCGAATGTGAATCCGATCGCGCAAATTCAGTTGTCTGATGCAAACTATCCAGGAATTGTGCAGTTCGTTCAGCAGGATTTGCAAACTGAAGCGTTGGGTTATGTGGCAGAGCATCGGGTGCTGCTAGAAGTGCTCCAGAATTTCCTGAGCTTGTGCGCCAACGTTACCTATCTGTGTCCAGTCGAGGTGGTGAAAACGGATATTCAGCCAGATGGAGTGGAACTGGAGCTGAAGCAGGCTGGGGACGTGCGACGACGGGTGCGGACAAAATTGCTGGTTGCAGCAGATGGTGCGCGATCGCCGATTCGTCAGCAAGCAGGTATTCGCACCTACGGCTGGCAGTATTGGCAGTCGTGTGTGGTGGCGTTGATCAAACCAGCGCAACCCCATCACAATATTGCCTACGAACGGTTTCAGCCTGATGGGCCGTTCGCCATTCTGCCGTTACCCAATAACCTGTGTCGAATTGTCTGGACGGTTCCTAAAGCCGAAGCAGCAGCGATCGCGGCTCTGGATCAGGATCAGTTTCTGGCAAAGCTGAAACAGCGCTATGGAGACCAGATGGGAGAGCTATCATTGGTGGGCGATCACTCGGTCTTTCCCGTCCAACTGATGCATAGCGATCGCTACAGCTTGCCCCGTTTGTCCCTGATCGGCGATGCGGCGCACTGTTGTCATCCTGTGGGTGGGCAGGGGGTAAACCTGGGGATTCGGGATACAGCAGCACTAGCCCAAGTTTTGCAGCAGGCTCACCAACAGGGTCAAGACATTGGCGATCTGGCTGTGCTACGGCGCTACGAGCGCTGGCGCACTCCCGAAAACCTGACCATTTTAGGGTTCACTGATTTGCTCGATCGCATCTTCTCAAATACACTTCTACCGCTTGTGATTCTCCGTCGCCTTGGTCTGTGGGGATTGCAAACCATTCGTCCCCTCAAACTGACAGCACTTAAATTAATGACAGGACTAAGTGGGCGTATCCCAGACCTGGCTCGACACTGATGCGATTGCAAATTTATGACGGCGCTGTCAGATGCAAACGCCGTCATAGCATTGATACGGTCGTGTTCCAAAACCGTTACTTTCGTCTGTCAGGGATGTTATCTATAACGTCCCTACTCTAACCCTATGCTCCGCGACTAATAGAGACTTCAACTTGCTGAAACTCTTGTTCCAGGCGATCTTTTAATTTCTTGGGTACA
The DNA here is from genome assembly GCA_012034055.1 of Leptolyngbyaceae cyanobacterium RU_5_1. GTDB lineage: Bacteria > Cyanobacteriota > Cyanobacteriia > Leptolyngbyales > Leptolyngbyaceae > JAAUSG01. The sequence goes on along the minus strand of JAAUSG010000293.1, from coordinate 854 downwards.
GGACGGTTCGGATAAGAACTATAGTGACCCGCCAGCGAGTTAATCGCTGTACGCATGGTCGTGTAGGACGGAAGCTTAGTCAGAGAGTCATCTCGACGTAGCGGGCAGTAAAATCGTTGAGCAATTGGCGTGCCTGAGCTTGAGCAGAAATTCTTTCAGGAGAATCGTCTGGTAGCTGCAGCGCTGCCCTTAAGTTATCTAAAACAGCCAGTGTATCCTGTCGATAGCTTCCACTTAGACCAATTGAGCCTGCTGGTGCTGACGAACAGCCCATGAGACCCATACAGACGACTAAAACCAGGGCAAGCAATCGAGATAAGTAACGTCTCATAAGCATTCACGAAAAAAAGATTTACACAAATTTTTAGCTCTTCACGTTTCGTAAACATTTAGAGCCTTCAAATCATATTATCTCGATTGGGTAACGCTTGACCTATCTCTTTTGGAATATTCCTTCACTAAGTGATACCACCCAAATTCCGCACTTCCAACTGACACACTGAATATTCACACATTTCGAGCTAAAACGTCCTCTGCGTCAGCCGGCGACACCTTCGGTGAGCTGCACCTCGAAGCGGCTGGCACCGGTGCGGGTCGGGATCGCGATCTTCTGGTAACGCTCGCAGAACCAGAAGTCGTGCGCGGCGGCGAGGTCGGGCCAGCGCGAGATGGCGAAGATGCCCTCAGCCCATTCGCCGGCGAGCACACGCACGTTGCCGCCGAGTTCGAAGGCGACATAGTAGGCACCACGCTCGCGCAGCATCGGCAGGATGATGCTGCGGTACTGATCCATCCGGGCGTCGTCGATCCCGGTGCCCTCGATCAGCATGTAGGCGGGCGGGGTCGCCGCGGCC
>JAAUSG010000292.1 GCA_012034055.1 Leptolyngbyaceae cyanobacterium RU_5_1 | reverse complement strand
ACCCCATTTCCCGGTTATACCAATCAAAATCCCTTTGCCTTCGCTCTTTTTCAACCCAGACTTCCAAAAAATTTACTACGGCTGGTGGCGATCGCTGCTGACAACCACCAATCCTGAGACCGGCAAGGCACTCCAGGACGATCCAGCCGTGGCGATGGTGGAGCTGGTGAATGAAGACTCTTACTTCTTCTGGACATTCAAGCCCTACGAGTCCATTCCAGAAACGCAAATGGAAATTTTGGAGCAGCAATTTGCAAACTGGCTGACGGCTAAATATGGCGCTCTCCAGAAAGCACGGGATGCCTGGTCGAATAGTCCCAATCCCAACTCTCAGCAGGTGCGCGGGGATGCTCCTGAAACCGGTCGGGTCGGCATCTTACCTCCGGGTGAGATTGTTGCTCAACGAGACTCGCGACGTGCTCAGGACACCGCCGCATTTCTGGCTGACAGTCAGCAACGGTTTTCCAGGGGGCGATCGCCTTCCTGCGCAGTGACCTCCGCTACAAAGGCTTGATTTACGCTTCCAACTGGGTCACCGCTGATGCGCAGATTCTGGGGCCGTTGGATAAATACACCAATACTGTCGCCGACTTCATGGATCGGCATGGCTACTTCGATAGTGTTCATGAGGGTGAAAACGCCAGCTATTCCTTAAGCAAAGGTGACACCTACACCGACCGTTCAGCGCTACTGTTCACGGCTGCCGACAAACAACAGGATTACGATTTCAACTTGCCGCTGATGGACGTTCGCTACAACGGCTTGCCCTCAACGATTACCGAAATCAACTGGTCGATGCCGAATCGGTTTCGGGCAGATTTTCCGGTGTTGGCAGCGGCCTATGGCTCCCTGCAAGGAACCAACGGCTTTTTCTTCTTCGTCACCAATCAACCTGCCTGGGAGTCCCGGTTGGGCAAGTTCGCGATCGCCTCACCCGTCATCCTGGGCCAGTTCCCGGCAGCAGCTCTGATGTACCGCAAAGGACTGCTGCAACCCGGTGAAAGCGTGGTGAATGCCTCCCTCAAGATTGAAGATATTTTGAAGCTGCGAGGTGCGCCGGTAGCGGCTCCTCAAAACCTGGACGAGTTTCGCGCCAAAGACATTCCACCGGGACAAGTCTTGCAAAGCAATCAGGCGAAAACGATTGATCCACTGGCTTTTCTGGTTGGCAAAGTGAACGTGAATTTTGCCAAAGACAATCCCTCATCGCAACAAATTGAGTTGTCTAAGTACATCGATCGCCAAGCCAAAACGGTACGCAGCTCGACCGGGCAACTTCTATGGAACTACAACAAAGGGCTGGTGACCGTGAATGCGCCTCAAGCCCAGGGAGCAACTGGGTTTCTCCGCACGGTAGGCGAGTTGAAATTGGACACCGTTCAAATTAAATCTGACCTGGACTACGGCGCTGTTCTGCTGGTTGCTCTTGATGATCAACCGCTGGCAAACTCGCGCCGGATGCTGCTCCAGGTGATGTCGGAAGATCAAAACGTGGGCTGGCAAACCTCTGGTTCTCCCCGCAAAATGATTCAGAGCATTGGCAACTCACCGATTGCCGTACGCAATTTATCTGGGCAAATCTCCTTACAGCGACCTGATGCAAACTCTCTCAAGGTTACAGCCCTCGACTGGAACGGCTATCCAACTTCAACCATTGGTAAAGCAACACAATTTAATCTACTGCCTGACATAGGCTATTACTTGATCGAAGCTGGAACATGATGGCAGACTTCTTTCCCTGATTGACCGCACTGCCCTCAGCGATCGCCTCCTGAGCGCGATCGCCTACAACCTGAAATCTTCTCGTATCAGAGTTTCCAGCGACTTTTCCAGTATCCAGGCTCTAGACTGAATATATCTTGCTGTAAATTTTCCGGTGACGTAGGGGCGGGTTTTGCCAAAGGTCTCGCTAAGATCCCCAGATTGTCTACCAAACCCGCCCCTACAGAGGCCATCCATCACCAAAAAATTTACAGGTGGGATAAGTTCGATGTCTGGAAATGAACTCGTACGACTCTGCCTTTCAATTTTTCTTCTAATGTGCTTACATCCAGGCGAACCGAGGTTTCACTGGTCAGAACGGTTAACCTTACTCGCTGTCCAACCAATTCAAAAGCGTGTAAGAGAAATGCTATTTAGGCAACTTTTTCAGCATCTTTTGACGATGATTCGGCCAGGATTGGGTCAATGTCATAGCTTTTGTCTCGCTGAAGAAACTCATTCAGGAGTTGAAAGAAATAGCTCTACGAAGACTGCGCAAACGTTTTACATCTTCAACAATCATCCCACTATCTCTGAATTAAGCGACTCAAAAAGCAATTGTACTAACGTAATGGTCTCGTCCAGCTACCATATCGCATATTCTTCCACGTACTATTTTTGCAATCTCCTTCAACTCGCAGGTAATCTCCGGAATGTGAATCCATCATATCAAATATGACAAATTCCTCATTTCGTTGAATCCCATTAACGTTAACGTATGCATAACCAGGGTTTCCCCCGGACCACTATCAGGATTTGCTGGACTACTGCCTGGAACTTCGCTCCACAAGGCTCCAGTAAGTTCTTGCTCAATCGGTTCAGAATGACCTTTCTCTGTGTCATTTTGACTGGTTTTGAATAGGCTGGATAACTTGCAATCTCCGGGATCCAATCCGATACATTGTCTAAATTCTGGTGTAAATAAGGCGAGATATGTCCCAATCCCGCTTATGATCGCTACCAACAGATCAGCACATCCAAATTTATCGGATAAGCTCCAGCTACTTTTCTTCATAGCCATTCCTGTTATGGCAATTAATAGAGATTATAGGCACCACAAACTTTTACTGCAAAGTGCGATCGCTATGGATGAGCAGCGATCGCCTAAGACACAAAATTTTCCCAGATTTAGGCAACGGGGATGTGTAGAGGAACATTGGATACCGTGAGCAACGTCATTGGATGCATACGGGAATTTGTGATTTGTGAGAACGCCCGTTTGCCTATCGAGAGGTTGTTTCTGTGATGCCCAGATAGAGCAACTCATGCATGAGAGTTTGTTCGGGCACGATGCAATGTATTGGGTAATCCCGCCGCCCCCGCTGTCTACCTGTGATTTTTGAAGGACTTGAAGATGAAATCTGCTAATCACCTGTTTGCGGCTTCTGGTCGCCGTTTAAGTGCTCCCAAGGGAGTGGTTTTGGGACTGGCGTTAACCAGCCTATTGTCGGGTGGACTCACATTGGCGTTGAGCAGTGCGGCATCGGCGGCTGGTGTGGAGTGGACAGGCGGCGAAATCAGTCAGGCTGCCCAAAATCAGACTATTCGCTCCAGGCGATTGCCGAGAGCGATCGCCCTGGCTGTATTGCAAGACGCCGCAAGCCGCTCCGGCCAACCCATCAATTCGATCCGGATTATCCAAGCCACCCCGAAAACCTTTGGCAACCCTTGTGCATTCAATTTTGGCGACCGTTGCACCTATGAATACAACCCAGTTCAAGGCTGGGAAGTGGTAGTGCGAGTGCGGGGACAAGCCTGGACGTATCATGTCGATCGTACCGCTTCACAAGTGGTTCTGGATCCCAAGGTGTCGAGTGGGAATACCAGTGAGTTGCCTGCATCTGTGCAATCAGCCGTGTTGAATGATGCGGCGCGGCGATCGGGATTACCGATCAACTCGCTGCAGATTATCGAAGCAACCAGTAAAACCTTCAGCTATCCCTGTGAATTGAGCTTCGGTGGTCCCTCCTGCGCACTGGTGTACAACCCGGTCCCCGGTTGGGAGGTAGTGGTGCAAGTGGGACAACGCTCCTGGCTTTATCGCAGCGATCGCACCGGTTCGCGGATTGCCTTAAATCCAACCATTGCCTCCAATCCTGGCGACATACCCGGTGCCTATATCGACGCCGTAATCATGGATGCGGTACGACGGGCGAATGTCACACCCGCAACTCTGCGGATTCTGGAAACGAAGGCAATGACCTTTGGCAATCCCTGTATCTTTAACTTTGGCGAGGTCTGCACACGGGAATACCGACCGATTGAAGGCTATGAAATAATGCTACAGGTGAAGGGGCAAACCTGGCGCTACCACGTCGATAAAACCGGCTCTCAGGTGGTGCTCGATCCGCGGATTGCAGGCAATACCGGTGTTTTGCCATCTGAGATCGAAACAGCAGTGCTGCAAAACGCGATCGCCTGGACAAATCGCCCAGTCAAAATCGTGGAGGCTAAATCCCAAACCTGGGGAAATAGCTGTGAATTCGGTTTCGGCAGAGTGTGCCCCATGATTTATCAGCCGGTAGAAGGGTGGCAGGTGAGTGTCCAAGCCGACCAACTGACCTGGACGTACCACGTTTCCAGGGACGGGACGAATCTGCTGATGGATCGCCGCAATGTGCTGACAGCGCGAGTGGCAGATGCGATCGCCCAGGACATCATCCAGCGCTCCGGTTCATCCGTTGGGCTAAACTCTCTGCGCTTCCTGGAAGTGAAAGAAGAACCGCAGCAAGTCTGCTCGTTGTTTGGTGGTTGCCGCACGGTGTCAACCTGGCTGACGATTGTCTCAAATGGACGCCAGCAGTGGGGTTACCAATCCGATGAACAGGGCAATCGAGTCGAGCCAATTTCCGTAGCGCGAGTCCGTCAGGCACTGGAGCGAACGGCCAACAAGTAATCCGGCAATGGTGAGCGATCGCGTTGACTCCCAAGGTTAGGCGATCGCTCAAAAGTGTCACAGAAATCGCTGTGTCCCTTTATCCATCAGGCTCTTGGGCATTTGCATCACTTGCCAAACCCTTGCAGCCTGGTTCAGCATGGACTTTAGGATTGTTTCGTTCTCGTCACTTAACTATGCGATCGCTGATCTTGACCCTGGCTTTCATGAGTTTAGCCACTCCCGCTGTTGCCACGACCTGTGAGGAAAGCTTTCAAAAAAAGGGGGACTTTTTCAATGGTGCCGCCTTTTCGGCACGGGTTCAGGTGGATGGGTTATCAGTAGAGAAAGCCTTTTCCCAATTACGGCCCATTCTGGCGCGCGAGGGCATCAAGACGCTCAGCACCGATCTGAGCACCGGTGTCATAAAAGCCGAAAATCCCGCAACCGCCTTTCAGCGCGCTTTGCCAATTGATGTGTTTGCTTCAACGGATGGCACCCGATTGAATGTCGAGATGGTCTTTACCCTGCCGAGTGGGGTGACGGCTAGACGGGAGACCGTGAAAAAATACTTGTGTAATGCGCTCAATCAATTGGTGCCCGAACGTACAACGACGGCTGAGTCCCCATCCAAAGTCGAACCCGCGATTGAAATTGATGCCAGTACGCTGACTAAACGGGTCAAAGAATCGGCTGATAATCCGGCCCGCATTCGCTTGAATTTTATTGGCAAAACCTTCCGGGTGAGTGGAAAGGTGCTCAATATTTCAGATACTGATGGTGCCTATACAGTGGCGTTTGACGGCGTGCCTCCTACCACTGGCAAATCCTCCACGGAAAAGACGAATCGGACGATGGTCCTGTGCATGATGGCCAAAAAACAAGATGCCACCGTCGCTGCATTGCAGACGAATCAACGCGCAACATTAGTGGGTCGCTTCCAGGGGTTTGACACCAAAACGAATTCCATCTTGTTACAAGATTGCACAGGACGCTGAGTTGGTAATCTCCGTAGTAATTGTGGCGATCGCGCTACTCGTTTTGAGGGGGGCGATCGCTCGTCACTAGAATTAAACTAGATTGCGGACATATACAGCCAAGATAACCAGCGGTATATAACCTCAGCAACCCCATCAAACTTTCGCCCGTCCGCTTCATCAACTGGTTTAAGTGGCTGACCCAACATGAACAACTTTGTAGAGATGGAACTCATTGTGGGCTAACCCCTCCCACTACAGTCCCAACGATAAGTATTTCTGCTTGCCATCAAACAGTTGACGTGGTAATCGTAGCCTCCATCGTCCTGAAATGCTCTCTATGCCTACCTTCGGTTGCATTTGTAGCTCTCGATGAGGCTACCCAGTTTTGACTATTTTCATAGTCAAAATCATAGTCAAAAAGCTTTTTCTTCAAGAGAGAAAACGTCGGCCCAGCAA
>JAAUSG010000291.1 GCA_012034055.1 Leptolyngbyaceae cyanobacterium RU_5_1 | reverse complement strand
ATCCCCCCACCCCTTTCTCAAAATAACGGAGGACCTCAGTGGCTCAATCCAGTCCGATCGCAACAGCGCCCAAGTTCCGCAAATATCGTTACCTGCAACCTTCAGTCTTCTGGAGTATTCGCCAGAGTTTCTCAAAACGGTTGGCGCTATTAATTGCTAGCTTGTCTCTGGCGTTTCCATTACTTGTATGGGCAGCGGTTAGCTATGCCGGACTGGTTCCCGCCATATTTCTACCCACGCCAACCGCCGTCATCGCAGCCGGACTTAAGATGTTTGCGGAAGATAACTTGATTGTTGATGTCTTAATGAGCAGCAGTCGGGTTCTGGCTGGATTTCTCGTCGCTGCTGTAATCGGGGTTCCGATAGGAATTGCAATGGGCACCTTCTACAGCATGGACAACCTGTTTGCGCCAATTGTCGGGACTGTACGCTATATGCCCGTCACGGCCTTTGTTCCTTTGATCGTGATCTGGTTGGGGCTGGGAGAGTCCTCCAAGGTGCTGATCATCATGCTGGGAGTTGTACTCTACAACGCCGTCATGGTCGCGGATGCCGTCAAGTTCATTCCCAGTGAGATGATTAATGTGGCCTACACGTTGGGTGCAGGGCGTCGAGATGCTCTGTTCAAGGTGATTATTCCGGCGGCATTTCCCAGTGTTCTCGATACGTTGCGCGTCAATATCTCCGGGGCCTGGAACTTTTTGGTGATTGCTGAACTGGTAGCGGCTCAAAATGGGCTGGGCTTCAAGATCATCCAGGCTCAACGATTTTTACAGACTGAAAAAGTGCTGTTCTGTATCGCGTTGATTGGGGTGATTGGTTTGGTGATTGACTACGGTTTGAAGTGGATGTCTCAAAAACTTACACCCTGGGCCGATCAAACTCGGCATTAGGTGTTTGGACGTAGTACGATCGCGCACTCCGCACGGAGCACACCGGTCTTGTTTACGCCCCTGAAAAGGCATTTTCTCAGTAAATTCCGTATTCATGTGAGTTGACGAACGAAATGGGGAACTCTGATATAAGTACTTTCACCCATTTCTATAGTGTTCCCGCAGGAAGTATTTTATCCAGAGCTGAGTTTGGCAATCTCAAATTCAGTGTATGGGACTTCACAGGTTCGTTGCTTCAACCAGATTTGAATACGTTCTTCGAGAAACTATGACCTTCACCTTGAATAACCCAAGAACCGCCCTTATTTGCATTGATTACCAAGTAGGGGTCTTTACAGGTGCGTGTGCGTTGTCTTATGTCGGAGCCGAGGACGTTTTGCCAAAAGCAAAGCAAGTCCTGGCAGCCGCTCGGGCAGCAAAACTACCGATTATCCACGTCAAAGAAGTACACCGCAAAGAAATGGTGGACTTTGGGCGGGAGCTGGATGGGTCAGAACCCGTACATTGTTTAGAAACCTGGGAAAGTACGAATTATCACTGGGAACTCGCTCCTGTCGAGGGGGAATTCACGATCGACAAACGTCGTTATAGCAGTTTCTTTGGAACGGATCTGGAAATTCTACTACGGGGACTCAAGATTGACACACTGGTATTGATAGGTACAATGACCAATGTTTGTGTGCATTACACCGCCGTTGATGCCCATCAACGAGATTACCGCTTTCATGTGGTTGAAGATTGTTGTGTTGGTTCGGACTGGGATGCTCACTGGGCAGCGCTGAAGGCAATGGAATATTTGCAAAACGGGGCGCGAATTAAACAGCAGGAGTTCATTGCGGCAGTTGCGAAGGCTGACACCAGCACGATCGCAGTTGCTTCATAACTGGACATATCATCGGCACTCCGACGAATAGAAGGCTGTAGCACACTGTGTACCGGGTGTGACAGATAGGCGATCGCGCGATCCAGTAATCCTTTACTCATCAGTTTCCAGGCATTATTACCGAGACGAGCTGATGGATCTGCTCCGTAAATATGGGCAAGAGGCTGTCGCCGTAGCCGCTTAACTGAGTTACCATCAGTTTTCAACAGTGACTAAAACCCTAAGCATGGCTGATTTAAACACGGCTAAAGATGAGGCGTTTGGAATTGTTCCGATTCTGTGCCAAGGTGACGAGTACCAGTTTTTGCTAATTCAGCACCACGCTGGACATTGGGGTTTCCCAAAGGGACATGCTGAGCCGAATGAGTCCACTGTAGAGGCAGCCTGTCGCGAGTTTGCCGAAGAAACCGGAATTTCTGACTATACGTTGCTGGGAGAGGTGTCGTTTTCGGAACAATACACGTTTACCCGGAATGGACAGAAGTTTTATAAAACAGTTGTCTACTACCCGGCGTTTGTTCAATCACCCACGGTTCAGTATCAGAAAGAAGAGATTCAAAACTACGTTTGGTTGGATTACGATCGCGCGATCGCCCTGCTCACCTTTGAGGGTGCGAAGCGGGTGCTCACAGAGGTGAAACAACATCTGGAAACGCTTGTGTAGGACAATGAGCAATTCAAAATTCAAAATGGCTGCTACCAGGGGTTCCCATTTTTAATTTTTAACTTTGAATTTTTAATTCAATCGGCAGAAATCATCGGTATCCACCATCATTTTTCCGTAGTCGGGCACCCAGGCCAACCATTGATTGTCTGAAGCTGGGCAAAGCAAGAGGGCTTCATCGGCACTGAACGGAGTGGGAGGGTTGAGCAGTTTTACCCAGGTTGAGGGCGCTAGTTCAGACTTCGGGGCGAATAGGGGGTCTTGAGTCCGCTCCTGAGACGAACTCTGTAGTGACCATTTCAACCGCAATAACTGTAACCGGACGCGAAATTCTGTTTCGAGCTTCATCATATTGAGCTGATGCTATGAAAATGCCGCACCCAAAACTGGTTTGTTGCGACTTAAGCAGGCACATCGATGCGGCATTGTAATTCTGTAGTCCATGATACAGAAATTTCTTGTGTTTCATCGAACTTATTTTCACAACTTTACAAGAGTAGCCGGTAAGCAGTTATTCGCGACTGCCTATCAATTTCTAGCCATCCTTGTGGTTTGACAGGGGAAGCACACAAGCGATCGCGATGGATTAAGATCCGTAATGTTCTTGCGTTGCATGGGAATTTGAACTATGCCTCTGTCTGTTGGCGATATCGCACCAAATTTCACAGTCAAAGACACTAATGGCAACACTGTCACGCTCTCTGACTATGCTGGCCAGCCAGTTGTCCTGTACTTCTATCCAAAGGACGATACTCCCGGCTGCACCAAAGAAGCCTGTAGCTTCCGGGATAACTATCAGCAGTACCTGAGCAAGGGCATTACGGTGTTCGGCGTCAGCATGGACGACGAAGCCTCTCACCAAGCCTTTACCAATAAATTCAGTCTCCCGTTTCCGCTGCTCGCGGATGTCGATGGTGCCATCACCAAAGCCTATGACGTTGAGGGAGAACGGAACGGAATTCACTATGCCACGCGGGTGACCTACGTGATTGGTGCGGATGGCAAAATCAGCCAGGTCTACACGTCCGTTAACACAGAAACCCACGCCACCGATATTCTGGCTGAAATCGGAGTCTAATTTGGATAGGGCATCGGTACAGTAAGGGCGAAGAATACCCTTCGAGGAAGCAAGCTACGGACACTAATCCATCGCCAAGTCCAGCTTCTTTGACCGAATTCTTCGCCCATACAGTTTAATTTACAGCCTACTCCTCGCCAATGATGGCGCTGCGATCGAGCAAAAGCAGATCTCTGAGTTGATCCGTATTCAGTTCCGTCAGCCAGTTCTCGCCAGCCCCGACAACCTGTTCGGCCAAAGCTCTTTTGCTCTCAATCAGGTCATGGATTTTTTCTTCCAGGGTGCCGCTGCAGACGAACTTGTGAACCTGGACGTTGCGGGTTTGTCCGATGCGGAAGACGCGATCGGTGGCCTGATTTTCCACAGCCGGGTTCCACCAGCGATCGAAGTGGAAGACGTGGTTAGCGCGGGTCAGGTTTAAGCCAACGCCGCCTGCCTTTAGCGACAGGATGAACAGGCGTGGGCCTTGCGGATCAAGCTGGAAGCGATCGATCATCTCTTCCCGCTGCTTTTTGGAGGTGCTGCCGTAGAGGAACAGCACTTCCCGTCCCAACTGTCGTTCCAGATGAGCTTTGAGCAGCTTGCCCCATTCAGCGAACTGGGTGAAGATCAAGGCGCGATCGCCTTCTGCCATCAGTTCTTCCAGCATTTCTGCCAGGCGTTGGAGTTTTCCAGAACGGGATAGGAAGGAGGGAGTGGGAGAAGAAATTGGAGATTGAAGATTGGAGATTGAAGATTGAGAGTTCTCCGCGTCTCCGCGTCTCCGTGTCCCCGTGTCTTCTGCCCGTTCGCCTTTATCCTTCAAAAACAGGTTCGGGTGGTTGCAAATTTGCTTGAGCTTGGTCAACAGGGCCAGGATGATGCCTTTGCGTTGAATGCCGTCGGCGGCGTCGATGTCGGCCAGGGATTTGTCAACGGTGTGTTGATAGAGGGATGCCTGTTCGGCAGAGAGACCACAGAAGACGGTCATTTCCTGCTTTTCGGGCAGGTCTTGAATGATGTCGCGATCGGTTTTCAGGCGGCGCAGGATGAAGGGCTGGACGAGGGATTTCAGGGTTTGCAGGGATGAAGTATCGCCATAGCGCTCGATGGGGGTAGCAAAGCGGCGCTGGAAGAAGTTGCGCGGTCCCAGATAACCGGGGTTGAGGAAGTCCAGAATCGACCACAGCTCTGAGAGGCGGTTTTCGACGGGGGTGCCAGTCAGTGCAATTCGGAATTGGGCTTCGAGTTGTCGCACGGACTGGGACTGTTTAGCTTCTGGGTTCTTGATGTTCTGCGCCTCATCCAGCACCACGCCCTGCCAGGAAACAGTTTGCAGGTCTTTCAAATCCCGATGAATCAGTGCATAGCTGGTAATCACCAGGTTTTTGCCGCGCACCGCTTTCGCAAAATTTTTGCCTTTGGGGCGACCATCACCGTGATGCAGCAGCACCTTCAGGCTGGGGCCAAATTTCTTAACTTCCCGTTCCCAATTGCCCAAGACTGACGTAGGGCAGACGAGGAGCGTGGGATTTTCTAAGGTGTTTTGCGCTTGCAGGTGGAGCAGGAAAGCGATCAGCTGAATGGTTTTCCCCAAACCCATATCGTCCGCAAGGCAGGCACCCAGGCTCCACTGCTCCAAAAACGCCAGCCAGCCAACCCCGCGCGCCTGATAGGGACGCAATTCACCGCGAAAGCTGTCCGGGGTGGGAATGGCTTCCAGCGTGCGCTTGCCATTCAGGGTGTTGATCAGCTCCTCCAGTGCCCCAGATGCCTCAAAGCTGACAACCGGGAGCTTCTCAATCATTTGCGTGTCGCCAGTACTGATGCGGAGGGCGTCTTCCAGGGAGAGCGCGGGTTGATCTTTGCGGCTGGCAAAGAAGGTTTGGGCGGCTTTGATGTCCTGGGGGCGTAGCTCGACCCATTCCCCGTTGATTTCGACGAGTGGCGTGTTCAGGGCAACGAGGCGATCGAACTCCTGTTTCGACAACGACTGTCCACCGATGGTCAGCTCCCAACGGAAGTTGAGCAGGCTCTGCAGTCCCAATCGCTGACCCGCTTTCAGTTTGGCCGTCTCAGCTTGAACCTTCAATCCCAACCGATTTGCCCATCCACCTTGATTAGCCAGACTGGGTGGGACAACGACCCCCAAACCGCTGTCCTGCAGTCGCCAAGCCGTACTTTTCAGGAATTCGTAAGCCTGCAACGGTGTTAGAGAGCAAAACTGGGGGCGGGGTTCATGCAGGCTGGGTTCGATCGGCGCATAGAGGCGAGAGGCAAGACCTAAGCCCATCAAGAAGGTTTCCTGGGGCTGGACGATCGTCCGTCCCCGATAGGCGAACCGCTCCACCGGATTATTCCAAATCGTCGGTGCGGCAACCAGAAACTCCGGATCATCGGTTGCCTGCAAAAAGTACTCCAGCTTCCATTGGATGCGGCCGGGTTCCGGTGGATGCAGATATAAACAGGTGCGAAAGGGGCTTTCAGCACGGTGGTACTGGAGCGGCGTTGTCCAGTTCTGCAGGGATGTTTGCAGCCCATCCAATCCCGCCGCCTCAACCCTGGCTGAATCCTGGGTGAGCGCCTGCAGCCATTCTCGAGCTGGAGCGGCGATCGCG
>JAAUSG010000053.1 GCA_012034055.1 Leptolyngbyaceae cyanobacterium RU_5_1 | reverse complement strand
GTTGAGCCAAGTTCCCCCCCTTGATAAGGGGGGAACTTCTACCCAGCCTTGGTTTGAAGCCCCCCCTTACTCAAGGGGGGTTGGGGGGAGTCTCTAGACTGAACAACACTACCGAGATGTATTAGGTTCTCAACTGTCTATCACCTCATTAATAAGGGCATCTACCATGACTCATTCAGCTCAATCTCTGGTTCGTTCTTACGACATTATTGGATTTGGTGATGAAGTACCTGGAATTCTGGCGCTGGTGTCTGCGGTGCGGGAATATCGCCGTCGGAACAATCAATTTCCGCGCACATTGTTGTTGTTCAAAGGCAACTCTCAGTTGGGCGTAGGCGGACATTTGGTGCGCGGCGGACTGTCCTATCTGGACCGTAGTCATATCCCTCTGGAAACCCGTCAAGCACTGGGGTTGGAGACCTTCGGCGACCCGGCGGCAATTTACAACGAGTTTTTGCAGCGATCGGGCGTGATCAGGGTTGGACTGGATCCCCGTAAAGCCGATGCCGCCCTGCGTGCCATGCTGAAAGAGTCGCGCATCGACATCCTCAGCAATGCCGAGATTGAAACGGTATTGAGCGATCGCGCACTCATCACCGGGATTCGTCTCAGCAATGGTCAAACCTATTTGGCCAAGCAGTTCATCGACTCCACCGTCAATGCTGAACTGGCGCAAGCGGCGGGGGTTGCCAAGCTGAAAGGGTTTGGCGTCATGGGTTTGCCGGACTCCGAACTCGCGGTGACGCTGACCTTTGAAACTGAAGGTCTGAGTGTTGAAACCCTGAAGCGCGTTGAGTTGCACTATCTACAGCGCTTTACCAACCCCGACGATAGCGAAGCTCAGGGCTGGATTGAGACGGCAGCAGGCAGCAATCCAACGTTGCCGAGCAACTTCGCAGAGATCTGCGCGATCGCCACGGTAATCTGAAAACGATGGCCGTCGGCAAAGACTACATCGACATTCGCTGCAAAGCCCTCTCCATTGCCTATCACGCCTTTCGCGGCACCGCCCTTTCCCTATCTGGCAGCGGTGCGATTCTGGATAACGGTAATGTGGCCATTCTGGCAGGCGGCCGATTGTCCTGGAATGCCCTGCTGTTCGATGTCAACGCCGATCAAGCGGAAGCCTTAGCACGGGGGAAAGCCAAACCGACTCCCGCCATGCTGAACGAAATGTCCAATGTTGCCCGGTGGTTCCAGAGCATCGGTGCCACTGCCGTGAAGCCTGCGGTGGAGCTGTACATTCGCCATGCCGGAAACGTGATGGAAGTCAACGACCTGCTCAGCGGCGGTGAAATGCTGGCTGGTGGAGTTCCAGCCAATGAAGCCTTTGGCACCTTCGGCTATCACTTCGATGTGCGCGGTGGCATTGCTGGCTTAGGTGCGAGAGCTGCCTCGAAAGGGATCGCCAACGTGATCTTCCTCAAACCACCACTGTTCAACATTGGTATGCAGCACGCCCTGCTGAAAACCGTCCGCAACCTGGCCGTGATCCAGTCCTGGTTCTGGCTTTGATGGCTATGCCTGTTCAGCCGGACGAATCGTAGAGTTCAATTCCGCCGTTGGGCAGGGGGTTGGGATTGCGGCCGCGATCGCGCTCACCCAGGGACGCAACCTGTCCGACATCTCCAATGCAGACGTTCGCGCGGTATTGCAACAAACCGGACTGTTATCTCGCGTCTACGGCAAACCCTATCTGACTGAAGCCGCACAGCTTGATGCATTTGAGGATCAAATTGCCGCTTAAGTTCTGACTAAAACCTCGGAGGTTTAAGTCACCATCGTTCATCACGACGCTTGATTTTGGGTTAAACCTCCGAGGTTTGCGTAAGTCCTGATTCACATACAAGGAGACATCTACTATGGCAACGGTTCGCAATTCCATCACAATTCTGGCTGGCACGATCGCCGGATTCATCAGTCTTGGTCATAGCCTCGCCTTTGCTACGCCAGTTCAGAACCAGAACGGTGATTATGTCGGATCCACCGCGATCGGCTACACGAGATGGGAAGTGGTTGATCCCGATCCAAAGGGCTTAAATTGCCGGATGGCAAAAGCATTTCAGCCTGCCACTCTGGATTCTATTGACACCCCCCGCGAATTGTATCAGGATCACCAGCAACCGATCGCGAGTTGGAATGTGGTGTTCAGCTTCAGTCCGGGAGAGCGCTTAAACGCTGTGATTGGGAATGGACGCTTTAACCAAATCATGCTGCTTGATGCTCAAGGAAAGCCCTGGTTGGGAGTTCGCACCTGGAAAGGCGATTGTTTTGTGCGAGCAAACAGCCGCTTTGTTCGACCGTTGGGTCAACCCGGCTGGCAAAACCACGCAGGTTTTTGATCCTGGCGGGTATTTCTTCTGCAGGGGCGGGTTTTGCCAATCACTTTGGGTTTAAATGTTCAATCAGCTGCTAAACCCGCCCCTACTAACGCCGCCGTTCCTGCAACTTTCGATAAACGGCTTTCACGTCCACCTTGTGATGCGCCAGAGCCACCAGGGTGTGGTAGAACAAATCCGCCACTTCACCCGCGATCGCCTCCGGGTCATCATCCTTAAACGCCATCACCACTTCCGCCGTTTCTTCGCCGATCTTTTTCAGGATTTTGTTGTCGCCGCCCTCAAACAGCTTGCAGGTATAAGAGGTCTCAACCGGGTGATCGCGGCGATCGCAGACCACCGCAAACACTTGCGATAGCGTGTCCGCAGGCGGTGGCTCAATGTGGCTGTTCACCTGATGAAAGCAGCTTCGTTCGCCAGTGTGGCAAGCAATGTCACCAATCTGCTCCACGCTAATCAACAGGCAATCATTATCGCAGTCGTAGCGTAGCGACTTCACGATCTGCAGATGCCCGGAGGTTGCGCCCTTATGCCAGAGTTCCTGGCGCGATCGACTCCAGAACCAGGTTTCCCCAGTATCCAGCGTTTTTTGTAACGACTCACGATTCATCCACGCCATCATCAGCACGGTGCCGTCCAGATAGTCTTGCACAATGGCGGGAACCAGTCCGCGATCGTCGTACTGAATTGTCTCTAGTGGGATAGATTGGTGTAATTCCATGAGTTTGTGCTCAGATTCAGGCGAACAGTTGCTTCTGTCACCCATCACCCTATCACCCCAACGCCCTCATTCCTCTAGTAGCCCGTCAGGATAGATTGGAGTCCATTTTTAGGATGTTTTGAGAGTTTTCAACCTTTCACAAAAAAGTCTTGACAGACCGCTAGCGCTGCTTTGCAAATGGGCATACTACGTAAACGTTCCATCACCTCCACTCTCCAAACCCTTATGTCCCACACTTCGTCACTCCATTGCTATGAGTTCCCTCCCACTTCAGATCAAGCGTGTGGGTGTTCCCCCCATCAAATGCCAGGGCATCAAAACCAAGCTCGTACCGTTCATTCTCAGCCAGATTCAGTGGCAGGTGCAGCCCCACTCTATCTGGATTGAGCCGTTTTTGGGGTCGGGTGTAGTTGCCTTTAATCTGCAACCTGAGCGGGCGCTATTGACGGATACCAATCAACATATTATTGCGGTGTATCAAGCCATCCAACAGCAACGCATTACAGGAGCGATCGCCCGTGAGTTTCTCATCTGTGAGGGAGAAAAGCTGTCAGAGATTGGAGCCACTTACTACTACCAGGTCCGAGAGCGGTTTAACCGAACCGGTTCACCGTTGGACTTCTTGTTTCTGAATCGCTCCTGCTTCAATGGACTGATTCGATTTAACGGCGACGGTCGTTTCAATGTCCCCTTCTGCCGTAAGCCGCAACGATTTTCCCAATCCTACATCACTAAAATTACTAACCAGGTGGATTGGGCTGCCCGACAAATGGCAGGAAAAGATTGGGAGTTTCGAGTCGCGCCCTGGCAGGAAATCCTGCAACACGCAAAATCAGAGGACTTTGTTTATTTAGATCCGCCCTATATTGGTCGCCACACGGATTACTACAATGCCTGGGATCACCTAGAAGCCGAGAAGTTGGCAGCGGTTACCAAAACCTTGCCCTCTGGCTTTGCAGCATCCATGTGGCTAGAGAATCAATATCGGAAGAACCTGCATGTTCAAACATGTTGGTCGGAGTTAGAGATGCGAGTTTGTCACCATTTTTATCATGTCGGTTCAAAGGAAATCTGGCGAGGCGAGATCGCGGAAGCTCTGTTGATTAAACCTGGATATGCAACCAATGAATTGAAGATTGAAGATTTGAGATTGAAGATTGAGGATTAATAGATAGCGCTGTTTAAGCTGGCTGCCTGGCTTTTCACGGCGCTTAAGGCGGTTTGATGCGCTTTTTCTTCTTCTCCGTACCACTGAACTGCTGAGTTGAACGCCGCTCGATAGAGACTTTGGGCAGCGTCAGAGAGGCGATCGCGGACACTGGCAGGCAAGTCCCGGTTTGTTTGATAGGACATCTTCATTCCCTCCAGTACACAGGATAATTAATAGTAATCTATCTGACGATAACTGGTATGTATCTTTAGATTGAAAAACGGCCCCAATCAGGCAACTCTCAGCACACAATTCATTAAGAAAGTTGCATAGAACCTCAAGGAGTCACCGTTGATTACGAGTCCGTTTAAAACAACGAAATCAGAAGAAATTTTCGCTGCTGCTCAAAAGCTGATGCCTGGAGGCGTTAGCTCTCCCGTCCGTGCCTTTAAGTCGGTAGGGGGACAACCGATTGTGTTCGATCGCGTCCAGGGAGCTTATGCGTGGGATGTGGATGGCAACCAATACATTGACTACGTCGGCACCTGGGGTCCGGCAATCTGCGGTCATACCCATCCTGAAGTGATCAAAGCCATTTGTGAGGCAGCCGAAAAGGGAACCAGCTTTGGTGCGCCCTCTCGCCACGAGAATGTTTTAGCCGAGATGGTGATCGATGCCGTTCCCAGCATTGAAATGGTGCGCTTCGTCAACTCTGGAACCGAAGCCTGCATGTCGGTGCTGCGCTTGATGCGGGCCTTTACCGGGCGTGACAAGATCATCAAATTTGAAGGCTGCTACCACGGACATGCCGATATGTTCCTGGTCAAAGCAGGCTCCGGTGTCGCAACCCTTGGCTTGCCAGATTCCCCCGGTGTACCCAAATCCACAACGGGGAATACCCTCACGGCTCCGTTTAACAACCTGGAAGCCGTTAAAGCCTTGTTTAACGAAAATCCGAACGAGATTGCCGGTGTGATCCTGGAACCTGTAGTCGGCAACGCGGGCTTCATTCCACCGGATGGCGGGTTCTTAGCAGGACTACGGGAATTGACTCAGGAGCATGGTGCACTGCTGGTATTCGACGAAGTGATGACCGGCTTTCGGATTGCCTATGGCGGTGCTCAGGAGAAATTTGGCATTCGCCCAGACCTCACCACTTTGGGTAAAGTCATTGGCGGTGGGTTACCCGTGGGAGCCTACGGTGGACGGCGCGACATTATGGAAATGGTTGCTCCATCTGGCCCCATGTACCAGGCAGGAACATTATCTGGCAACCCTCTGGCGATGACGGCCGGGATCAAAACTTTGGAACTGCTCCGCCAACCGGGTAGCTACGAATACCTCGATCGCGTCACCAAACGCCTATCCAACGGTTTGTTGCAGATTGCCAAAGAAACCAGACACGCTGCATGCGGTGGACAAATCAGCGGCATGTTTGGCCTCTTCTTTACTGAGGAACCGGTTCACAACTACGAAGATGCCAAGAAGTGTGATCTGACCAAGTTTAGTCGCTTCCATCGCGGCATGTTAGAACGCGGCGTCTATCTAGCCCCATCCCAATTTGAAGCAGGCTTCACATCGCTTGCCCACACCGACAAAGATGTGGATCAAACCCTGGAAGCCGCCCGTGCTGTGATGGGAAGTCTTTAAGCAGGGGTCAGGGGTCGGGGGGTCGGATGCTTCTGACACCTGACACCTGACACCTTTAACACCCACAACCAGAGTGTCCACAGCCTTCGCTATTTGGGTGCCCATTTGCACAAGCGTCACTACAGTAGTACTTGCCGTCTTTCTCAATTGCTCCACTGCCAGGATCGACAATGCACAGGCAAGGTTCGCAGGCACATTTCATTTGGGTTACGGTAGTCATCTTGGTTTTACCTTGTCAACATCTCCATTCACTATAACATCTGAACAGATATTCAGATATACTTTTGATTCATCTTGAAATTAGTTTCAATAAAGCTAATTTGAATATCAGGCAATTATTCTTTTGATCTCAGAATTATTCACATATTCTTGTCCGAAACACGTCCGTAAACGGTTGATGATTGATGTAGTAACTGGCAGCTAAGTGAGTCATTCATTTTAGTTTGAATAAAGTCTATTTGCTCAGTGCAACTCACCTTTTTTAGTGAGGTTTGCAAATTATGGGTGCATTAGGCTATCTTTTAGAGCCAGGCTAGACCCTAAAGACTGAATTTTTTGATTTCTATTGTGAAACGGTTTGCATTTTTTTCCCATCCTATGCGCCGCTTTCAAGGTGTCCCGTTACGAGTGGTACTGGTAGTGCCATTTGTGCTGGAAATCATTGTTGCAGTGGGGCTGATCGGCTATTTCTCATTTCGTAGTGGGCAACAGGCTGTTAGCAATATTGCCAGTCAGTTGATGAGTGAGGTCAGCGATCGCATTGAGCGAGAGCTGTCACACTACCTGGATGTTCCGGCTCAAATCACCCAAAATAGTGCAGCAGCTATTCAATTTGGCAAGATGGATTGGCGAGATTCTGCCAGCTTGGAGCACTATTTTTGGCAACAACTCAAAATTCATGATGGCATTGACAATCAGGTGAATGCGATCGCGATCGCAGATGAGCGAAAAAACTTTTTAGAAGTTAACAAGGTCAGCGATCGCACCTGGTTTACCAAAATTCGGGATAAGTCAACTAATTTTCAGTTGCATAATTATCTGGCTGCGCATCCCGGAGATCACAATATTTTGATGGACAATGATTCATCAATTTCAAACAATACGACTCCCCTCGATCCGTGGTATTTGGAAACCAAAGAGACTGGCAAACCCATTTGGCGACTTGCGGCGTCCAGGTCAACGCCAGATGAGCCAATCCTGATGGCGGTCAATTTTCGGCCGTTTTATGACCGCAACAATACCTTTCAAGGCGTTATCGGGTCTTCAGTCAACCTGTCTAACCTCTGTGACCTCTTGAGCCGCTCAAAGATTGGACAACGGGGGCAAGCCTATGTTGTTGAGCGAAACGGATTGTTAATCGCCACCTCGACGGGAGAACCTCCCCTTCAACAGGATATTCAAGCGTCCCCAGAGGATGGGAGTGCGAATTTCAATCCAGATCAGTGGAGACTGAATGTTGCTAAGAGCAGTAATCTCCTGACTCGATATTCAGCGCGGGAGTTGATGGATACGCTTGGCTCTTTTCAACGCATCAACAGCGCGCAGCAATTCAGTGTAGCCATCCGTAATCAGCGCTATTTTGTGCGTGTAGCGCCCTTGCGGACTAACCAGGATTTAGATTGGTTAACCGTTGTGGTGATTCCAGAATCAGACTTCATGGGAGAGATTAATCACGATCATCACGCCATGATTTTGCTGTGTATCGGAGCGTTGTTAGGCGCGATCGCCCTGGGCTTACTGACGGCGGACTGGATTGCCAAACCGATTCTGCGACTGAGTCGAGCCAGTCGGGATCTGGCATTAGGCAACCTTGAGGAAGCCGTTGATGAGAGCACTTGCATTGCTGAGTTAAAGGTGTTAGGTCACTCATTCAACCAGATGACAGAGCACCTGCAACTCTCCTTCGACCAGGTTAAGACTGCACTCCAGGAATCGAAGGAGAAGTTTACCAAGATCTTTCGTACCAGTCCTGATCCAATTGTCATCTCAACCCTGGCCGAGGGACAATACCTGGAAGTCAATGAGAGTTTCTTAAAGTTAAGCGGACTTTCCAGAGAGGAAGTAATCGGTCACACGGCGTTTGAGTTGGGAATTTGGGCTTCACCAGAAGAGCGTCAACGGTTTACCCAGGCATTGCAAGAGATGGGTAACATTCAAGGGCTGGAGCTGACACTTTGCAATCAATTTGGCAATTACATCACAGTCCTGGTGTCCTGTGAAGTGATTGAACTCGATGGGCGGCAGTGCATTCTGGCCATCAGCAAGGACATTAGCGACTACAAACAAGCAGAGGAGAAACTCCGCCGCAGCGAGGCAAATCTGCGTGAGGCACAGCAGGTTGCGCATATTGGCAGTTGGGAGTACGACATTGCAACCCGAAAACCCAGTTGGAGCGAGGAACTGTTTCAGATTGTTGGGCGTGATCCGGGGGAACCTGAACCCAGCTTCTCAGAAACCCTTGAGCAAATTGTGCATCCCGACGATCGCGGCACGTTTCGCCAACTGATCGAACAAGCAATTTCTGAAGGAAAACCGTTCAGAGTTGATCTGCGCGTGTTTCGTTCCGACGGCTCACTTCGCTACATCGAGAACCGGGGTAAGCCAATTTTCAATCAAGCCGGACAGGTTGTTCGCCTGGTTGGCACCACACTCGACATTACCAGTCGCAAACAGGCGGAAGAGTCTATGCGTCAGAGTGAGATGTGCTTCAGGGCAGCATTTGATCGGGCTGCCATTGGGATGAGTATTGTTTCCCCAGAGGGGCAATTCCTGGAGGTGAATACGTCTTTATGCCAGATGCTTGGCTATGCTGAATCAGAACTACTGGGAATGAGGTTTCACGACATTACTCACCCCGCTGACCTCAACGAAAACGTGAACCATTTACATAAACTGCTGGCGGGAGAAATCTCTCACTATCAAACCGAAAAGCGATATTTCCATAAAGACGGACAAACGGTTTGGATTTTGTTAAGTACGTCGCTGGTGCGGGATTCCCAACAGCAACCGTTGTATTTTGTTTCTCAGATGCAAAACATTACCCCCTATAAATACGCTGAAACCGTTCTGCATCAAGATCGAGACTTTAACCCAGTAATTCGTCAACCGTAACGCTAAAACCCGGAAGAACCCTATGAGTGTTGGCCGTTTCGCCATGGGTGAATAGCGATCGCCCGTGCTGAGTCATCACAATAATCCACTGGCTGTCTGGCAACACGAGCCAAACTTCCTGACCACCCGATTCCAAATACTCATTCGCTTTGCTAAACACATCTTCAGCATAGTCAGTTGGAGAAATAATCTCGGCAATCAACGGAAAGCTTTGGGGTAGCACGTTGGGTTCACCGAACTGAGCCAGGAGTTCAGGGGTCAGGTAAGCCAGATCAGGACGACGAACTTGTTTACGAGTACGACAGGGAGGTTCGGTGTAAACCTCTCCACCAAGGTTTTGGTCATTCTGATAAGCTCTCCAGTAGAAACCTAGCTTTGATTGAACTCGACCGGTCTTCAATGTCATGCCGTCTTTCTCCACAAGTTGCCCGTCTACCCACTCCATATGAGCGGGTGGGTTCAGTACAAACTCCTCTAAGGAAACGCTTTTAGATTGGTCTGAAGCGATTGGTGTGATGATCATGGCTCTGTGTAACCTCCAGCAGGGGTTTGCTTCGATTATGCCTCATGCTGTAACAGGGATCGATGGATAGTGGTTCAGCACCTGCTTCAGGTATTGACCGGTGTAGGAGTTGGGGTTTTCGGCGACCTCTTCAGGCGTGCCGATCGCGATCACTTCTCCACCGCGATCGCCGCCTTCGGGACCCAAATCAATCACCCAATCAGAGCAACGGATCACATCCAGATTGTGTTCAATTACCAGAATCGAGTTGCCCTTGTCTACCAATCGCTGCATTACGTCCAGCAGTTTGTGAACGTCGTAGAAGGAGAGGCCCGTGGTCGGCTCATCAATCAGATAGAGAGTCTTACCTGTGGCGCGACGCGACAGTTCGGTTGCCAGCTTCACCCGTTGCGCTTCACCCCCGGATAGCGTCGGTGCCGTTTGTCCCAATCGCATATAGCCCAATCCCACATCTGACAACGTTTGCAGACGATTCGCCGCTTGCGGAATATTTTTGCCAAACTCCAACGCTTCCTCAACGGTCATGTTCAACACATCGGCGATCGACTCACCTTTGAACTTCACCTGTAGCGTTTCCCGATTGTAGCGGGCCCCTTTGCACACTTCGCACTGCACATACACATCTGGCAGGAAGTTCATTTCAATCACGTTGACGCCCTGACCTGCACAGGCTTCGCAGCGTCCGCCTTTGACGTTGAAGGAGAACTGTCCTGGTTTGTAGCCTCTTGCTTTCGCCTCAATCGTGCCAGCAAACACATCTCGAATCACATCGAACACGCCAGTGTAAGTGGCGGGGTTAGAACGGGGGGTGCGACCGATCGGCGACTGGTCAATCACAATCACTTTGTCGAGCGCGTTCAGTCCATCAATGCCGTCCATGTCCTTGGGGAAGGGAACTTTGCTGCCAAAGTGATGCTGCAATGCAGGATAGAGTAATTCATTGATCAGGGTGGATTTGCCGGAGCCGGAGACACCGGTGACGCACACTAGCTTACCGAGGGGAATTTCCACATTAATGTCTTTCAGGTTGTTGCGATCAGCATTGCGGATGCGCAGCGATCGCCCATTGCCTGGTCGCCGTTCCCCGGGAGTTGCAATCACTCGGCGTCTAGACAAATACGCTCCAGTCAACGAGTCAGGAGCATTCAGCAATGTTTCTAAGTTGCCCTGAGCGACGATCGTCCCGCCGTGGACTCCTGCTCCGGGTCCAACATCGACTAAATGATCGGCGGCTCGAATCGTTTCCTCGTCATGCTCGACCACGATCAGCGTATTGCCCAGATCACGTAGCCGGGTCAGGGTTTTCAGCAAGCGCGAGTTGTCCCGCTGGTGCAGTCCAATACTGGGTTCATCGAGCACGTACAGCACCCCGGTCAGACCCGACCCGATTTGGGTTGCCAACCGAATCCGCTGGGCCTCCCCACCAGAAAGGGTCATAGCTGGGCGATCGAGGGTTAGATAATCCAGGCCTACATCCAGCAGAAACTGCAGTCGGGCTTTGATCTCGCGCAGCACGAGGTCACCAATCTGAGCCTGACGTTGGCTCAACTGCATATCATTGACTCGATTCAGGCATTCCCGAATCGACACGCCAGATAAATCTGTGAGGTGATACTGTCCCAGCCGAACCGCCAGCGCTTCTGGCTTCAAGCGCTTGCCGCCACAGACTTCGCAGGGCTGATCGACAAGATATTGTTCCAGCTTTTGTTTGTAGACATCTGAACCCGCTTCTTGATACTGCCGCTCCAGCATCGGCAACGCACCCTCATAGCGACGGTGGTAGCCTTTGCTTTCCCGATAGCGAGAATCGACCTCAATCCAGATCGGGTCTTCAGAACCCTGTAAGAGCACATGCTGCTGCTCCTTGGTCAACTGGTTCCACGGCGTTTGGATGTCGAATCCAAAGGCACTGGCAACGCTGCAGAGCAGAGACAGGTAGTAGGTGTTGTCTTTGTCAGACCAGGGCGCGATCGCGGCATAGACCGGTAACTCCGGATTGGGCACCACCAACTCCGCCGTGAATTTGTGATGACTGCCTAACCCGTGGCAGGCCGGACAGGCCCCATACGGCGAGTTAAAGGAGAACAACCGGGGCGAAAGTTCTTCCATTACCGCGCCGTGTTCAGGGCAGGCAAAGTTTTCGGAGAAGACAAGCGGCGTATAGACGCGATTAATCGCGTCTATACCAGGAGTGGTGGGTGCGGTTTCAGGAGTCGCAGCGTCACCATAATTACCACCTTTTTCCGCTGCTTTAAGGGTTCGCCCGGTAGGCATTTCGACAACTTTTCCTGACTCCTGACTCCTGGCTCCTGACTCCTCACTCAAAATATCAATCACGGCAATCCCACCCGAATGCCTGAGACAGGTGGAAAGGGAGTCAATCAAGCGTTCTTCGAGACCTGGTTTTTTGATTAATCGATCAACGACGATTTCAATCGTGTGGCTCTGGTTTTTGTCCAGTTCGATCGAGTCGCTCAGTTCTCGTACTTCGCCGTCGATACGCACACGGACAAACCCTTCGGCGCTGAGGCTGGAGAGTAGCTTTTTGTGGGTGCCTTTTTTGCCACGCACGACGGGAGCCAGGATTTGGAACCGGGTGCGATTGGGCAGTTCCATGACGCGATCGCTCATCTGGTCAATGGTTTGAGGTTTGATTGAGCGATCGCAGTGGGGACAATGGGGTTCACCGGCGCGTCCAAACAGCAGGCGCAGGTAGTCGTAAATCTCGGTGACGGTGCCAACCGTGGAGCGGGGGTTGTGGGATGTGGATTTTTGGTCGATGGAAATAGCCGGACTCAAGCCCTCGATCGCGTCTACATCCGGTTTATCCACCTGCCCCAAAAACTGGCGGGCATAGGCGCTCAGCGATTCCACATAGCGACGCTGCCCTTCTGCAAAAATGGTGTCGAAGGCCAGGGAGGATTTGCCGGAACCGGAAACCCCGGTGAAAACGATCAGGCGATCGCGCGGCAATTCCAGGTCAATATTCTTCAGGTTATGTTGGCGTGCTCCCCGAATTCGGATCGTGTTTTGCTGGATGGATGGATGGGCATGATGACCGTTTTGCGCCTGAGATGCTGAACGATCCGATCCGTTGCGGGGCTTAGGCATAGAAACCGACAGAAACATTCCGTAACGATTCTATCGATTGTATCGTCTCATCCTGCCGATTGCGTGCTGGGGGAAAGTGGATGGAGATGAGGAGATGAGTGGATAGTGGATAGTGGATAGGGACAAGCCAAATTTTCGCGTTGGTAAATTCAGGGATGAATTCAGGCTGATTAATCTGATTAAATCGGTCTGATTCATCCTGTCAATGACTAACGCCCCATTTACCAGTGCCACCCTACGATTACCTGATCACCGTGGTGTCGGCGTAGATTTGAAAGTCCTTGCCTTCAACCGTTTGTCCCGCCTCAACTTGCAAAGGATTCGTCCACCCCGTGGGTGATACCTCAACAAAATGGGCTGGTATGGTCCAGGTTTGTGGGGCGATCGCCACCAGATGAATGGGTTGGTTCAGGGCTTGGTTACTGAGGCTCAGGGAATAGGTACAGCCAGCGGTTGCGCTTCCGCCAGAAACAATTGCTGAACCACCAATTTTTTTGTATGTGGTGTTGACGAAACCTTCGCTACCTGTAGATGTAACTGGAAATAGCGGCGTAGAGTTTGATTTGCTGGCAGTCGAAGTTGGGCTGACCTCCGTTGTTGCTGATTTTGCCGTTAACCGTCGTAACTGGTAACATCTGGGGTATCTTGATCATCGGTTTGGAGAGCGCGTCCGGGCGGGGTTGAAGTGTCGGGAGGACAGGGTTGGCGATCACCCCAGTGGGCACGAGGCTCAAGGTAGCGAGAGTCGCAAACACAGCAGTGGAAACAGCTTTCATAGAAAGGATTCCTTGGAATCAGTAGGGTTAATGTCGGTTGTGTCCCGACAATTCTCTCTACGGGGGACATTGCTGAAAAGCCGGATGATTTGGAACTTCAGCAACGCCAAATTTTCTATTCACTATTCACCATCCACTTTCATACCGCAACATTCTGCTGTTCAAGCTTCTCCAGTCGCAGTTGAGCGCGTTTGCAGTCGGCGATCGCGGGGTGAAAATCAGGTTTGAGCGCGATCGCCTGTTCAAAGGATTGCAGTGCATCTGAGTACTGTTGCAGCTCAAATAGTGCCCGACCCCGCCAATACCAGGGGATTGGATGCTTGGGCTGCAGCTCAATGGCGCGATCAAAGGCGGCGATCGCCTCCTCATATTTTCTCAGTCGAATCAAGCAGCCTCCCAAGCCGTACCAAATCTCGGCGCTGTCCCCCTTGAGCTGACTTGCCCGTTTATACGATGCAACGGCTTGTTCGTTGTGTCCCAGGATGTAGAGAACGCTGCCCCGACTTCGCCAAACCGCCGGATCATTGGAACACAATTGGATCGCCTGGTCAAACGCTTGCAACGCTTCGGCGTACCGTTGCGATTTTTCCAGGTCCCGACCCTGTTCAAACCACTTCGTGTAGTAATCAGTTCTGGGTATGGGAGCGGTTCGATGAGGCAGCTTCGTCCCACGGCTGTTGG
Organism: Leptolyngbyaceae cyanobacterium RU_5_1; assembly: GCA_012034055.1. GTDB lineage: Bacteria > Cyanobacteriota > Cyanobacteriia > Leptolyngbyales > Leptolyngbyaceae > JAAUSG01. The sequence continues at coordinate 11,367 of JAAUSG010000053.1, read as the reverse complement.
GTCGGCTGGGGATGGCAATTACGGTTTCGTCCTCTTCGCGATCGCCCAAAAGAATCCCCGTTTTCTCGATAGAAGCGGACTGACTGATCGACGTTTCCTCATCCTCGCTCAGGGAGTCTACAGCCCACGTAGACGGTAGACGGTGCTGGTAGTCCTGCAGGGTTACCTGCCCGGTTGCCGGGTGTGTATTCCGGAGCGGTTGCTCGTCACCCGTGGACAGAAAGTCTGTTTCATCCGCCGCTTGTCCAGCAGTGGGTGCTAGCAGAGATTGATGGATTTGTTTTAGCAGACGAGTGCGACCGTTGACCGCGGCTTGACAATCGGGTTTAACTTGAACGGCCCGGTCGTAACAGGCGATCGCTCCTCATACCGCCCCAGGTTTTCCAGCAGTTTGCCGCGATCGTGCCAGGCCCAGACGTGGTCAGGTTTCAGTTGCACCACTCGTTGATAGGCAATCAGGGCTTCCCTGGACCGTTGCAGCAAATCCAAAAGGGTTGCCTGCTTAAACCAGGCCAGGTGATCCTCTGGCTGAATTTCCACCACCCGCTGATAGGCTGTCACCGCTTCTTCGTGGCGCTTCAGATTCTCCAACGCCATCCCCCGCATGAACCAGGTCAGTGCATCATCGGGGTTTTGTTGAATCGCGCGATCGCAGGATGCCAGCGCTTCATCATAGTGTTGCAAGTGATAGAGTGTATCCACCTGCTTAAGCTGACTGAGCAACCGTTTGCGGCTGTCCACAGCCAGTTGAAAGTCGGGTTTGAGCTGCACTGCCCGGTCGTAGGACGCCACCGCTTCTTCCTGGCGCTGCAGGTTCTCCAACACCTTGCCGAGATCGTGCCAGGCCCAATAGTTCTCAGTCTGAAGTTGCACAACCTGTTCATAGGCGCGCAGAGCGTCCGGATAACGCTGCAATTGCTCCAGTATATTCCCCCACCGATACCAGGCCAGATAGTCTTCGGGTTGCAGCTGCAGGACGCGATCGTAGGACGCCGCCGCGTCCTCATAACACTGCAAATTCTCTAACGTAATTCCCCGCTTGAACCAGGCCAGATAATGATTAGGATTTGCCTGAATTACCTGATCGTAGGCACTCACCGCGTCTCGATAGCGTTGCTGCTGAAACAGCTCATCCGCACGCTCAACCCAAACCAACAGCACATCCACACTGATGTGTTTTTGTTCAGCCAGGAGCACGCTCACAGACGTAATTCCAGTCAGCGATCGCACGGCTGCCAATGCCTCTTTTGCCGTGGGATAGCGTTGCCGAAAGTCGTAACGCACCATCTTATCCAGAATTCCAGCCAGCTCTGGACCCACCATCGCGCGATCGCGCCAGCGAATTTCGCTAGTTCTCGAATCTTCTGGAAGTCGTTTCGGGTAAATACCAGTCAGACACTGAATGGCTAACACGCCAACCGCATACACATCACTGGCAAAGCGCGGCATTCCGGCCAATTGTTCATTCGGCATATAGCCGGATGACCCCACGGCAACGGTCATCGTTGCCTGCTCGTGAATGCTATCTCGCATCCCAATCTGTTTGACCGCACCAAAGTCAATCAGCACAAAGCGGCGATCGCTACCGCGCCGAATTAGATTGGAGGGCTTGATATCCCGATGAACAACCTGTTGCTGATGGACAAACTCCAGAACCGTCAAAATATCTTGCAGCAGACAAACCACTTCAGCTTCGGTAAACTGCTGGCACGTCAGCAACTCCTGGCTAAAAACCTCTCCATCAATAAACTCTTGAACTAAAAAGAAATCTTGATTCTCTTCAAAGTGAGCAAACAGCCTGGGAATTTGATCATGATCACCCAGGCTGTATAAAACCTCTGCCTCCGTATCAAACAGTCGTCTCGCCGCCTGAAGTGACTCCGGATCCGTCATTTTCGGCTTGAGCTGTTTAACCACACACGTTGGTCTACCAGGCAAATGCAAATCTTCTGCTAAATAAGTCTGTCCAAACCCACCCCCCCCTAGATGCCCCGTAATTTGGTAGCGGCTCCCGAATATTTTACTTAGCATACGTTGTGGAGATTTTCAGAGTTTATACGTTATCCACCCACAGACTTCTTGCAGACATTGATAGTTGTAATAAACCACGTTCAGCTCGGAATCTGTAGTTTCACTTAAGAAAAACTCCAGGTCTGAACGTGGATAAGGTGTAAATCTATCAATGACCCAAATCTAAAATTTGACATTTGCAAGAAAGACTAAAAGAGCATCCAAGCTCAACTCCTGGCACACCCATTTGTACTATGCGTCATTTGCGACTCCAGCCTATTCACTAGGATTGCATCAAAAACACTGAATAAAGTTGCGAGAAATTACTTAGTCCGAACAAGTAGTCTAAAATTTAGAACTTAGGAAGTTTTAATGAAGATTTAGAGAAACATGCAAATCAACTAGCGAAAGCTATAGACAAGTAGGCTGATGCTCTGCTATTAATCTAAACCCTGGATTGTTTTCTTCTTCGGTCAACACAGTCTCAATTGGTTTATGAATTTCTACTACCACTTCTACTGAGTCCCTATTATGACGATTTAGTCAACTTCTTTACTCCCTTTTAATGTTTATCAAGAGTTTGTCAAGGTTACTTTTTTTACATCGCTATTATGCGATAACAAATTCAATACCTTACCAAACAGTCAAGAACAGAGCTTTTGAGCGGTTCAGTGTTTTGTAGACTTCGGTCTTACTCATTGTCTTAATGGATTCAATCAATTTCGTTTCAAGGCTCACCAGAGTTATGGGTGGGTAGGTTGTCATTTGGGTGTTATGTATGGCAATGAAGTTTTCAGATTACAAGGGTGCCTTTACTGGGTCAGGTCGTCCGTTATCAAGGCTGGATGCAACGCTGGATGTGGCATCGTCCGATCCGTTCCTGCAACCAGAAGTATTTGCAGGGATTGCACAAGAGCTAGCATTCCCACATCTGCGGCTTTCGGGTAGCTCCAGTTACCTTGATGCCGTTCTTAGCGCAATCAACTTTCAGCATCGTGTTAAACGATACAGGCGACCAACCCCAGGTCACACCAATTTGCAAGAATTGGAAAATCTTGCTTCTCAACCGATCTTCGACCACACCCACTGCTCATCTCAAAGGCAGACTGTTACTCAGCCTCCAGTCGACCCTGTTGCCATTAGCCATTTATCTTTTAGCGGCAAGGAGGGAGATACTGGAACATTTCAGATTCGGCTGACCCAGGCACCAACCTCAACTGTTACGCTGACGTTTATTACTGGGAATTTCCTGGTGGTCGATGCGGATGCGACGGTGCAAAATGGCACCCAAACAACTATCAGATTTACGCCTCAAGACTGGCATCAGACTCGTACTGTCTCGTTTATTGCAGAGCTAGATGGGGTGTGTACGAATCGCGACCAGGGGAACGTCATCAACTATACGCTTACGGATGGATTGATATTCAACGGAGTCTACGATCTAGGAACTATTGCCAACACTTACACTCCAGATTCCTCTCACTTCAATATCGACCTGGATTTCCGCAATGACTATCTAGGGTTTTGGACAGTTGAGCGCCGATCGCTTGCCCAGAAAGCTGCTAATGATTGGGCCGAAAGCATTGCAGATGAGTGGACAGAGTTGCAGTTAAATAGCTCAATCAAGCTGGTTGGAAACGATGGATACTACACTGATAGTACGTTTACAACGCAACGCTATGTGGATGATTTAGTCGTGTTTGTTGGTTCGCTCAATTCCAACGGGTTAGCAGGTGGATTTGGCGGTCCGGAGTATGACTTTGGCGGTTGGGTCACTTCACCAGACTTAATGCCGAGGGTGGCACAAATTACGATCGATATCACGGTTGGAGACGAATATCTATACAACGTAGTAGCCCATGAAATTGGACATGCTTTGGGATTAGTTGGACTCAACTGGGTGAGCTATCTGCAACAGGATTTGACAACTCCACAAACAGCCGTCTTCCAGGGTGGATATTCCAGAGCCGCCAATGGGGGGAACGACATTCCACTGCAATCTCAAGACGGGGCAAATCCAATCACAGGTGAGTATGACTATTGGCACCCTGCTGCACAAGTTTATTCGATCATGTCCTATCAATGGCTTTACGACGTTTCAGGACCAACGACGATTGACTATGCGATGTTGGCAGATAGCGGGTATTCGATTTACGGCGTTACGGCGTCCCTACCTGCAACCCGACCCACCATCGTTAAAGCATCTGATCCGAGTACCTCTGCAATAACTACGACATCCGACACGAGTAGCTCCACGTCTCCTGTGACTGCTGAAATAAACAGTTCTACCATCAGCAGCACCGCTAACACCAGTTTTCAACGACCAACTCCAGCTGCGAGAGCTTTTGCCTGTAGTTGCCTGGTTTGTTCGGGACGGTGGACTGCTTTGAACCCCGTATCTGATTTGAGCGCAGCGATCGCGCAAGTATAGCGAAAGGATGAAGAATGAAAATGAATGCTGAAGTCAAAGGCAGCAGTGTCAAGACTTCAGCGTTCGTGGTCTTCGTAAACGTGCCAATTTTAACGGTTAATTTGTGATTCCACTTGTGCAACAAAATTAGAGGCTCCCAGTTGAGTTTCAGGTCTTTGGGTATACCAGCCAGCCCAAGCGATCAAAACGGCTTGAAAGGGAAGTCTGACCCAATAAAGCACTGGATGATGAGGAATCCCTTCAATTGGAATACTGTTAATCGCTTGATTAATATTTGCTGGAAAAACTGCCACAAATAAGGCAATTAGTCCCCACGCCGCTGCAACGCTGACAAACGGAATTAGTAAACCAATACCACTTAAAATTTCAAAAAAGCCGCTAATATAAACCAGCTCAAAGGGATAGGGAAGTTGAGGCGGCACAATTTTGGCGTATTCTTCAGGCTTAATGAAGTGTGTAATGCCTACGATAATGATCGCAACTGCAAGAATACCTCGAAGAATTTCTCTACGCTGACTCGATGTCATTTGAAGAACCTCATAGCGATTAACTCAATTTTTTAGTTAGGACTTACGTATTTTGACCAAAACCTCGGAGGTCTAAGCCACAATGTTATTCACAATGTTTGATTCTTGGTTAAAACTTCCGAGGTTTGCGTAAGTCCTATTAGCGCAATTACTTCCCCTGCTCCACTGAAAAAAGAACAGGGGAAAAGGAACTAAGCGCGATCGCGGACTGTGTTAGCAGTATCTTTCACCTGGTCTCGAGCTGCATTAGAAGCACGATCAGCGAACCGCTGGAAACCTTGAGAAGCATCTTTAGCTCCTTCTCGAACATCTTTGGTAGCGCCCATAGCATTCTGCCGAGCCTCATCAACGACGCGAGGTGCGTTTTCGCCCAGTCTTTCGATATTTTTCTTCACGCTCACGAACCCTTTTTGAGAGCCTTCTGTAATGTTTTCTTTGAGTTCTTCACCAAGATTGCCTATGTTTCTTGAAAAATCACGAGCTTTTTCACCTAAAGGGTTGCGGTCTCGAACGTTTTCAACAATATCTCCTGGATTTCGTGCTCCTTTAGTTTGAATATTCTGCTCAACCCGCTTAATTAGATCTCTGGCTTCTGACTTTGTACCGTCGGCATCATATTTGGGATCATCGCTGTACATGTTTATACCGCCTTTGCGAGGTTGAACGGGCTTGTAAAGCTCCTTCTGGGGTTCAGCTACTCTATCGTAACGACCTGCATTATCTGCACTGTTGTAAGCACTTGAGTTAGAAGCACGAGTTACACCTGAGCTGCAAGCTGTGCTTGTTAGTAGAAAGAAGCATGCCAGTGCGGCAACAAAAAATTGTCTCAATCGAAGAGACTTCGCAAAAGAAATAGTGCTAGAGATCGCGCCAAGAATCAAATTGTTCATAGTAGTACTCCATTGTGTCTTGTTCATTTCAATCCGTAAGCATTAAGAAGAAAGCTTGTCTCTCGCTACTTCCGCTTCGCTTAGATATTTGAAAGAATCTAGAGAGTGTTAGTGGATTCGTATCAACGATAACTATGGAGCTAAAACTTTTTCATCTAGCTGAAGTTGTACCAGGACTAAAACTTAGGGTTAGTTCTTTGTTTTACAGTGTTGCTATAACGAGTGAAACGCGACCATTTAGCTTACCCCTTCAGTCAAATCCGTTTTGTTTTAAGGCTCTAGCTAAGGGGTGATTCAAATCAGATAGTAGCTCGATAAGCTTTAGAAATAGACCATTTACATATTGCTTATAACAAATTACAGCCCATTCGCTGTAGTAACGTTGGCGATCGCCAAGTGGGTAATCAGAGCACTATTTAGTCTATGTCAATGGTCGGTCTTGATGATTCATTGCAGTACATTCAAAGTTTTCAGATCAAGAAAATTTTGTTCTGCAAAAGTTCTGTGTTGGTAAAGACTTTACAGAGAAGGAATTCAGTAGTCATGAAAGTTTCTAATCTCTCAAAACTGGTTGGTTTGGGTGCCTTGTCGTTGAGCTTAACAGCTCTACCAATGGCACTTCCCGTTTCTGCTCAAACTGCGCCTGCTCCTGATTCACCTACGACAACGGTTCAAGACAACGACGATGGCTTCGACTTGGGTTGGTTGGGCTTGCTGGGGCTACTTGGTTTAGCGGGTTTAGCAGGCAAAAAACGTCGCGATGAACCTGCCCGTTATCAAGATCCAAACGTAGCTGCTCGATCAGAGTATCGCCAGTAGTTCTCACTAATTGAATAAATTGCTGTGAAAAGGCTAGAAGCAAAGTACGGTTAAGTTACTGGGGTCAGCTTTACACATGGGGCTTTCTTGGTGCTGTTGCAGCAATTGCAGCTTATCCTGAGAAAGCTTTTTCGCGGACTGACCGACCTTTAAAGCAGTTCGTATCTCAATGAAGTACAACCTGACATCTGACACCTGATACCTTTCGCAACGAGAATGTACCTCACTCAGTTGAAAATCGCTACAAAGCATTCTCTAAGGTAGAGGAACTATCGCGGGACGGGAACTTGACTCAGCAAAGAGCTGATTATGGCATCTATTTGAAGTCCATCAAGTTGGGCTTCTGGTCGCAAGATCAGGCGATGGCGGAGGATAGCAGGAGCGACGGCTTTGATGTCATCGGGGGTGACAAAATCACGACTGGAGAGCCACGCATTGGCCTTGCTGGCTTGGAGCCAAGCGACAGCGGCACGGGGAGAGGCTCCCAGATCCAGGTCGGGGTGTTGGCGCGATCGCTGCACCAATCCCAACAAATAATCCACCAGCGCATCGGATAGCTTCACACCGCGAATGGCCTGTCGTGCCGCCAGAATTTGCTCAACCGACATGATCGGCTGCAGCCTGGTCAGATCCAACCGCTTCGTTTGCAGCCCTGCCTGACTGTTGAGCAACATTTGCCGTTCTGCCTTGGGGTCTGGATAGTCCACGATTAGCTTGAACAGGAAGCGATCGAGCTGCGCCTCTGGCAAGGATAGGTGCCCTCAAACTCCAGAGAATTCTGGGTTGCAATTACCCAGAACAGCTCAGACAGTGGCAGGCTTTGTCCATCCAGCGTCACCTGCTGCTCTTCCATTGCCTCCAGTAGCGCGGCTTGGGTTTTAGGCGGCGTGCGGTTCACCTCATCTGCCAGCAGCACCTGAGTAAAAATTGGACCTTTTTTGAGCAGGAAACTACGGGTGTTGAGGTCAAAGATGTTGGTGCCGAGAATATCAGAGGGGAGGATGTCGGGAGTGAGCTGAATGCGACGAAATTCTGCCTGGATCAGTTGGGCGATCGCTTTTACCGTCAGCGTTTTACCTGTCCCTGGCACCCCTTCCAAAATCACATGCCCACCCGCCAACAGCGCCACCATCAACTGTTGCACCAGCGACGACTGTCCCACCACAATCTGGCTGAGTGCGTCGGAGAGGCGATCGCAGGTGGTGTTGAGTTCAGTCATGGTTGGGGGACTCCGTGGAGGTTAGGGTTAGGTGCCAGGCAAATGCCGTCGTACTGTTTGAACAGTATCCACCCACCTTAGCAAGTCTGATTCGCTCATTCGTCGTTGGCGGGCGGCGGATCGAAGCACAGACTGGAGTTCTTCCGGCGATCGCCCGGTTTGCTGCTCCCACGCGATCGCGAGTTCATCTAGCGGCAATGGCGAGTTTCCCAATCCCAGTGCCTTTTGGATTGCAAGCTGTTCAGCTTTGCCAACCACATCTAGCACAAACTCACTACAGCCTGCCTTGTGCAAGACGCCTGCCATCGCTTGAATATAGGCCTCGCTGTTGTCTACTGCCGGAGTTGCCAGGGTTTCAAACGGTCCCAAACGACGGTTTTGCCCCCAAATTAGCACCAGCAAAATGATGGCGGTTTGGATTACCACAAGTGACAGCGGCGTTTTCATCAAATAAGCCAGCAGGTCTGGCTCCTCCTGCCTCACCACTTTGCCATCTTTGGTGGCAGTTACAGGATCTGCGTAGCCATGCAGGTACTCGTCTATCCAAACCGGATGGCCCGGTTCCGTGACCAGCTTTGCCAAAAACTCATAGTTTGCTCGGAAATCCTGATAGGCATTAGCGGCCAGGTAGGGAGTGGAGGCGTAGATCAGGCGTCCTTTACCCAAGGTTTTCTGCCAAACGATCGCGCCAAACGAGTCCTTCAATGGCGGGGTAATCTGGTCAGCGTTGGATCGACGGCTGGTTTCAATTCGTACCTTGCCCGACGCGCTGTCTAAATCAGTAGTGAAGGGGGCGTCCGTCACCCGCGTTTTGACGCCTAGTAGCACCAGCACGTTACCCGTCTTGATCCATGCCTCGTCAGGAGAATTGGGGTAGGGTGGCTTCACATCAGGCGCAATCTGCACTAAGGTGATCGGTGTTTGGGGACGAGCGAATTGATACGCCTTAGCGTCTTGACCGTCTGGATAGACTAGAACGTCTATTGGTTTTTGCCAACGCTGCACAGGTGTACCTCGCTCCTGCATGAAGGCATACCAGGCACCATAACCACTGGGGGAGCGGCTATAGGTGGAACCTCGGCGAATCCTATCCCCCGTAGGAGCCATGAGCAGGGTGAACAGGATCAGAGCTGCTAATGAGATTGCCGCCAATAGGTAAATCCGGCGGGGTGACAACTGACTCATACCGCCTCAATCTCCCGGTATGCCTGTTCGCAATGGTTAAAGGTGTCCTCAGAAATCTCCGTATTGCTAAAGCAGAGCCGCTCGTGAGTACGGATTAACACCTGATAGGGACGCGGATTGGGCAAGGTTTGCAGAATCCGGAGATATTCGCCATCGGTACGGCTGAGTTGATTGGGAATCAGTTCGCGATCGTCTAATTTTTGAATCGTTGCCATATAAAGCGCCCGACATGCTTCACGGTAGTTACCCTGTTGGGCGAGGGCCCGCGATCGCTGTAGCCATTGCGCCACCGTCAGTTTTTCCGCTGGTTGCTGTTGTGATTCAGCTTTCTGCCCCCGTCCTGGCAGCCAGTCTCTGCCAAGATAAGGACTCAGCAACCGGTAGAGCTGCCAAACAATCCATACCGCCATCATGACAACGATGACCCAGAAGAGCGATCGCAACACCCAGTCTGGAAGCGACCAGTCGGATGGACGAGCGTTACCATTTGGCTGAAACAAGCGATCGAACCATTCACTCATGCGCTGTTGCAGTTGATAAAGCTGCCAGTCAATGCTGTCTTTCTCGAAGTTGCCGGACATACGAGGGGGCCAGGGGCTAGGGGCTGGGGATTAGGGAGAACCAGTCCATTATGGGCGATCGCACTCCATCTGTCTGCAACTGTCAGCTCACTCAAGTCTTTGATATCTCTTCCACTGACAGCCTATAGCCACTTGATTATGTAGTGGATAGGATAGGCTTAAGCGATCGCGACCGCTATCATAATCAGGCATGAATAATAGTGAGTTACAGAAAAGGCACTTTGCTGCTCTTCAAGAGAAATATCAAGTAGGTCAGTATAAAAGTGCTGCGTTTGATAGTTTTCTATATTTGATCCTGAGAAAAGCCGACCTGGGCATTCAGGTTACGAATTCAGAGTTTCAATGGCTAGAAGAAAATCGCCTTTTCGGAACTGTTGAAATCATTTCTCTACAGCAATACCAGGCAGAAGACAAGAAGAGGCTAGAAGCTGAATTCCTGAAACTGCGCATTAAATACTATATTCCGAAAGAGTTAGAGCTTTCAATTGCTAGCCCAGTCTATTCAATACTTTGGAAAGTAGATGCTGGATATATCCTTACTGATTTAGAACTTGAATTACTAGATAATTATGGTCTTGTAGACACAGTTATTTTGATTCAGGATATCCTGAATTTTCAAGGCTAAAAGTTGACTACAAGGCAACTAAACATCTAAATCGGTTTCCTGAAGAGCCTCTTTATTCAATTCTGAAAAAGCTTGAAGTAAGAGAGCAACTATCTGACTCTGAAGCTGATTGGCTTTTAGAATTAGAGTTTGAAGAAACTCTAGAAATTTATTGGCAACAGGAGGATGAAAGAAAAGTTGAGCTTGAATTTTTAATACTAAAGTCTAAATATAAGCTTGAGTCTCACCCAGAGACTTCTATTTCTAGTTGCCTCTATTCCATTTTGAAAAAATTAGACTCAGAAGAAGATTTATATCCACGTGAACGTAAATGGTTGAAACAGCAAAACCTGAGTGAGCTAATTAGGATTTATCAAGAGTATAACAATAGAAAATCTTTTGCGAAACTCAAAGAAAAATATAAAGCGACTCAGTATCAAAGCCTAGATCCTTCCAGTTATCTGTTTTCAATTCTTAGTAATTTGGAAGGTTCGATTGACAATGCAGCGTCTCAAGTATCCGAAGAGGACATTCAGTGGTTGTCAGAACAAGGACTTGTTGAAACATTAGAAATTACCAAACAGATCCACTTCAGGGCATTAAAAACTAAATATCAAATTGTGGGTCAATTAGCGATCGATCCATTTTATGAAATTATGCTCAAGCTTGAGCGAGAGGAACGACTCGACCCTAAACAAATCATTCAGCTCATTGAAGAAGGTCGTCTTTCCCGACATGGAAAGATAGCGATCGCCTACTACAGATTAGAAGCAATTTTTTACGAAAAAGAATATAAACGAACTGGAAATAGATGGAATTTACCCAGTGCAAGCAGTAACTGGCGCAAAGCTGATGAACCTGAAAGAGCGCTAAAAGCCACAGAAAATGTGAACTGGAACAAAATACAAGAATCTGATCTGAAATCAGCTCTATGGGTAACGAGAGGTGCAGCCTTTCGGGATCTTGAACAGTTAGATGAAGCAGAGAGTTGTGCGACGCAAGCAATAGAATGTCAATCCGATAGTCACCAACCTTAGAGGATGTTTTAAAAGTCCTACTGTTGGTAGCAAAGCGTGCAGATCCCCCTAAATCCCCCTTAAT
>JAAUSG010000052.1 GCA_012034055.1 Leptolyngbyaceae cyanobacterium RU_5_1 | reverse complement strand
GAGTGCGTGCAATATTGTTATAGACATCGGGTGTCACCCAAATGCAAAGTCGTCACTCGCCCCCTCCGAGTTCTGGAAGCAAGTGTACTACTCGTTTCCTCCCTCGTCCCCCCATAATCCCAATGCACACCGACCATTGGGAGTCTATCGGTTAGAAATCAAGGTTATTTGTAGCGGGTGAAGGGGAACGTGTGCGATTCGTTCATCCTAAATGAGGCATTGTCCTCAGGGACGGATGGCGAGGATAGAACCTCGACAACTGAATCATCGTGAGGGTGCAAGACCCTCTCTCCAAGTGCAAGGAGTAACAGCATCACCCCTACGGAGCGACTGGTTCTCAAACCGTAAAGCGGGGTGAAAAGGCAATAAACTGGAAGCCTCATCCGGTGGATGTTGAGCATGAATCGATGGATAGCGAAAGCGAAGCTGTGTCTGAACTGTCGTCAGATCAACCCAGCTAAATTAGGCTGATAGGCTGGAGCCAAAAGGCAAAGGATATTGGGGCAGGCGTTTACGTTCACGACCTGTATGCACACTCACTAAACCCGGCAGAAAGCAGCATCCTAAAGATTCAAGAACGGTGATTCGGAACGAAGTAACTCCTTAATGGCTCTTTGGGAAGGTCGATGCCCTGAGTAGGTGCCAACCGCAAGCCATGAGTGAGCAAGATGGTCTAAGAAGCCAAAGCCTAGAGTAATGTCTGGGATATGCTGACGTAGACCCGATAGTTTGGAATGAATGGGTACAAGTAGCAGTCAATAAGTCTAAAGCACAGTTGACGAAACTGATGAGGGAATGGAGAACAATCCCTTGGCGAAAGCTAGAGCGGAGAGTTTTTAAGCTGCAAACGCGCCTATTCAAAGCCTCACATCGTGGTGATGTCAAGGCAGTCCGGCGACTCCAGAAAACGTTAATCCGGTCATGGTCAGCCAAGAGTCTAGCGGTCAGACGGGTGAGTCAAGATAATCAGGGCAAGCAAACGGCAGGGGTGGATGGTATCAAGTCACTCATCCCCGAACAACGACTTCGACTGGTTGGTCAACTGAGACTCTCTGGACGGGCAAAACCGACGCGCCGAGTTTGGATACCTAAACCCGGAGGCAAAGCGGAAAAGCGCCCGCTTGGAATTCCCACACTTGCCGACCGCGCCCTACAAGCGCTGGTTAAATCGGCTCTAGAGCCAGAATGGGAAGCCCGCTTTGAACCAAACTCCTACGGGTTCCGACCCGGACGGGGTTGTCATGATGCAATTGAAGCGATATACAACGGCATATTTCTGAAAGCCAAATATGTGCTCGATGCAGATATCTCGAAGTGTTTCGACCAAATTGATCAAGATGCGCTGTTAGCCAAGATCAACACCTTTGCGACACTACGCCGCCAAATCAGGGCGTGGCTGAAGTCAGGGGTATGGGATCAAGGACAATGGTTTGCGACAATCACTGGAACACCTCAAGGGGGTGTACTATCGCCATTACTGGCAAATATTGCCCTACATGGCATGGAAACCCGCATCAAACAAGCATTTCCCAAAACCTGGGATGCTCAAATGAAAGGGCATATCCAACCGCCCCATCTGATTCGTTATGCGGATGATTTTGTGGTGCTCCACGCCGACTTAGCCATTGTGCAGCAGTGCCAACAAATTCTGGTGGAATGGCTGGCGCAAATGGGTCTCACCCTACATCCAGAGAAAACTCGAATCACCCACACGTTGCATCCGCACGAGGAAAATGTGGGATTCAATTTCTGGGGTTTCACCGTGCGCCAATTTCCAGCAGGCATACATCACACGGCACACAATGCCTACGGCACTCCGCTGGGCTTCAAAACCCTGATTCAACCGAGTCAAACCAGTATCCAACGTCATCAACAGAAGTTAAAGCAGATCCTCCAACGTCACCAGGCAGCCACTCAATCTCAATTGATTGATGCCCTCAACCCGGTGGTCATCGGATGGTCGAACTACTTCTCGACCGGAGTCAGTTCTCACGCCTACCAAGGGCTGGATAACTGGTTATATCTTCAGTTGAAAAACTGGGCGACCCATCGCCATCCTCGTAAATGTCAACACTGGATTGCCCATCGGTATTGGCTGATTGACCGAGGTGAAGGATGGACGTTTGCTGCATCCACGCCGGAGGGTATCCAACGCCTAGCAAGACATAGTCACACCGCGATTCAGCGGCATATTAAGGTTCAAGGTCAGCGTTCGGTGTTTGATGCCGACTGGATTTACTGGAGTACCCGCATGGGACGACATCCTCAAGTCAATCAGCGCGTTGCTCGCTTGCTGAAACGACAACAAGGGAAATGCGCCGTCTGCCATCTGTTCTTTAAGGACAGTGATTTGCTGGAAATCGACCATCTCATCCCGCGCGCTCAAGGCGGAAAGGATGAAATCAACAATCTCCAGCTCCTCCATCGCCATTGTCACGACGTAAAATCTGCTAATGATAGCCGATGAGGTGTAGATGAAAACTACCAAACTATTGAGGAGCCGGATGAATCGAAACGATTCACGTCCGGTTTTGGAGACCAGCGGGGTTGGTGACAGCCTCGCTGAGTTTAATTAGCTGGCTCCGCATCCAATTCTTGCCCTCGTTTTCCCCTGGTTCCTAAGCTCCAACTTAGGAACCCGTTTACGGAAGCTCTGGCTTCCCGAATCCGACCCGAAGCTAGAGCTTCTAGGATGGCGTTACCAACCTGGAGGTTGGTAACGAGCGAGCTTGCAGTGAGCAATTGCGACCTTTTTCAATATGCCTAGTTCTTGATGGTCTTAAATCGTTCCTTCGCCGCTGCAAACGATTCCTTCATCACGTTCTGAATTCGTTTTGGATCGGGTTTCTTGCCGCCCATCAGATCACCAAAGTAGACGCAGGTCGCTTCGCCCAAGGCCCAGGTGTAGGCAGCCGCCCACGAAGCGGCAATCACACTGCCAAACCCAGGCACGAATTTGATCAGTTCACGCCCGATCGCCTGAGCCAAAAACCCGCCCGCGATCGCGCTCACCACTCCACCCGCCTGCGAAGGTGTCAGCGTTTGTCCATAGAGTTGTCCCAGCAGTCCCACCAGCGAAACCTGGAGCGCGGTCAGCACTGGCATTGTCGCAAAGGGTAATGGGACGGCCGCTACGGTCGCAGACATAACCGCAAACGGCAGAATGTAACGGCGTCCGACATCTCGATACAGATTTCCAATCCGTTGTCCGGTGCCTTCCTCTAACAGTTGATGGATGGCACGGGCTTCGGCTTCCGGCAAGAGTGCTGCCAGGGCATCTCGGAACGCCTCCAAGCCGTAGAAGACTGGATCATAACCATCCTCTTCCAGGGTGAAGTCAATCAGCACCGCCGCATCGTAGAATCCTGTAAACGTTTCCTGATTGGCAGTGAATACTCGTTGCACCGCTTCAAAGCTCGGTGGATAAGCAGGGTGATCCGTTGTATTGGCAGGATAGACTTCATGCAGAGACGTGACCACCAGCAAACAAGGGATTTCTGGGTGCTGTTTGCGGAGCTGTTGAACAATTTGACGCAGCGTATCTGTCGCAAAGTCATTGATTTTGACCGTCAACAGTAGCACTCTGGCACGACGGCTTTCTCCCTCTAGCTCGCCCAGCAACTCTTGAATGATCGCCTGAGTATCTTGATCAACATCACCCAGCCCAACGGTGTCTGTAAAAATGAGCAACGGTAGGTCGCTAGTGGGGTAAGCATAGCGCTCAGTATGCTGCGTATGGGGACGAAATCCCTGCCCCACAATTTCTGCAGAACACCCGTTAACCCTCGGACAATCGAGCTTTTCCCAGCTTGCGGTTTACCTAACAACAGGGCTTCTGTCGTAGGCAGTTCGGCTCGAATCGCTTCTAAAATCTCAGCGACCTGAGCGTCACTCACACTAAACCACTGAATCAGGGTTTGTGCAGCCTGCTCCACTGGAATGAGTTGCCGCAGGCGATCGCCCGCACCATCCCAAGTTCGCACAACCCGGTCTAGCCAAGACATCACCCTTACGGCTCTTCACGAGACTCGCCATTCAGGTTGTTTAAATTGCTTGGCCCCGGAGAAGCTTCATAAAGGGCATCAAGCTGATCACGAGCATCTTCCACCGTCATCGATCGCATCACCAGCAGTGGCTCGTTGATCACATTGCCGAACTCATCCAGGAACTCTGGATGGGGAACCATCTGCTGCGTCATGGGTAAATTTTGAGCGCCACCCGTTGAGCCTCTAGGAGGTGAATAGCGCTGAGATTCCATACCCAACGTCATTAAGTTGCGGATTAAATTACCAACGGCCAAAACCGCCAAAATTGTAAAGGCAATAATGTAAATCAAATGTAATAGCATGGCGTCTTCCTCAGATCTGGGCAGCTCGATTTTTTGAAAACGAATTACCTTGAGCCGGACAGTGTAACCAAAGAGTCAATTTTTAGTGTCTCAAATTTTGTTCTGCTGAACACAGGGAAAATTCTTTAGAAATATCTAATAAACTTCAAATTACAGTAAGTGCGCTACTTTGAAAATTCTATTAGATATATCCAAGATCATCTTTGGAATTCCATTAAATCAGGTTAAGAGCGTTTTCAGAAACATCCTATTCCCGAACCTCACTGCTTGTACCCTCCTGCAAGCGAAACCGATGGGCTACTTGCCAACACTCTGAAACCAGTCGATGCCAGGGAAGGAGCGTAGCCGTCTCAATCCCCACTTGTCCCCCTGTCACCTTAAACAACGCCTGAGCTGCACTAACCTCTCGCTGAGCCTGAATGACTTTTGCCAATAGGTCAGCATGCTGCTCTGGAGCGAGAAAAGAAATTTCATTCACTTCCAAAAAGGTTTGCGATCGCTTGAACCAGTATTGAAAATCTTCCAACAACGGCTCCAAAAGCGATTTCAGCAGTTCGGAATGAGCTGGATTTGAAAAGGACATCGTTAGAGTTAAATGGATTTACCAAATATGCATTCCCATTTTAGCGCTTTTTAAGTTTCTTAATCTTTCTTAATTTTCTTCAATAACCTTCGCCCTGCCAGGCATACGTTAAACTAGAGACTTGTTCAAGTAATTCACTGGAGTACATGGTTTCCTGGCAACTCCAAATTTCGTTGATAGATCGCCGCGCTACGTCCAGAACCAGGCGAACTAGTTAGGGGCATTGTTTTCAGCCCCCAACTTGTCTCTGGTTCACAAACAGCGTTTAGAAATTTGGAGGTATTCCCATGTCTGCTGCAGAAGACAATCAACAGCCAGAAGAGTTTCACTTGCCTCGCACCAGCGAGTCTGAAGCACTGAAGAAAATCCGCCACACCACCTCCCATGTGATGGCTATGGCAGTGCAAAAGCTCTTCCCAAAGGCGCAGGTCACCATCGGTCCCTGGATCGACTACGGGTTTTAT
The DNA here is from genome assembly GCA_012034055.1 of Leptolyngbyaceae cyanobacterium RU_5_1. GTDB lineage: Bacteria > Cyanobacteriota > Cyanobacteriia > Leptolyngbyales > Leptolyngbyaceae > JAAUSG01. The sequence goes on along the minus strand of JAAUSG010000052.1, from coordinate 20,047 downwards.
TACGACTTCGATAACCCAGACCCCTTTACCGAGAAGGACCTGAAGACCATCAAAAAGGAGATGGCAAAGATCATCAAGCGCAAGCTACCGGTGAGTCGGGAAGAGGTGAGTCGAGACGAAGCTGAACGCCGGATTAAGGCAATCAACGAGCCTTACAAGCTGGAAATTTTAGAAGGGCTAGATGATCCAATTACCATTACCACTTGGGTGACCAGTGGTGGGATCTGTGTGCAGGACCGCATGTGGAGAACACGGCGGATCTGAACCCGGACGCGATCGAACTAGAAAGCGTCGCCGGAGCCTACTGGCGCGGCGACGAAACCAAAGCCCAACTCCAGCGCATTTATGGCACCGCCTGGGAAACCCCAGAACAACTGGCAGAGTACAAGCGCCGCAAGGAAGAAGCGATTCGACGAGACCACCGCAAGCTGGGTAAAGAACTGGGACTATTCATCTTTTCAGATCAGGTTGGCCCTGGCTTGCCGCTGTGGACACCCAAAGGAACGGTGCTGCGATCGACCCTGGAGGATTTCCTCAAACAAGAACAACTCAAACGCGGCTATCTGCCGGTCGTTACGCCTCACATTGCCCGTGTAGACTTGTTCAAGACCTCTGGGCACTGGCAGAAATATCAGGAAGATATGTTTCCGATGATGGCCGAGGACGAGGAGGCGAAGCAGCACGAACAGGGCTTTGTCATGAAGCCGATGAACTGTCCGTTCCACATCCAGATTTACAAGAGTGAACTACGCTCCTACCGAGAACTGCCGATGCGCTTGGCAGAGTTTGGCACGGTTTATCGGTATGAGCAGTCGGGAGAACTGGGCGGCTTAACTCGCGTGCGCGGCTTCACTGTCGATGACTCGCACCTGTTTGTCACCCCCGAACAACTCGACTCCGAGTTCCTGAATGTGGTCGATCTGGTTCTGGCTGTCTTCAAAAGCCTGCAGCTCCAAAACTTCAAAGCGCGGCTCAGCTTCCGCGACTCCAGTTCCGATAAATACATTGGCTCTGATGAAGCGTGGGACAAAGCACAGGCAGCAATTCGGCGTGCGGTAGAAACCCTGGGCATGAACTACTTTGAGGGCATCGGCGAAGCGGCGTTCTACGGTCCCAAACTGGACTTCATCTTTCAGGATGCGCTGGAGCGAGAATGGCAGCTAGGTACGGTGCAGGTGGACTACAACCTGCCAGAGCGATTTGAGCTGGAATATGTCGCGGAAAATGGTAGCCGTCAGCGCCCCGTCATGATCCACCGTGCTCCGTTTGGTTCTTTGGAACGGCTGATTGGCATCTTGATCGAAGAGTATGCCGGAGATTTCCCGCTCTGGCTGGCTCCCGTTCAAGTTCGGCTCCTCCCAGTCGGCGAGGAGCAACTGCCCTTTGTCAAGCAGGTAGCCGCTCAACTGCAGGGATTGGGCATCCGCGCCGAAGCTGATACCAGCAACGAACGCCTGGGTAAGCTCATCCGCAACGCTGAAAAGGACAAAATTCCGGTGATGGCGGTTGTGGGTACTAAGGAGGTTGAAGCGAATGCTCTCAGTATCCGCACTCGTGCCGCTGGTGAGCTGGGAGCGATTCCCGTTCCCGAAGTGCTCAATCGCCTGAAGACCGCCAACGAGAATCATGGTAATTTTTAGCGCGATCGCCAATCTCCCGTAGGATAGTTGAGACGCTAAATCCCTCATCTATAAGGAGAAGTGCTGATGGAATTGGAAAATAAATTGAAAGAGGTGAATACGCGATCGCTGGAGCAAGCGATCGCCAAAGTCGTTACCGAAGCCTCCGGTTGGGACTATTCCTGCACAATCACATCGATTGAGTACGTTAACACCGGAACGGCAGAATTTAAGCTGACTGTGGAAACCACCGATTGGTTGATGCCGAAGCAGGACTAGAGGAGAACATGCTGTGCAAATCACGATCAACTTACCACTCAGATCTTGAACAAGACTTGATCCGTCAAGCAGCACAATCTAATATTCCGCTGCAAACCTTGATTCTGCAAGCCTTACGTCGGATAATTCAAACGCCATTTGCCACTTCCCAAGGGCCAGAAGTTATCTTGTCCTATGAAGGAAGTTCTGATTTCCCTACATTTGAGTCCTACCGTGACGAACTCCTTCCATCCGTTGAACCGGGCTACTGCACTTCAACATCACCTGATCATGATCACAGCAAACCAGCGGGAGTTTGAGCGGGTTCCTGGTCTACAAATTGAGAATTGGCGACAGCAGGAACGATGAGCAGAACAAATCTTCCAATCCAAGATCGGCAATCTAAAATTATGGGGTTGAGCTTCGCGATCGCATCATGCAACAACCATTTCTGCTCAGTCGAGTGCTGCTTCGCTTCGAGCGTGGAACAGAGGATTTGATTGGAGAACTCTCAGCCGTTACTCTGACCCCAGATGGAAACCTCTGGCTTGGCTCAGATGAATTGAATACGATTGAGCGGCTTTCTCAGATTGAGCCTTATATATTTGGCAACCACCAACCCTTTTCAGTGAGTGATTTCATTCCGCTTTTGAATGACGAGGATGAAATTGACATTGAAGGCATGGACTATGCCAATTCCTATCTTTGGCTAACCGGATCTCACAGTCCAAAGCGGCGGCAACCCAAAGGGAAAAACCCTGAAAAAGACATTCAGCGATTGGCGGAAACGACCATCGATTTGAATCGCTACCTGATTGGGCGAATTCCAGTCAGCCAGGGTGAATTACACAAGTCGTGTGCTCACCCCGATGATCCAGGCAAACGCTTAACGGCTGCCTGCCTCAAATCCACCAAAGACGGCAATGTGCTACTCGACGCCCTCAAACAAGACAGTCATCTTGGACCATTTATTTCAACGGCACTGCCCAGCAAAGAAAATGGGTTTGATGTTGAAGGATTGGCCGTTTGTAAACACAAGATTTTTCTGGGTCTACGCGGGCCAGTTTTACGGGGTTGGGCCGTTCTATTGGAAATTGAAGTTGAAGACCAAGAACCGGGAGTTTTGACCCTGAAGCCGATTGGTAAAGAGGGTCGGCTCTACAAAAAACACTTTGTCCATTTGAATGGGTTGGGCATTCGAGAAATCTGCTTCTGCGGCAAACATTTAATCATCCTGGCAGGACCAACGATGGAATTGGAAGGCTCAATGCGAGTCTTTCGCTTTAAAGGAATTTTAGAACAGGATGGAGATTCCTTGACCAGCCAGGACTCCGGACAATTGGAGGTGTTATTCGATCTGCCGTTCACGATTGGTAGTGACCACGCCGAAGGAATGGCAATGTTCCCCTGCTTAGGACAGCCCAATAGCTTGTTAGTGGTCTACGATGCACCGGATCAGACACGAATTATTAAGCCAGATACCGTGTATGCCGACGTGTTTATGCTGAAGAAGTAATCAACCTTGGTGCCTTTGGGTCTTGGTGGTTAGCAATATCATTTTGGATTTTAGATTTGCGATTTTAGATTGCAGAAGTCCGATTCTGTAGTCCTTTCCAGCAATCATTTGTCGTAGCTATTTCTTAAGCCCAATGTAAGGCAATTATGAGATTGCTTAGGAATGCGAATTTAATAAAACTGCAATCTTCTGTAGGGGCGGGTTTTGCTGATCGCCTTTGGTTTAAGCGTTCAATCATCTACTAAACCCGCCCCTACGCCAACGAACGTTTGCATGGCATTGAATCCACGTTCCTTAATTTACCGCTATCAACGAACGGAGCAAGCCTTGCGATCGCGATCGGATCCCGGTTCCTGCCAGGAGTAGGCAAAATGGCTGACCGACCTCAACTGCGGCGCCAGCCGGTAGAGCACCTGCATTTGAGCTTCCAGCGGCGGGCGGTTGCCAATCGAACGTTGCCAAATGCCTGCCAGTACTGGTTTTACCTGAGTACCCGCAGGGGCCCGATCTAAAACGCGCTGAATTTGCTGCATGATGCAGCTTGTGTTACCACAAATCCCATAGGCCATTGGGTGCCACTCTGCATGCGTTGGAAAACGATCCCAAAGCTGCAGGCGAGAGTCATATCCCTGCCCCACCGTTGAATTCCCATCTGGAAAAAACACCACCCCAGTCGTGGGAATTCCCTGAATTCGCACAGACTCGAGTGCAGTGTTGACAAAGTCAATCACCCCTTGGGCAGCGTGAGCAACAGAAAGCCGCCAAAGCTCCGCCTGCAGCATCGTAGCCTGCTTGTTCAGTGGCAGCGAACTTGATACCCGATCAGAGGCAATTCCCTGCCAGAGCGGCATTCTCTCAGTTGGGTAAAGGTTGTTGGCTTCTTGCAAATCGTTGGCTTTGATGTAGCCCTGGGTCAAAAAGCGCTGCAAAAGCGTCATGCCTCTAAAGTTCATCGCTCGTTGTAGGAGGGTTTGCTGAGACGCTTCGCCATACACCCAGAGGTCTTGCACCTTGCTGGCAACGGAAGCACCCCCATACCCACGGGGATACCGGATGTAGTCAAACAGCATGCCGTCCGGTTTGCGCTGAGCGATCGCCGAAATCAAGCCCAGATAGTCTTGCCGGGCCTGAACACTATAGGGATCAATGAACGCCTCATCGGGATTTCCGTATCCCATATCGGTGCTCAACCCAGCAACCGTATTAGCGGTCAGACTCGTCTGTCCTAACCCATTGCGGGCGATCGCTTGTTGGCGATCGAACCGACGCACATAGTTCGCCCCAAAGTTCATCCCAAACAACCAGGCGTAAACCCTTAGACCCCGTTCACGACCTTTTTGAATAGTTTGTGCTAGCAAATCAACATTGTCAGCATTGGAGCCTGCCAGCGCTGGAAACCAGGGAGTTGGATTTTGGTTCGCGGGCAAGAGCACCTTGCCGTTATAAAACACCTCAACGTAGACCTGGTTATACCCCCGATCCACAATCCGATCTAACACACTTTCTAAAACACCAGGCTTCGTGTCGCACGGATAAAGCCGAATCCAGATGGCTTGATTTTGCGGCCACGTTTGGCTGCGGCACTTACGGAGGCGATCGCCATGCTGGGCGAGGAAAGACCGGTACCGTTTTTGGGCGTCCTGATTCCCTTTGATCGCGTCCTGACGCAGTTTTTCCTTTTGCGCGATCGCCGCTGCTGTTTGCTGACAGTAGGGCGTTGACTCCGCCTGAGCCGGCTGGATAATCAAGCACTGACTAAGCAGGTTGCCGACAACCAGAATAGCCGCTACTAAAGCTTTGTAGAGCCGGGGAGGATGAGGAGATGAGGAGTTGGGGAAGCGAGAAGACGAGCAGCCTATCTGTTCAGAGTGGGACTGAGTTGCACGTTGCACAAGTCTCATGGAGCAGTTCAACACCATTGGACAGACCCGAATGTAACCGAATAAATCTGCCCTACTAGACTAATGCACGATTCCGTTTTTGAATCCAAAATTTGCTGGAAAATAACAGTGACGGCGGTGAAAAGGTGAAGGGATGAAGAGTTTGCTTGCTCTCTTCATCCCTTTATCCCTGACTCATTCCTTACCCCAGCCAACCTTTCAACCGTTCAGCAATTTGAGGGCGGCGCAGTTTGCGCATCGCTTTACTTTGAATTTGGCGCACCCGTTCCCGTGAGAGGTTAAATAATCCGCCCACTTCCTCCAATGTGCAGGGTTTGTTGGAACTCAGCCCGTAGCGCAACGTAATAATGTCCTTCTCGCGCTCCGTCAACACATCTCCCAAAACATCCCAAATCTCCTGACGTAGCATGGTTTCGCTCATCTGTGCTTCTGGCGATCGCGTCTCTGCATCCTCTAACAAATCCACCAGCTCAGTATCTTCGTCCTTGCCGACTCGATAGTTGAGCGACAACGAACGGCGATGAACTTGCTGCAAATTCCGCAGTTGATCAGGGGATACTTCCAATGCATCTGCCAATTCTGTTTCAGAAGGATTGCGGTGCAGGGCACGCTTCAGATCCCGTTGAGCGCTCTTCAGTTTGTTCAGCTTCTCGACAATGTGAACTGGAAGTCGAATGGTGCGCGAATCATTGGCGATCGTCCGCGTAATCCCCTGACGAATCCACCAGTAGGCGTAGGTCGAAAACTTATAGCCTTTATCGGGGTCAAATTTCTCCGTTGCTCGATTCAAGCCCAGTGCGCCCTCTTGAATCAAATCCAGGAAAGGAACGCCCCGGTTCAGGTAACGCTTGGCGATCGAGACCACCAGACGCAAATTAGAGCGGATCATTTTGCGCTTAGCAACTCGGCTCCGGTGCAGCTGATGCTCTAATTGTCGCTCAGTCAGTCCAATGGACTGTGCCAACTCGGCTCGGCTGGGAGAATGTCCAAGTTCGTTGACCAGACGCGATCGCAGTTCCTCAACTTCTGCCAGGTAGCGGATTCGATAGGCAAGCTCCAACTCCTCATCCGGCTTGAGCAAGGGGTAACGAGCCATTTCTTTGAAAAAAGCTCCCACCGCATCATCTGCAGGAGTTTTGCTGTATCCTGAAGGACGGGCAGCGGCAATCTCGTCCCCATCAACCCCGTTAACGGAAACAAGATCTCCTGGGGAAAAGTTATCTTTTTGGATTACGGCTTCGATATCTGCTACATCTGGAGCTTCCAGTTCCCCTAAACCAATGACTGAATCACTCGACAATTCGCTCTCTACCAGTTTCTCCAGGGAATCCATCAGGTCATGGTTAGAGAAACGCTCTAACTCTACCAAGTCTGATTGAGTGCCATTAAAAGCTTTGGAATGATCCGTTTTTTGGTACATACGCATCTAAATATTCCGTGAGGTGGAAAACTACCTGAAGTTACGTAAATCCAATTGTTAATGGGCTACGGCTATAAGTTTCCTATTTGCTCATCTTAGCGGGTTCACCTGGAAGCCGCCTCAAACCAACGGCGTAATCGGCAGCAGTCAAAATTAGCGACAAGCCTACCCGGAACTATAAATCTCGACTCAACGAAAGCGTTCCCTTAGCTACGCTACTTGAACTTAATTTCTAAATTGTTCATACCGCTACAAATACAGCAAATAGCTGAGACTTCATGTTAAATTTATATTTTTATTTATGAATTCATGTTTTTTAAAGATTCGGCTTGCACCTACGATATTTACCTGGCACGATGTTATGGTCGATTAGTTGAGAAAATTCGTCACTGCAGCTGTATAAAGCAACGGAATCAAAGGCTGCTTGTAGGGTACCTGACTAGCACTGATATTTTGTAAATTCCTTCATACATGACAATGCTGCAATCAGAAAACGTGCGACTTCAATCCTTCAATCGGGCACCTGCCCCCTATGGCTCTAACTCACTACAGCAGAAAAGACGAGCCGCGATTCTAGACAGTTCCACGATTTCGGTATCTCAATTACAGGAATTAGTACCCAGCAACATTAGTCAAAACAAAGAGGCTGTTATTGAGAGACTGATCACGCTTTGGACTGAAGGAACTGTAAGATAAATTTCTGTCTGTAAGTATTTTGGCACGATGGGTTGGCCACTCGCTAACCCATCGTTTTGTGTTTGAAATATGGAGACGTCGGGATTCCACGACATTCAGACCTGGCTGAGTCCTGTATGAATCATCAGTCAGCAATTGGATTTCTTGCATACAATAGATTCACATTCTCCTTACCCCTGTTGATTCACATTCCTTGCCCAAAGACCCATTTAGGGATTTGAGAGGTTTGCTTTATCAGACTAAAAAATTAACTGTTACAGGAAATCGATTGACTAACTGTTGCAGCGATCGCTCCTGCTCTAAAGTTTTTTTTTGTTTCAATTTCAGGACACAGCATTGCAGTCATTGATTCTCCTTCTTGTCCCCCAATTTTAAGATGCCGTCCTATGGACTACAGCCCTACCATCTCCGGGCGACTTTACGAAATGCCAAGTGAACAATCTCTGCAAAAACTTCAGAACCTGATTCAGCTCATTGCGGAGGCGGACACCGATAATTTCTTTGAACTGGCAAAACTTGCAGGACTCAGCCCAGTAGAAGATTTTTCTGGCGCTGATCTCAAGTGGGTTGATCTTCGTTCTGCCCAACTCGTCAGAGCAAATTTCATCAACACAAACCTGGCAGGAGCGAACCTGATCAATGCCAATCTAGAGGAAGCCAGACTAATTGGTGCCTATCTAATGGCTGCTGTTTTAACCGGAGCGAAACTTGATTATGCCAACTTAGTCAACGCCAACCTGACCGAAGCAAATTTGGTGAGTGCAACACTGCAAAATGCCGACCTGACTCGAGCAAACTTGACGAAGGCAGATTTGAGCCATGCTGACTTGCGCCGCGCCAATATGACGGCTGTCGTGTTGGAGGGTGCAAGTTTGGGTGAAGCAACCTTAAACCACACCAATTTGCGTCGTGCAGATTTAAATAGCGCTGATTTGAGTGGTGCTAGCTTATACGGTGCAGATTTGAGTAACTGCGATTTGCGCTGGGCTGATCTAAGTGAAACCAACCTTACCGGTGTAACAGTGGTAAGAGCATTATTTGGAGAAAACCCCGGACTTTCTAGAGAGAGCGAACTATACCTGAGGCAACGAGGGGCAATATTCTCTGTTTAAGTCACCTTACTTTGAATAGAAGGGTAAAGGAATCCAAGCGTAACTGTTGAAGGGAAACGTTCTCTTCGTTTCTTTAATCCATCATCTCTGTCGTTGCCTCTTAGTTGCCTTAATCCAGTGGTAATGCAAACCAAAACCTGGAGCCTTTGTCAGGACGGCTGTTTATGCCAATTTTGCCGTTGTGTGCTGAAATGATGCGTTGACAATGGTACAGCCCTAACCCAATTCCAGTTAGATGACGATTATCTAATCCTTTGACGTAGAGCTGAAAGAGGCGATCGCACTGCTCCTCAGTCATCCCGTTTCCGTCGTCTTCAACTGTGCAGTAGAGCCATTTGGGTGAAGCGTGAGGAGTGAGAGATGATAAATAATTTCGGATTTCGGATTTCGGATTTCGGATTTCATCTATTTCTGCTATTTTTGGGCCACCGGGAAGTGTATCAACAACTGTGGCAGTGAGCGTGATGGTGCGATCCGGAGGGTTGTGTTTAACAGCGTTGGACAGTAGATTCTCGAAGACTTGCTGGAGCTGAACGGGATCTGCACTAACGGCTGGGAGATCAGAGGAGATTTGATTCACTACCGTAGTTTGATTTTGGGCAAGTTGCAGCTCTAGGACAGCCAGGGCGTTTTCCACAACTCGATTGAGATAAATCGGTTCACGAGTGGAATTTAGGTTCGCTTGAGTACCGGCGTTGTTCTCGGACAGGGAGTTTAGCAGGCTAAGTTGGCGATCGCAGCTGCCAATCATGCACTCCAACATGGGACGGGGAATGGTAACCGTGTCGTTGCATGTACCACGCAGTTTGTTCAACAGCATCAGCATGCCTTGCACCGGAGTCCGCAGATCGTGGGAAACCGCGTGCAGCAAAATGTCCTTCACCTGGTTGAGGCTTTGCAGTTCTTGCATGCGATGCTGCAATTCCAGGGTGCGCTCTTCTACCTGACACTCCAGGTTAGCCGCCAGCGATCGCACTTGCTGATAAAGCTGTCCTTGCTGAATAGCGATTTCAACTTGGGTTCCTAACTGTTGCAGCAGATTCACTTCAAACGATTGCCAGTTCCGTGTGCTTGAGCACTGGTTGACAACTAGTACGCCAAACATCTCACCGTTGAGCATGATCAGGACACCCATTCCGGCTTTTGTCTGACAACGCTGTTGATACTCCTTAAGGAACGGAGTTTTTTGAATTTGCTCCTCAATGTCGTTCACAACACGCACGGAATCAGATTCAAACAGTTGGCGAATTTCTTCTACGGTAGGATGCTCTGTTTCCCACCCTAAAACAGGCGGCCATTTAGAATCAACAGACTCCGCTACGGTTCGACAACAACCATTAGACTCAAACTGGCTAACAAACACTCGGTCAGCTTGCAGGAATTGCCGCACCTCGGCGACCGTGGTGTTCAAGATTTCGTCCAGGTTCAGTGAACTCCGGATTCGCAATGCAATTTCAGACAGTAACCGTTCCCGGTCTGCGGCTAATCGCAACTGTGCCTCTGCGTGCTTGCGATCGGTGATGTCATAAGCCGTTGCCAGGGCAGCCGGTTGTCCGTTCAAGGACGCTGAACCCCCCGTAATGTCTACCCATCGCTCCTCACCGTACTTAGTTAGGATCTTGACCTCATAGCGACGGGGTACGATCTCACCCTTTTGGCGAGCCAATCCTCGCTCCCGCACAATCTCTTGAAACTCCGGATGGGCCAGTTCCCAAAAGGGAATTGCCATCAACTCATCCTGAGAGTACCCGGTGATTTCCGTTGCCGCTGGGTTGACATAGCGAAGGTGATTACCCTGATACACCATGAAGGCGCAGGCAGCCGTTTCAGCAACCACGCGAAACCGAGCTTCGCTGTGCTGTAGGGCTTCCTCGGCCTGTTTGCGTTCGGTAATGTTTTCAAAAATTAATCCCACACATTGATTGGGGAGGGGAAAGGCTTTCGTCGCAAAGACACCTTCAGGAATGATGCTGTCGCCGTAGCGAACTTCTCCCAAATCGCGAACCGTGCTGGAGCGAATGACATCTGCATAAAGTTTGGGAAAGGCAGTCTCGACCAAATCGGGAAAAACTTCTGCCATTGGCTTTCCCAATAATTTTTCGGGAGTTGTGGACACTCGCAGAATTTGTAGTGCAGCAGGGTTGCATTCTATCAGTTTGAAGCTCTTCAGGTCATTTAAATCTTGCAGGTGCCAAACCAACAGTCCCACTTGCATCCGTTTGACGATGTCCCCGTACAACTGAATGCTGGCTTGGGCATCTTTGAGGGGTGTGATGTCCTCGACCATCGCGATCGTGTACTGAGGATCGCCTTGCCCATCTCGCACCAGGGAGTTTGTTAAACGCACCCATTGAAATTGACCGTTTTTACGGATGTGTCGCTTTTCAATTTGGTAAGAGTCGCGCGTTCCAAGAATCATTTCATTAAATAACTCAACATCGGCTGCAAGATCATCAGGGTAAGTGAACTCGGCGAAGGTCATTTTGGCAAGCTCTTCACGGGTGTAGCCCAGCATCGTCTGTAGGGCTGGGTTGCACTCCAGGATAGTTCCATCAAGACCATCGAGACCAATCCCGATCGCGGCTCCTTCAAACACGCTGCGCGATCGTTCCTCGCTTTGCTGTTGTTTAGCCATAGCAACCGTTACCGTAAGAGCGGCAACAATGATCACGACGATGCTGCTAATGGCTTGAACCAGGACTATCATTGGGCGAATTTTACTGCTGCCCTGAACGATGCCGGGATCAATCTGTTGCACAACACTCCAAATCGCAAGACCAGAGCCAATGGCTGACAGCACGCAGGCGATCGCGATCGCGCCCACCGTTAACCAGTATCGAGATGTGGATTGAATTAGTTTCATAGAGCGCCAATCAAACGCATCGGAGATGGGGAAATACCCATAACTTCAAATTGCACTCCCTAAACTTCAGACCAACCTCAACATTTGACCTGCAAGGGTCAGATTCTACGATGCACCAAGCAGCTTGCAACATGGCTACATCAGATGGGGCCAATCACCGAGTCATAGACACAACGCTTGCTTCTCCTTATAAGCGTGCCGGGTAGTGCTGTAGTTAACCTCCTCCACCTGGATGAGCAGCATAGGTTATCCAGGTTTGCGCCGTTAATTTGCAGAGCCAGGTGGAGGAGCTGTGGTTTCCGAGGGGTCTATTGGAGTATCAGAGATCGCCACTTTCGAGCCTAAAGCTTGCACAAACCAGGAGGTGAGAATGTGGGAAAGTAGTCCGAGGGGCCCGGCAAATAGGGACAGGGCGATCGAGTGAATCGTCCAGATGCCTGTACGTTGACCTTCCCAATAGATCCAGCGCCCGACAAACAAATCCATCACCAGGAAATGTGTCCAACCTGTAGCTGCGGCCCGTTCGTCACCAAAAAAGCGGGCAATATCGGCCAGTTTGGGATTAGCCAGTGCCTGAGCGGTTTCGGCCGTAATGCTGCTCGTTAGCAGATAGAGATATAGCCCTGCCAGTACGACGAAGGGCAACAAGGAACCCATTACACGCCTGGTCACACCCCAGTTGGGCAACAGAATCATCAGGGCCCAGAAGGGCAGAACGAAGAGGTTGGAAATGTCAAAGAGTTGGGAGATTAGCATAAAGGGGAGGGAGAAGGGAGGACGGAAGAGGGAGGACGGAGGAGTAGAAGGCAATCTGTGCGAAATGTAAGATGTGAAGTGCAAAGTTCGGAGTGCTAAGTGATCAACTCCGAACTCTCCCACTATTCACCATCCACTATTCACCATCCACTATTTACTATCCACTCATAACCAGAGATCAATTAATAATCAATCATCCAGGACAGCAGAACCATGACAACGGCTGCCAGCAGAGCGCCGACGACAATGCTGAGGATGGCCGCATCAAAGCTGCCAGTCATCGCCACAATGGTGCCGGGGATCAATGAGCCTCCTACACCTCCTACCAATACTGAAAGCCCATTGTAAAGTCCAGTCCCGGCACCGACACGATCGCTGGGCAACAGGTGCTGAACAATCGCATACTCCTGAGCACCATAGGCGCTTTGAAAGAAGACCGCGATCGCGAAGTACACCACCAGCAGGTTCAGGGTGTTAACGCTGGACGCGACATACACCATCCCGCCGCCAATTAGAAATCCGATACCAGCCAGTAACGTGCGACGTTGCAGCATATCGCCTAGATACGCCATTAATGCGATGCCGACGATGCCTGCGGCAAAAATCAAGGCAAGTGGCCAGCCGAGCTGTTCAAAGTTGATCCCTTTGGCGCGGCTGAAATAGGTTGGCAACCAGTTGAGGGTGCCAAAGGCACAGAATGCATTGAGCGTGCCACCCAGAACAACCAGCCAGAATCGGCGATCGCGCAGATACCTTGCTCTAGAGGTTCGGGATAGGTGTCCATCGACGTTTACTGGTTCAGCCCGAATGTATGCCAGTTCGCGATCGCTCACTCCCCCTTCGGATTGCGGCTGATCCTGCACGAAAAACCAGACCAGCGGAATCGAGAGCAGCATCCCGGCGACGCCCAGGACTGCAAAGGTTGACCGCCAGCCGATCGCGTTAATCAGTGGAATAATTATCAGCGGTGCAGTGGCGATCGCCAGGGTGATTCCGGCACCCCAGATGGCGTTAGCGCGGGATCGTTCATGGATGGGAAACCAGCGACTGGTAATCGCGCTTGACATGGGAATGTGAACACCTTCCCCCAGTCCCAACAGCAGACGCAGCACAATCAACGCCGTTAGGGATTGTCCCAGGGGTGCACTCAAAATGGTGAAGATCGAGAATGCCGCGATCGCGGCGATCACACTGCGTTTGGATCCAAACCGCTCGGCAACTGGACTAAGCAGCATATTCGACAGTGCGTAGGACAGAAAAAACGCACCCAGCAACCACTCGCCGTTTGCGCCAATTTGGCGATCGCTCCAACCAAAATCCTGAGCAATCCGAGGCAGCGCCAACGACAGGTTGTTGCGATCCAGGTAGTTCACGAACACCGTGACGGCGAGGACAACTGGAACCCGCCAACGGACTCCCCAGGAAGCGGCAGTATGGGTTAGCATCCCTCAACCCACCACAAAGTTCACTAACTTTCCGGGCACCACAATCACTTTCTTAATCTCCTTGCCCTCGATATAACGCTTCGCCACCTCAGACTCCCGTGCATACTGCTCCAACGCATTCTTATCCGCACCAGCAGGAACCTGAACGGTGCCGCGCGTCTTGCCCATAATTTGAATCACCAGCGTGATTTCATCTGCTACTAGCGCCGCTGGATCTGCCGCTAACCAGGCTTGCGTATGAATTGAGTCCGGATTGCCCGAACTCTGCCAAAGTTCTTCGGCAATATGTGGCGCAAAGGGAGCCAGCAAAATCAGTAAGGCTCTAATCCCTTCAACATAAACAGGTGAGTCTTTGCAATCAGCATCCGTCAGCGCGTTGCTCAACTTCATCAACTCCGACACCGCCGTATTGAACTGATACTCACCCTGCAAATCCTCGGTTACGGCTTTGATTGCCGTATGAATGGCACGGCGTAGATCCTTTTCTGGTTTGGACAATTCCTGTAGGGGCGGGTTTTTTGAGGAATCTTTGCCTGCTGCCAATTGAACTGATAAACCCGCCCCTACGAAATCCGTCACCAACCGCCAGACTCGATTCAAAAACCGAAACTGGCCTTCGACATCGGCTTCATCCCATTCCAAGTCCTTTTCTGGTGGCGCTTTGAACAGGATGAACATCCGAGCCGTATCAGCCCCGTACTTATTTATCACATCTCCCGGAGCCACGCCGTTGGACTTGGACTTGGACATCTTTTCATAAACCACCTCCAGGGCGTCGCCCGTCTCCGGATCAACAGGATGACTGGGATCCGCCACGTTCATCGGGAGGACATACTTGCCTGTGCGAGGGTTTTTGTAGGTCTTGCCCTGTACCATGCCTTGCGTTAGCAAGCGCTGAAAGGGTTCATCAAAATTGAGCAAGCCGCGATCGCGCAACACTTTGGTAAAGAATCGTGAGTAGAGCAAGTGTAAAATGGCGTGTTCAATCCCACCCACATACTGATCTACCGGCATCCAGTCGTTGGTTTTTTGAGGATCAAACGCCTGGCGATCGTTCTGAGCATCGGGATAGCGTAAAAAGTACCAGGACGAATCGATGAACGTATCCATCGTATCTGTCTCGCGCTTGGCTGGGGTGCCACAGGTGGGACAGGGCACATTGATCCAGGAGTCCAACTTTGCCAACGGAGAGCTCCCCGCCCACTGAATTCCACATCTTCAGGCAAGCAGACGGGTAAATCGCGATCGGGCACGGGAACTGTACCACAGTTTGGACAGTGAATGATGGGAATGGGCGCACCCCAATAGCGCTGCCGCGAAATCAACCAGTCGCGGAGACGATAGTTTGCGGTTCCCTTGCCTTTGCCATTTTGCTCCAGCCACTGAACCGCTGCTTCAACGCTCTGCCCCTTCTCTTTGCCAGCCGGGATGCCATCCAACGGCCCTGAATTCACCATCACCCCCTCACCGGGATGAGCCTCAGTCATCGTCTCAGCGTCAAAGGATTCGCCCTGGGGTTGAACGACCACCGCGATCGACAACTCAAATTGCCTGGCAAACTCAAAGTCACGCTGGTCGTGGGCAGGCACTGCCATAATCGCGCCCGTACCGTAATCCATCAAGACATAATCGGCAATCCAGATTGGGATCTGCTCGTTGTTGACGGGATTGATCGCATAACTACCCGTCCAAACGCCTGTTTTCTCGCGCCCCTCGGCGGTTCGGTCAATTTCGCTTTTAGCAGCGGCTTCCTGTTGGTAGGCTTTAATGACTTTTGCCTGTTGCTTCGTCGTCAACGTTTCTAGCAACGGGTGCTCCGGCGACAACACCATAAAGGTGGCACCCCAGAGTGTATCGGGGCGAGTGGTAAAGACAATCAACTCGTCGCCCGTTTCAGTCTTGAACGTGACCTGAGCACCGGTAGACTTGCCAATCCAGTTCGCCTGCATCAACCGGACTTTTTCAGGCCAGCCAGAGAGCTGATCTAAGTCATTCAACAACTGCTCTGCGTAGTCGGTGATTTTCAAAAACCACTGACGCAACTGTTTACGTTCCACCTTCGCGCCCGATCGCCACGACTTTCCTTCACTATCCACCTGCTCATTTGCCAACACCGTCTGGTCGATCGGATCCCAGTTCACGGTGGCTTCCTTCTGGTACGCCAAACCCGCCTGGAAGAACTGCAAGAAAATCCACTGCGTCCACCGGTAATAATCCGGCGCACAGGTCGTGACTTCTCGCTCCCAGTCGAAAGCAATGCCCAACTGGTCAAGCTGTTGGCGCATCTGGGCAACGTTTTGGTAGGTCCACTGGGCTGGATGAATGCCGCGCTCGATCGCCGCATTCTCTGCAGGCAACCCAAAAGCATCCCAGCCCATTGGATTCAACACCCGATAACCCTGCATCCGGCGTACCCGCGCAATCACGTCTGCGATCGTGTATACACGAACGTGCCCCATGTGCAGATTACCCGACGGATACGGAAACATCGACAGCGCATAAAACTTGGGCTTGCTGATGTCCGCAGCGGTCTTGTGTAGACCTTGCTCTGCCCAACTCTGTTGCCACTTTTCCTCGATCGCGGCGGGGGTGTAACGAGATTCCACGGACGAAACTCCTGCAAACAGTTTGTCTAATCCATTCTAGAAGGTTGCCGGTCATCGGCCAGCGATTCGGCTAGAAGCTTTGAGCCTTTAGCCTTCACATACTACACACACTACACAACTGTAAAGTACAGAAAACAAGAACTTGGAGTCGTTCGAGGGGTTGATGTCTTCTTCAAATTCGGGCACTGGTTCCATCCGACTTGAAACCAACCTTGCTGCGATACGGATTGATCCATCAATTTCTGAGTCTGGTGATCGAAGGCGATGAGTTGTACACCAAGGTGCATCACAACACCGCCGTGAGCGACTCAGAAGGTTGGACGATTGTGCTCATGGAGCGCAGTAGTCGCTTTTTGTGGGAACTGGCTTGTGGTCGCCAGGATGAGCAGTTATTCAAAGCGGCTTTAACCCTGTTGGGTGAGGTGATTGAACAAACGCAAGACCTGAGCTTACTCAGTGATGGGGAACGGCGCTAGCACTATGCTCTTCTAAGATTCAAAAATATTCAGTTGCTCGGTGGGTTGTTCGGACTGAGCCGGGTAGCGCTTGCCGTTCTTCTCGCGCACAGAACCTTCTGACTGTCCACTTTTGCGCAGCCCGATCGCGATTTTGCTGTGCTTTTCAATTTGGCTCATCACCTGCTTGGCCCGCTGGATGACTGAGGTGGGCAGTCCAGCCAAACGTCCGGCTTCAATGCCGTAGGAGCGATCGGCTCCACCGGGTTGCACCTTATGCAAAAACACAATTTGATCCGGCAGTTCTTTCACCGTCACCTGGTAATTCGCGACGTTGGGCAGAATCGATGCCAGCTCATTCAGTTCGTGGTAGTGAGTGGCAAACAAAGTGTGGGCATGGATTTCAGTCGCTAAGTGTTCGGCAACGGCCCAGGCGATCGACAGTCCATCAAAGGTCGCTGTGCCCCGCCCAATCTCATCCAGGAGCACCAGCGATCGCGCCGTTGCATGATTCAAGATATTCGCCGTCTCATTCATCTCCACCATGAACGTGGATTGTCCCGTGGACAGATCATCCACCGCTCCCACACGGGTGAAGATGCGATCGCAGATGCCCAAAGTTGCAGATTGTGCAGGCACAAAGCTTCCCATCTGCGCCATTAGTTGAATCAGCCCAATTTGGCGCAGGTAACAGCTTTTGCCACTGGCGTTGGGGCCGGTGAGGATGATTAGATCAGGGGCGAGGAGTGAGGGGTGAGGAGTGAGGGGTGAGGAGATTTTGGATTTTAGATTTTGGATTTTAGATTGAACACTCTCCGCGTCTCCGTGTCTCCGTGTCTCCGCGTCCTCTCCACCACTCCCCTGTTCCTCATTCCCGCTCCCTGTACAGACGCGATTAATCGCGTCTCTTCTCCACTCCCCACTCCCTAATTCTGCTGAATTTGGCACGAAGAACCCCGCTGGTAGCGACTGCTCTACGACTGGGTGACGCCCATCCACGACGCTGATTTCCCGTCCTGCGGACATTTGCGGACAGCAGTAGCCCTGTAGAGCCGCAACTTCGGCTAACCCGCAGAGGACATCGACGGCGGCAACAGAACGGGCAACGGTGCGGATCAGGTCTACGTGGTCACCGACTTGCGATCGCAACTGGGCAAAAATGTCGTACTCCTGCCGATTCAGATCCTCGCGTGCGCTTAAGATTCGGTTTTCTCGTTCTTTCAGCTCAACGGTGATGTAGCGCTCTTCGTTGGTCAGGGTTTGTTTGCGATCGTACCCTTTGGGAACCTGATTCGACTTGGCACGGGAGATGCTGATGTAATAGCCAAAGGTCTTGTTGTAGCCCACTTTCAGCGTTTGAATTCCCGTTCGCTCCCGCTCAACCGCCTCCAGATTTTTGATCCACTCCTGGTCGGCGTCCACCTGGTGCCGTAGCTCATCCAATTGGGGATTCACGCCCGATCGGATTAGGTTGCCCTCCGTCAGTGTCAGCGGCGGATTTTCTACCAGATGCGCTTGTAAGTATCGTCCCAACTCCTCCAGTTTTGCCGGAACGATTTGCAACGCCTGTAAGTAGAAGGATTGCGCGTTGGCAACGACAGTCGCGAGATCAGGAAGTTTGGCAAACGACTCAGCCAGCGCTACCAGATCTCGTGCATTCGCCGTGCCCGAACCGGCGCGACCCGCTAACCGCTCCAGGTCATAAATTTGCTTGAGTAACCGCTGGATGGTTTGGCGCAGATGCCCATTACTGACCAGTTCTGCGATCGAGTCCTGCCGGGCTTGAATATCCGCAAGCTTGAGCAGTGGCTGCAACAGCCAACGCCGCAACGCTCGACTGCCCATTGCCGTCACCGTTTTATCCAGCGCCCACAGTAACGATCCGTAAAAGATACCATCTCGCGCCGTTTGCGTAATTTCCAGGTTGCGACGGGTTTGGTGATCGATCGTCAGGAACTCCGTGAGTGCATAGGTGCACAGGGGTTGGAGGGGAACTCGTTGCAGTGAGGAGTGAGGAGTGAGAATTTTAGATTGTTGATTGCTGATTGTAGATTGAGTTGTTTCTCCCCCATCTTCCCTATCCCCCTCACCGTTTTGGTCTTCTTGCTTCCCCTGTCCCCCGCTTCCGATTCCCTGTCCCCGCTCCGAAGTTGTCTCCAGGTATTCCAACAAGCCTCCGGCGGCACGAACGGCGAGGGGGAGCTGGTCACAGCCCATGCCTTCCAGCGATCGCACTCGGAACCGTTGCAGTAAACGATAGCGGGCCTCTGTCAAGACGAAGGGAGCTTGCGGCCGCAAGGTGTAGCAAAACTGGGACGGCAAGCAATTGGGTAGATGGTCAGAGGTTTCTCCCGGTCGCAACAGGCTGACGAGATCGGGCGCATTCGTGGGCACCAGTACTTCGGCAGGCTGCAGTCGCATCAGTTCTTGAGTCAGTTGCTCTAGATGCTCAGACTGGGTGGTAAGAAACTCCCCGGTGGAAACATCGGCATAGGCCAATCCCCAATGGTTTCCGGCAATCACTACGGCTGCCAGGAAGTTGTTACAGCGGGCGTTCAACATCCCCTCTTCCAGCATGGTTCCGGGCGTGATCACGCGGGTGACTTCTCGTTGCACCAGCCGCCCCTGCACATCGGCGGCATCCTCAGTCTGATCGCAGACGGCAACTGCAAATCCTTTCTCGACCAACAATGCACAGTAGCGATCGAGGGCATGATGAGGAATTCCGGCCAGCGGCACCTGCCCGATTTCCTCTCCAGCATACTTCGCGGTCAGCAATAGCTCCAGTTCGCGGGAAATGGTGACAGCATCCTGGAAAAACGTCTCAAAGAAATCGCCCACCCGATACAGCAGCAGGGCATGGGGGTACTGGTCTTTCAGATCCACATAGTGCCGCATCATCGGCGTTAGCGATGCCCGATCCACGGCTCGATGGTCGGCATAGCGCACTTTGTGTTTGATTAACCGTTCTGGCACCCCGCTGGTTAAATCTGGAGTAGATGCAGAATCCGTCATGAACCGAACTCACATGCAAAGTCTTCCATGAATTTAGCGTAAGCCACTGGTTTTGGATTTTGGATTTTGGATTTTAGATTTTGGATTGTAGCGATCGCCCACTCTTTTCCAAATGGCGATCGCTCACAATCACTCCCCTTTGTCCCCTTCTATGGCTTTTACCAGGTGCTTAAACAGCTCAAACTGTTGCTGCTCTTCTTCCTTATTTTTAGGTGGATGAAACCAGATTGCTTCTGAATCGGGACTACGACGACTGACTAAGAAGCTGTTTGTAAATAGATATGAAGCGAGCGTTCAACAGGAGAGGAAAAGAGCGATACCTAAGCAATCCATACTATTGCGGGAAAGCAAATGAGCCAACCCTTTTACGACAGTGACTTGACCG
>JAAUSG010000290.1 GCA_012034055.1 Leptolyngbyaceae cyanobacterium RU_5_1 | reverse complement strand
AGCGGCAAATATCCTCAGAAAAGTAGCCACACAGCTAGGTTTAGACTTAGCCAGGGTGGGTAGGGCAGTCTTGACTCTGCCGAAACGATACGGGCTTGACTCACTGTCAAAATCGTATCGCAAGCAAGGCGAAGAGGCACGGCTTCAGCCTGCCTCGTAGCATCCGCTTAGAATCTCCGTTGCTTTAGCTCGGAGAGAAGTCAAGAAACCCGTTGAACCCGAAACACTGGTTGCAGCGATCGTTGAGCTTTGTGCATGACGATTACCTCTGTAATTTCTCCGGGGATGGACGATCTTCTGGAGGGGTTGGTTTTGTAGATAACCCCAGTAAGATGAAATGGCTCGATCGGGTCGAGTTTACCCGATCGCCTCTCGCCGTAATTATTAACCTTTGTTAAAGTCAATACGGGAGCGTGACTAAATTCTTGCTGGAGACTGCCGATGCTGCGTCTGGAACGTGTGAGCAAAATGTACTCGACGGGGGAAGTCCTGAAGGACGTGAACTGGGAAGTGAAATCGGGCGATCGCATTGGGTTGGTGGGCGTCAATGGGGCGGGCAAAACCACTCAGCTCAAGATCATTGCTGGCGAAACGGAGCCAACCAGCGGTGAGGTGATTCGTCCTGCCAGTCTGCAGATTGCCTATTTGACGCAGGAGTTTGAAGTTGATCCCAGTCGCACGGTGCGCGAAGAATTTTGGCGGGCATTTAAGGAGGCAAACAAGGTACATGAAAACTTGACGCGCGTGCATCAGGAGATGGAGACCGCCGATCCAGACAGTCTAGACAGGCTGATTCGGGAGATGGATCGCCTGCAGCGACAGTTTGAGGGCATGGACGGTTACGGACTGGAAGCCCGGATCGAGAAGATTTTGCCGGAGATGGGGTTTGAAGCGGAGGATGGCGATCGCCTGGTCAGTGCCTTCAGCGGCGGTTGGCAAATGCGGATGAGTTTGGGCAAAATTCTGCTGCAAGCTCCCGACCTGCTGCTACTGGACGAACCCACCAACCATCTCGATTTAGAAACCATTGAGTGGCTAGAGACCTATCTGAAAGGGATCAACACGCCAATGGTGATTGTTTCCCACGATCGCGCCTTCCTCGATCGCCTTTGCACTCAGATTGTGGAAACCGAGCGCGGCGTTTCCACCACGTACCTGGGCAACTACTCTGCCTACCTGCAGCAGAAAGAAGAAGCTCAACAAGCCCAACTGGCTGCCTACGAAAACCAGCAAAAGGATCTGGAAAAACAGCAGGCATTCGTCGATCGCTTTCGCGCCAGTGCCACCCGCAGCACTCAGGCCAAGAGCCGCGAGAAACAACTGGAAAAGATAGAACGGATTGAAGCCCCCGAATCTGGGCTGAGAACCCTCAAGTTCCGCTTTCCGCCTGCTCCGCGTAGCGGTCGAGAGGTGGTGATCATCAAGGATTTGACCCACAGCTACGATGACAAGATCCTGTTCCTGGGAGCAGACTTGCTGATTGAGCGCGGCGATCGCATTGCGATCCTGGGTCCGAACGGCTCCGGCAAATCAACCCTGCTCCACCTGATGATGGGCATGGAACAGCCCACTGACGGCGTGGTTGAGTTGGGTGCTCACACTGTTATCCCCGGCTACTTTGAGCAGAACCAGGCAGAAGCCCTCGACCTGCAAAAAACCGTGATCGGTACCATTCACGATGAAGTTCCCCAGTGGACGAATGAAGAAGTCCGCACCCTGTTGGGACGCTTCTTGTTTAGTGGCGACACCGCATTCAAAACTGTGGAATCCCTCAGCGGTGGAGAAAAAGCTCGACTGGCACTGGCTAAAATGCTGCTCCGTCCAGCAAACTTGCTGATCCTGGATGAGCCGACTAACCATTTAGACATTCCGGCCAAGGAGATGCTAGAGGCAGCCTTGCAAAATTATGAAAGCACCGCGATCGTCGTCTCCCACGATCGCTACTTCATCTCCCAGGTGGCCAACAAAATTGTCGAAATCCGTGATGGTGAACTACGTCTCTATCGCGGCGATTATCACTACTATCTAGACAAAATTGCTGAGGAAAAAGAACACGTTAGGCTCGCCGCCATAGAAGCCGAGAAGACTGCAAAACGGCGGCTAAACGCGCCAGGCAAAAGGAAAAGGAAAAAACCAGAAAATCGAAGTAGGGGCAGGTTAATGCAACACGAGATCAAGCTGTCAACTAAATTACGAGTTACAAAAATCACTACGCTGATTTTTTGCTTCGTGATTGTGCCGTTGGTATTGCTGTTTTTGGTGCTGATTTCGCCCGTTGCGGCCCAAACTCCTAAACACTATTCAGAACTGACCTTTCCGCCCCTGCCAGAGGTTAAAGTCCCCGACTATACTCGGTTTCAGCTTGCCAACGGAATGGTGGTGTACTTGATGGAAGACCATGAGTTACCTCTGGTGGGCGGCACAGCGCTGGTGCGCACGGGCGATCGCTTTGAGCCTGCCGATGAAGTCGGTCTTGCCAGTTTGATGGCGACGGTGATGCGAACCGGCGGCACTCAGAAGCGCACCGGTGATCAGATTAACCGATTTCTAGAACAACGGGCGGCCTCAGTGGAAGTGGGGATGAACGAGGCTTCCAGCAGTACTGGATTCAGCGCATTGACCGAAAACCTTGAAGAGGTCTTTGGGCTGTTTGCCGAAGTCATTCGGGAGCCTGCATTTGCACCCGATAAGCTGGTTCTGGCCAAAACCCAGCAACGCGGCGCGATCGCTCGTCGCAATGACAATCCTGGCGGCATTGCCGGTCGAGAGTTTGACAAGCTGATCTACGGCAGCAACAGTCCTTACGCCCGCACCGTTGAGTACGCCACGCTTGACAATATTGCCCGTGACGATCTGGTTCGCTTTTACCAGCAATTCTACTCGCCCCAAAACACGCTGCTGGGAATCATCGGTGACTTTAACAGTCAAGCCATGCGATCGCTAATCGAAGCCAAATTTAGGGACTGGCAGCCAGTTCCAGCGGCACAGCAAACCATGCCCCTACCAGCAGTGTCTCAAGCAACGAAGGGCGGTGTTTTCCTGGTAGACCAACCGCAACTGACCCAGAGCAACATTCAAATTGGGCATTTGGGTGGGCAACTCAACAGCCCTGATCATGCGGCACTATCGGTGATGAATGGCGTACTGAACGGGTTTGGTGGGCGATTGTTCAACGAAGTGCGATCGCGCCAGGGTTTAGCTTACACCGTTTACGCCGCGTGGCAACCCAACTACGATTACCCCGGTGTGTTCAGTACTGGAGGGCAAACGCGCTCAAACGCCACCGTTGCCTTCATCAAAAGCATCCTGGCTGAAATCGAAAAAATTCGCACCACGCCCGTCTCCAACGACGAGCTGAATTACGCCAAAAACTCCGCCCTCAACTCCTTCATCTTCAACTTCCAGGATCCTGCACAGACCCTCTCTCGCCTGCTGCGCTACGAATACTTTGGCTACCCGCAAGACTTCATCTTTCAATATCGAAAGGGCGTCGAAGCCACCACAGTTGCCGATGTGCAACGAGTTGCCAACACCTACCTGAAGCCCGAAAGCATCGTGACGCTGGTCGTTGGAAATGCCGCCCAAATTCAGCCACCCTTGAGCAGCTTAGGCCCCGATACGAAGGTCACGACCCTTGATGTCACGATTCCACCACCTGGGAAGAGGTAGGGGAGAGGAGGGAGGAGGGAGGAGGCAATGACCAATGACCAACTCAATCTAAAATCCAAAATCGATGGGTAATGTTCCAGACGTGTGGTTGACCTTCGGTTAGGGACGTTATATGTAACGTCTCCTACGGATGAAAACAACATTTTTGAAACACTACCCCATTTCCGTGTCCCCGCGTCGGTATGACAGTCGAGTCGAGTGTATCGTTAATCATAGGCAGATGATAGTGGCAGAGGGCGATCGCGATGACCCAACTTCTAGACAAACCCACTGAGCAGCGATTTATCCAGACTGGGGTCAGTTGGGAAAGCTTCAAAGCCATCCAACAAGGCTTTGCCGACTCTCCAGCAGTCCGGTTGTTCTACTATCAAGGGGAACTGGAGATTTTGTCTACCTCGCCAGAACATGAGATTGTCAAGGGCAACATCGGCTTCCTGGTTGAAGACTACATGCTCAACTCAGGACTGGATTTTGTTGCCACTGGCTCTTTCTCGCTGGAGAAGGCAGAGGTTGCGTCAGCCCAAGCAGATGAATCTTACTGCTTCAATACGAAAAAGCCCGTTCCCGATCTGGCAATTGAGGTTGTTATTACCAGCGGTGGCACCAACAAGCTGAGACGTTACCAAGCATTGGAAGTCCAGGAAGTTTGGTTTTGGAAGACGGCACCATCAGCATTCATTGGTTAACACCGACCGGTTATCAGAAGGCTAAGGAGAGTCAGTTCATCAAAGGCATCAATCTTGATCGACTGGCTCAGTGTGCAGCGATCGAGTCTCGACAACAAGCCGTGAGAGCATTCCGGCAAAACGGCTAATAAGCCCCAAAGCCCACTATAGTCAGTAGCTTTAGAGTTTTGGCTAGGCTAAAGATGTACAATCTTTGCTTATGAATACTGTTGCCCACGATATTGTTGCCAAACTCTGGAATCTCTGCAACGTCCTTAAAGATGGCGGGATATCTTTTCATCAGTACATGATTGAACTCACGTACTTGCTGTTTTTGAAGATGGCGCAAGAGACTCGCACCGAGAGCCATCTTCCAGAGGGATATCGTTGGGATGATCTAGAAGGGCGATCTGAGAAGCAACTGGAGTTCTACAAGGTCCTGTTGGGTTATTTGGGGAGTCACGGCTCCACGCTAGTTAAAGAAATTGTTGCCGATGCCCATTCTTTGATTACAAAGGACAGTACGCTTTCCACGCTGGTGACTGAGATTGACATGAAGCTGCTATAGCCGAGTTGCAGGGGATTTTGCAAGAATTGGGTGAGGAGATCAGTTCGTAGGTACGGGGTAAGAACTATGCACAGCATCACACTAAGATCCCATATCGGCAGCGATGGGGTTTTGAAGGTTCATCTACCTGACACCAGAAATACGGATGTTGAGGTTGTCATCGTCTATCAAACCAGACTAACCCAGGGTGTTGAAGCAAAACCCCTTTCAGAGTTTTACGGATGCATTCAGGATGACTCATTTATTAGACATTCTCAACCTGAACAACCTGAACGCGAAACCCTGGAATGAGATATCTTCTGGATACCAATACCTGCATCATTTATCTGAAAGGCAGAAATTTGAACTTAAAGCAGCGGCTTGAGGCAGTTCCGATTTCAGAGATAGCTGTGTGTTCAATTGTCAAGTCAGAAC
The DNA here is from genome assembly GCA_012034055.1 of Leptolyngbyaceae cyanobacterium RU_5_1. Taxonomy (GTDB): domain Bacteria; phylum Cyanobacteriota; class Cyanobacteriia; order Leptolyngbyales; family Leptolyngbyaceae; genus JAAUSG01. The sequence continues at coordinate 868 of JAAUSG010000290.1, read as the reverse complement.
TCTGCTTTGGAGCGATGAAAAGTGCGAATCCAGAACGTAATTTTGCTCTACAACAAGCTTTCTTGGAACAGTTTGTCTCACTTCCATTTGACGACCTTGCTGCTACGACGTTTGGAGTCATCCGAGCACAGCTAGAGACTAGAGGAACACCGATTGGGGCTTACGACTTACAAATCGCTGCGATCGCTTTGGCAAATAATCTAATTCTAGTCACTCACAACACACGAGAGTTTGAGCGTGTGGATGGGTTGCAGGTCGAGGATTGGGAGGTTGCGGCGTGAATGAGTACCCACCATCGTGGATTGAAGTAGCTTTAGGTAATCTTTTGAGTTTTAACTATGGAAAGTCATTACCTGATCGCGCCAGAAGTGGTACTGGTTTTCCTGTTTATGGCTCAAATGGAATCGTTGGTTATCACGACATTGCCTTAACTGATGGGGAAACACTAATAATCGGTAGAAAGGGAAGCGTGGGCGAAGTGCATTTTTCGCCTGGATCTTGTTTTCCGATTGATACCACTTACTACGTGGATCAGTTTCATGATATGCCAACACGATACTGGTTCTATCAACTTAAAAATCTTCGTTTGAGCGAGTTGAACAAAGCCACTGCGATACCAGGTCTCAATCGTGAAGATGCCTACCGTGCAAAAGTTTATCTCGCCCCTCTCAACGAACAAAAACGGATTGCCGATAAACTTGATGCATTGCTTGTGCGGGTGGATGCTTGTCGCGATCGCCTTAAGAAACTGTTTGTAAATGTTGTTTAAGCAGTTTTCGGCTTCCTCGTTCGGCGGTTGTTCGTTAATCGCCGCAGCATCAACCGAATCATGACGACATACACCATCGCTTCATGATTTTCAGGCAAG
>JAAUSG010000289.1 GCA_012034055.1 Leptolyngbyaceae cyanobacterium RU_5_1 | reverse complement strand
GCACTCCAGAAGTTGTGTATTGGGAGCAGCGAATAGGTTGTTAAAAGGCTTGAATCAGGACATCAGGATCTCAATTTTCAGAGCTTAGAGATCCCTCAAAATTGTCTAACTGCTTGGATCCACTTCACATTGCCTGTGCTTGAGGTTCACCAAAGGGTTGGCGATACACGCTCAAATTTTGCCATAGGGTTTGCAGTCGTGGCTCTAAGCGCTCCACCATCTGTGCTAGAACCTTACCTACGCTGGCTTCTGGATCATCCCGATGCTCACCAACCATATCTGTAAACAGATTCAGGTCAGTTTGATTCAGAACGTATGCAACGTGGGCAGCCTCTCCCCGTTCTTGGCGTAGCCATTCCACCGTCAGTTCGAGCAAGAGTGGATGTCCATCTGCTAGCTGTACCAAGTGCTGTAAATCGTCAGAACTTCCCTGTATCTCTAGACTTTGCAATAGCGCCACTCCCGCTTCTGGCGTCAGTCCTGCTAAGGGATACCATTTGCTTTTTCGGAGCGATAACTTGGGCTGTTCTCGACTGGTGACTAAAACTATGCTTTGAGTGTCACGACTAAGCCACTTCTGTAAAAACTGTTGATACGGTTGCCATTGTGTTTCATCTGTTAGCAACGTTTCTAAGTTATCCAGCACTAGCAAACAGCGTTCCTTGGCTAGTTGCCGGATCAATGCGTAGGCAAGATTCTCATCCCCAGTTTCATCAAGGATGACACCCAGGTAGGTCAACAACCCTCTTCCCCACTGGTTGAAGCTGTAGGGTTGGCTAAAACTTACCCAAAATTGGTGCTCAAAGCCCTGCACCTCGCGGTAGATTCTGGCTGCCAAAGCAGATTTGCCATACCCACCTGCTCCAGTGATACCAATTAGCCTGACCCAATCAGATTCTATCCACTGCTGAATTTGAGCAAGTTCTTCGGTTCGCCCCTGCCAGTGATCGGTATTGGGCGGTGTATCGTCCAGAATAATGCTCGTGGGATTTAACTTTGTCCGGTCCCGATCGGACGACTCCAGTCAAGGTTGGGCATTGGCAGAAACTGTGCCAGTCTTCAGCGTTTGCTCAATGTCGTTCAACTCTGCTTCTAGCTGGGCCAGTTGAGTTTCCTCTGCTTCAATTTGTTGTTGTAATTGAAATTTAACGGCAGCACTGGTTTCAATTGCATAAGCAGAACGCAGTTGCTTTAGCTTGCTGCTTCTCAACGTCCACTCTTCCTGAAGGCGATCGCGGCGTTGTTCCAGGCGTTGTCGTTGCATGGTCGTTAGGTTTCCAGAAAGGTTTGGTAGTGTCGTTGAATGAGGTTTGTCGGGTTTTGAGGATTGCCCAGCGGGAGAATTGCCAATGTTGACTGTTCCGCCACTGACATGGATTTGCCAGCCTGTGCTGTTCTCAGTGTTGGTTTGATTTTGATTACTGCTTTGCAGTTGTTCAGCCGGTTGAGAAGATGGGGTTGAGGGCTGATCTGCGGTGTTCTCTGGGTTTGCTCCAGACTGGGGAACTGTTCCGTGCTCTCCTTGCTGCCACGCTTCTGCTGTTAAGCGAATCCCTCTGGCAACATCAGCAAATGCTCCGTCCAGGTTCGCCCAGTTAGTAACGGGTTTGGCGTCAGTTGGCAGGGCTTGGAGTTTGCCAAAGGGAGTCTTCCACCAGTTATCGACCGATCGCAGGATGATGGGAATGACTCGCGCTTCTCCAGCATCATGCCGCTCCAGTGCACGTTTCATTTCGATGTCATAGCAGTAGTCGGAGGCTAGGAAGTCTGAACTGACCAGCAGCAGGATGATCTGTGCTGTTTCCAGGTGGCGATCGATTTGCCCTTTCCATTCTGTACCCGCCAAAATCTGGCGATCGTGCCATTTCTGGATCACCCCTTGCCGCTCCAGCAGCTTCAGGTGATTAGCCAGTTTGTCTCGCAGGTCTTCGTCTTCATGAGCGTAGGAGAAGAAAACCTCGATCGCGGCTTTGTTTGCGGGGGCTGTCATGATTAACTCTTGTGCAAAGATTACTTCTCTCCGTTATAGCCTTATTTATGGAGAGCTTTATAAGGCTTGAATGGTGACAACTTGTTAAGGCTGACATACGTTTGCAAGATTGCAGAATAGAAAAGCTGGTCGCTGATTACCGAGGATCAGGGCGCGATCGCAACTATCTCCAATCGCTTTGAAGGAGACCTAAGACGCTAGTTGTACTTATTCCAATTGAGGCAACGGAGCGGAATCGCAGCATTTCCAGATTGTTACGAACTACCTGTGTATTCGGATGAGCTTGTCCTAACCGACGTTCAGCGATTTCTAAGGCTTGCAGAAATAGGGGTTCTGCCTCCCTATAGCGTCCTTGCAAATTGTAGAGTACTGCCAGGTTATTCAAACTGATGGCTACATCAGGATGGTCGGCACCCAATACGTGTTGCCTGAAACTTAGAGCCTGAAGATACAGCGGTTCTGCCTCCCTATAGCGTCCTTGCAAATCGTAGAGTATTGCCAGGTTATTCAAACTAGTGGCTACATTAGGATGGTTGACACCCAATAGGTCCTGCCATAGTTCCAGTGCCCTTCGGTAGAGAGGTTCCGCCTCCTGGTAGCGTCCTTGCGAACGGTAGAGTGCTGCCAGGTTATTCAGGCTGGTGGCCACATCGGGATGCGGTATCCCACCCAATAAGCGCTGTCTGAAATCTAGGGCTTGCAGGTACAGCAGTTCTGCCTCGCGGTAACGCCATTGCGAGTAGTAAAGTGCTCCCAAGTTATTTAGACTGCTGGCCACATTCAGATGGTTCTCGCCCAATATTTGCTGTCTCAAATCTAGCGCTTGCAGATACAACGGTTCTGCCTCGTGGTAGCGCCCTTGCGAGTAATAGATTCCTGCCAGATCGTCAAGAGTGGAAGCTACATCTAAATGTTGCTCACCTAATAGTTTTTGGCAGATCTCTAGCGATCGCCTACAGAGTGGCTCTGCTTCTCGATAGCGCCCTTGAAGTCGATATAGGGTCGCTAAGTTGCTTAAATCTGTCGCGATATCAAGATGGTCATCGTTCTGTCCATGCTGCCGGAGAGATCGTGCCTCTTCGTAACGAGATTCTGCTTCAGAGTAGCGTCCTTGGGCAGTGTAGAGATTGGCAAGATTGGTTAAGTGGGTGGCGATCTCTGGATGATTTGGTCCGAGCAGCGTTCGGTTGAGTTCTAGGGCTTGTGTGTAGAGTGGTTCTGCCTCGCCATACCGCCCCTGCGAGTTGTAAAGATTGGCAAGATTGGTCAAGCTGATGGCGACGGCTGGATGGTTCTCACCCAGCAATTGCTGTAACCGTTGCGATGCTTCCTGGTAGAGCGGTTCTGCGTCCTGAAAGCGGAACTGAGCGTAGTAGAGATTGGCGAGATGGGTGAGGGTGGTGGCGATCGCGGGATGGTCGTCACCTAAACGAGTGCGGGCAATTGACAGGCATTGCTGATACCACTTGATTGCTGAATCAACTGCGCCGTGAGCCGCATAGAATCTGCCCAGGCAGAAGTAGGGAACGACGAGGGTTTCATCGGCTAGCCAGTCCTGGTAGGTGGTTGCGGCGGCAGTGATGTGGGGGATGGCTGGGGCAAAGGCGGTGCATTCCTGAAGTGGGGGTGGGTCGGATAGCTGTCTGGCAAAGGCGACCATTGTCTGACAGAAGGCGTGTTTGATGCGATCGCTGTGCGGCGATTGGTCTAGCTTTGTCTGCAAATAGGCGCGAATTGGGGTGTGCAGGCGGTAGGTGTTGTCGTCAAGGCGTTGGAGGAAATACCGTTGGATCAGGTGGGTGCAGTGGGTGCGATCGCGTCCTGGGTCAGGTTTGCATCGAGAACCTTATGAACGATGGGTGCCAGCATTGCTCCTGGGATGGGAGCGGGGGCGAATACACTCAGGATCAGAGCAATCTGCTGGGTTGATTCGTCCAACGAGTTCCAGCTCAGTTCCAGGGCAGCGGTTAACCCGGATGTGGGGTTGGCTGGATCAATGTGCTGTTCCTGCAATTGCGATAGGAGTTCGGCTAGCATAGTACCCCCTCTGGCTTGCGGCAGCGTGCGATCGTGTGTAAGCCTAACGGTGAATAACCGACAAAGGCACAGAGCTGTTCGGCAAAGCTGGCTTCCTGGTTGACCTGTTCGTCTCCCAGGAGAGCGGTGAGCAACTCCAGGGCGGCATCGGGGGGTAGTCCAGAGAGGGGTAAGTGCTGCGATCGCGGCAGGGGTAATCCGGCTCCAGCCTGGCTAATCAGGAGTACCTTAAAGCGAGTGTCTGAGGGCAGATAGGGTTTGATTGGCTCGTAGTCTATGACATCATCGACGACCAGCAACACCTGTCCCGCTGACCAGCCCTGCCAGCAGCGGAGGACTTGATTTGCCACCGGCAGACTGGTTGGAATTTGAACCTCCGAGAACCAGGTTTGGACAAACTGCACCAGTTGAATGCCCAGGCTTTCGGACTGGCTGGGAGACAGCCAACAAATCCCGCCCGGATAGTCGGCCAGGTGCTTGTGGGCGTGCTGAATCGCCAGTTCGGTTTTGCCCAGACCTTCCAACCCTGTGCCATTGGTGATCACCACTAAGGATGGTGTTGCAATTGCTGATGCAGCTTCTCAACGTCTGGCTTGCGATCGACAAAGGTGGGAGTGCGGTGGGGAATGTTGTGCGGGGGAGTTGGGGTTGCCCCGTTGGAGGTGGATGGTTCTAGACAATGAGGCGGCGGATAGGATGAACCAAAGAAGTTGTAGACATTGCCCTGCACCGTTGCTGCCTGAGACCCAATGCGGCTGTTGTCCGTGATGTAGAGGTCGTCACCAATATAGGCTTTGCCATGCTCGACGCTGGTTTGATAGCCCTTGCCATCGTTGCAGATGGTTTGCTGCATCTGCTGCTCAGTTATCAAACGGGTTGTTGCAATGTTGTGGGCAAGCTCTTGAATCCGGATTGCAAAGGCTGAGTCATCCTCCATTGCATCCTGCAAATACACCATCAGTCGGTTTAATCCAGCTTCCTCTCCGGCGTGGATGGACGCGATCGCCGCTGTTGCTTTGGGGTGCTGACAGAACTGATTGCCAATCATATGGCAGAGCGGCTCCAGATCCGCGATCGCCGCTGCGCTGTGTACTGTCGCCTGTTCATCCGCTGCGGATACCAGAAACCTGGCAAACGCAAGTTGAGCGATCGTTTTAGCTGTCCAAACGGGGGCTGTCATGAAAGTACGACTCAGAGCAAGGACATCTCTTCTGTTATATCCCTCTTTATAGGGTAATTCGCTGTTGAGTCCGGTATGCCAGGGTTGAGAGAGGTGTCAGGGGTGTTCGCTTACTTCCACTGCGCACACACCTCGCGCATCGCAACCACGACTTCCTGCAAGGCCGTCTTGCCCCCCAATGCCAAAATTGCCGGGCTGAGTCTAGGCAGATTGCTGATCAACTCCGGACGATTGAGACGAGCCAGGGTGGAAAGAACACTGCACCAAAGTTCAAAATTCGTTAAGTCAAGGTGATCCAGTACTCCACTCAACGCTTTGGCTCGGTCGGACTCATCCTGAATGGACCGCGCCAACTCTAATGCTTCTGGAATTACCTCTGGCAAGTACTGAGCTAATCCACTCAGCGCTTTAGCTCGCTCGGACTCATTCTGGAGGTCACGTGCTACTTGTAAGGCTTTAGGCAGTAACCCCGTTGGCAAGTACTGAGCTAATTCACTCAGCACATAGACTCGGTAGGGGTCAGTGACTCCGAAGGGGTCAGTTTGCAGGTCACGTGCCAACTCTAAGGCTTCTGGAATCATCTCAGGCAAGTACTGAGCTAATCTACTCAATGCAATGGCTCGGTGGAACTCATCTTGGAGGTCACGTGCCAACTCTAAGGCTTCGGGCAATAACCTCGCTGGCAAGTACTGTGCTAAATTACGCAGTGCAATGGCTCGGTGGAACTCATTCTGGAAGTCACGTGCCACCTGTAAGGCTTCGGGAATTACTTCTGGCAAATACTGAGCCAATTCACTCAATGCACTGGCTTGCTGGAAATCATCCTGGATGGATCGTGCCACCTGTAAGGCTTCGGGAATCACTTCTGGCAAGTACTGAGCCAATTCACTCAATGCAATGGCTCGGTAGTACTCATTCTGAAAGTCACGTGCTAACTCTAAGGCTTCAGGCAATAACCCCGCTGGCAAGTACTGTGCTAATCCACCCATCGCTCGTCGTGTCGGACTCATCTGAATCT
>JAAUSG010000051.1 GCA_012034055.1 Leptolyngbyaceae cyanobacterium RU_5_1 | reverse complement strand
TTGTCAATCTGACTGACGATCGCCGTCAGATTCTTCAGTTCTTTGGCTCACCCTGTCGGCAATACTACTTGCTGTGTTGACGCAGGTGTTAATCCTGACTGTGCCAGTTAAAAGGGCGCAATGTGGGCTTGATTCTTGGTTAAACCTCCGAGGTTTGCGTAAGCCCTATTGGTAATCAAACAAAATATTTCTGTCTAGCAGGCAGAATTCGGAGTATGTCACGATAAATCATTATTCTGATTCAGGCAGCGGCTACCAACTTAAGGCGAGACAGCAACACCCGCAAAGAATTCGGGAGCCAGGAGCCAGAAGTCAGGAGAAATACTGAATTCTGTATTCTGACTCCTGACTCCTGTCCTACCCCAACGTCCCAGCTTAAACCGGTAGCCAGGCAGCTTATACGGAGGTTCGTCAGGGAGTTTTTTGAAAGCGTCCTTTCAAAAAGACCCTCAAAACATACACCCTAAAACAATTTCGTATTATGCGGTTACGGTTTAACAAATTAATCCTCTTGATGAGTTTGATTGGCGGCGTTGGGATTCTCCCGGCGCAAGCGCAGGTTTCGGATAGCCAGGTTGGGGCATTGGTTGAGGCGCTGCGCTTGGCAGCACCCCGTCCCGATCAGGGCGGAGAGCGCTACTATAGCGAGTGGACAGTGAAGGCAGAGAATATTCCGCGCTGGTCGCAGGCGTGTCTTGGGCGATCGCTGACCCCCGAACAGTTTGAAGCCAGCCCCGTTACCGCACGCGGCATCCTCGTTTGTGTCATACGGGATGTGCTGCGGGATGAATACCGAGCGAGTGGGAGTAACGAGGCGATCGCAGTCCGGCGCTCTGCATCCTGGTGGATGACCGGCAGCCCCGATCGCTATAACAGCGGCGACACCGCTACGTATACCCAAAAAGTCCTCAGCTTCTACCAGCAGAACAAGCCTGTTTCATCTACTAAACCCAACTCAACGCAGTTCCCTACTCCGCCAGGCAAGCCTGTTTCACCGCTCCCCAAACCCCAATCAGCAAACCAACCTGGCGCTGTCCAGGTTCCCACCCAACCCTCTGCCCAACCCCCGACTCAAAGCCAGTCCAAAACGGTTTACGATCGCTACATGCAAGCGGGCTATGCGGCAACCAACCAGCGTGACAACCGAACCGCCCTGCTCTATTTCAAACGCGCCCTGGATGAGCGTCCCGATGATCCCTACGCTACCCAGGCCATCCGCAACGTTGAAAGCTATCTGAACCGCCCCTCCTCCAGCACCCCTTCTACCTTACCCACCCCTCGTAGAGACGCGAACAATCAATCCAGTAGAGATGCGATTAAGAGTCCTACGGACACGCTGCGCGAACGCGTCTCTACCCTGACGCCACAAAACGCCGTTCAACTGATTAACCAGTGGCTACAGGCAAAAGCAGAAATCTTCGCACCGCCCTTCGATCGCCAACAAGCTGTGAACCTGACCACTGGCGAACTGCTGGCAGCGTTAATCAAACCCGACGGCGTTCTAACCTGGCTAAAGAGCAACCGGGCCTATTACCGCTATGGCGTGCAGCGCGTCGAATCAGTAGAGCGCTTTGTGGCCACCCGCGATCGCGCCACCATTGAACTCAAAGTCACCGAAGACCGCACCCTCTACCTGAACGGCACCATCGATCCCAACCAAACCGACTTTTCCATCCAGCACATTCGCTTCAGCCTGGAGGTCATCGACGGGATCTGGAAAATCGCCGATTATAAAACAGTTGATGGTTTCTTGCTAGAACGCTCAATTTTAGACAACGCCAGCTCTGCAAATCGTTGATTTAGGGGTCAGGTGCCAGGTGTCAGACGTGGGCTTGGGTTGGAAGCTGAAACCTGAAACCTGAAACCTAACACCTTTCCTCATCCCATGAACCACCTCCCAAAACTACTCATCCTCACTGCTACTCTGTTGCCTTACTCTCCTGCTGCCCTGGCCGCTGAGTGGGTGAGTGTGACCACGAATGCGGTGGGCGATCGCTTCTTCATCGACAAAAGCACCATCCAACGCACAGACACCACCGTTCGATATTGGGAATACCGCGAATTTCCCCAACCCAACAATGCCTTTTTGGAAGAAACCGTCGATCAACCCGTTCACGGAGTGGTGCTGAATTGGTCAGCCGATTGCACCAATAAAATGCAACGGCTGCGACAGGTCACCGCTTACGACAAAACTCGTAAAGTTATCCGCAGATTTAGCTACGGTGAAACAGGAAGCCTGGCCCAACCCCGCTCTGGCAGTAGTAGCAGCAGTGTTTTGAATTATATTTGCGACCTGAAGTAGGAGTGGAAGGGGAGAGGGGTATTACAACCTATTCTTTCCCCTAGCCCTACCCCTTAAAGCATCGGTACAGTAGAGCAAAGAATTCGGTCAGTAATCTGTTGCCAAAACCCATTTTTTGCCGAATGTGCCACCTCCCGCCTGTACAGAATTAAAATTGATAGGAAGATATTCTTGTGCCGACGTTCTAGCGTCCCCTTTTTACCCCCAAACAAAGCTTTATGAGTGATCTTGACCAGCAGTTGCGTGAGTTATTAGCCAAAGCCTGTGGGCATCCTCCTGGTAATCCAGCGCGGCAGAAGAACTTAACTCGCATCATTCGCCTTGTCACACCCAAACTTTGGAAGGACAGCGCTGCCTATTATCAGGATGCATTGCAGCAAACCTGGCTTTATTTCTGTAAAAATATTTGTGGTCGGTATGATCCAGAACTGGGAAGTATCGCCACCTGGCTGAATGCATTCCTGAAGCGTCGTCTGCAGGATTTTTATATCGACACACAGAAACGCCGGACAAAAGAAATCTCCTCCTGGCAGGACAAAGACGGTGAGATTGTAGATGTTGTCGATGGATTGCCGGATCAAAACGGCGATGTAGAGCCGATTTGGGAGAAAGTGCGGGCATGGGCAGAAGCGGATGTCACTGGAGAGTTAGAAAGCAAACATATTGAGGGACATCCAGAAGTAAACTGTAAAGTGTTAATCTTACGACGGCTACTTTCAGAAACCAGTTGGAAAGCGCTTTCAGAGGAATTTGGAATTCCTATCCCTACCTTGAACAGTTTCTATCAACGGCAATGTATGCCCCGGTTGCGTAAGTTTGGAGAATCCGAAGGGTATTTTGCGTAAGTTTGAAGACCTTCGCTGATAGGTAGATAGCAACTAAGGATTCATGACTATGACACACGCTATCTATGAGTTTGCTTTACCGCTGCCCATTACTCAGGCAGCTTACCGTACCGCTCAAGAGTTTGCCAGCCAACAACCCACTTCTGACAAAGTAGAGCAAGTTCGACTCAACACGCTGGCAGTTTTGGTTGTGCAAGATTACTTGCAGATGATGGAGATTCCCACTAATCTGGCGGCGGGTGACAGTTGGAATCCAGTGACGCGCCTCTGTGCCGATGTTGCCGATCTGAAAATTCCAGGGGTAGGGCGTTTAGAATGTCGTCCAGTTCGTCCCAATCAAACAACCTGTCAGGTGCCGCCCGAAACCTGGGAAGACCGGGATAGACGCGATTATGACAGGAATAGTCAGGAATACGACGATATTCGGGTTGGCTACGTAGTGGTGCAAGTCGATGAATCTGCTCGGGAAGCTCAACTACTAGGATTTGTGCCCACGGTGCCCACGGAGGAACTGCCGCTGAGCTGGCTGCGATCGCCCGAAGACCTGCTGGACTATCTCTATGATCTAAAGACCGCATCGACGCCAGGTCGTGCCCTGGCAAACCTGGGCCAGTGGCTGCGAGGGATAGTTGAAGAAGGGTGGCAAGCCGTTGAAGGTGTGATTAATCCACCGACGCTCAGCCCGGCTTATGCCTTCAGAAGTCGTGGGATCGCATTTCGACGGGCACGGTTAATCGATCTTGGCTCCCAACTTCCCCATCCAATTTCGCTTGTAGTTGAAGTCAAATCTGAATCGGATCAAGAGACGGCGATTTATTTCCAGCTTCAATCGACTGAGGATCAACCGCTGCCAACGGACATCAGCATGACGATTTTGAGTGAAGCGGGAGACGTGATCCTAACGGGTCAGTCCACAGAGATCCTGGAAGTCAAAGGCGCTCCTGGTGAGCGATTCAACCTGCAAGTCAGCCTCAACGACACCAGCGTGACGCAGGAATTTGTGATTTAACGTCGCGAGTAGGGGATTGATAAGTTCGCACTATAGCCCTATCGAGCATTCAAGAAACGCACTAACTCCTTCGGAGACGCTTCGCGAACGCACTTCACAATTCGCACTTTACACTTCACACTTCACACTTCACACGCCAAATCGCCCACGTATTCAGCCCCCATCCCTTCTACCTTATGTGGCCATCATGGGTAAGTTAGTTGTCTTAAAAATCACCGATGGCAGCTTTGAGCAGGGGTTTACAGTCACACTTCAAATTGGTGAAGAAAATGCCCGTCATGCGATCGAAACCGTTGGTAGGCTACCCGCTGCTCCCGAATTGCCCCAGTACTACGATCGCTGGCAGTCCAGCTATTACCAGTTAGGACAACCAGTACGGCTGACGGCGACTAAGGTGCAGAAACCCGATCCGGCTCGCCTGGAAGAATGTCGCAAAGCAGCTCAGGAGTTGCAAACCCAGCTCAATACCTGGCTACTGTCTGAACCCTATCGCCCGATCCGAGAAAAGTGGTTAGAGCGGTTGACACCTGATCAAGAGATTCGCGTCATCCTGCAAACAGAAGACCCCCAAATTCGCCGCCTGCCCTGGCATTTGCTGGATTTTTTAGAACGCTATCCCAAAGCCGAGATTGCGTTGAGTGCCCTGAAATGGGAAGTGTATGAGCAGCCGCAACAAGCAAACTCTAACGTCAAGATTTTGGCAATTTTAGGAGACAGCACGGGAATTGATACAAACGCCGACCGAGCGTTGCTCGAAAAGCTTCCCCAGGCAGCCCCCACATTTTTGCCGGAACCGTCTCGCAAAGAGATTACCGATCGCCTCTGGCAACAGCCCTGGGATATTCTCTTCTTTGCTGGACATAGTGCCAGTCAAGGTTCCACTGGACGCATTTTTCTGAATCAAACCGACAGTCTGACGATCAGTGATCTCAAAAACGGACTCCGCAAAGCGATTCAGCAAGGCTTGAAGTTTGCCATCTTTAACTCCTGTGATGGATTGGGACTGGTGCCAGAATTGGCAGATCTCCAGATTCCGCAAATGGTCGTGATGCGGGAACCCGTTCCAGACCTGGTAGCCCAGGAGTTTTTGAAATATTTCCTGGATGGGTTTTCTCAGGGCAAACCCTTCTATCTTGCCGTTCGAGAAGCACGGGAGCACCTGGAAGGACTGGAAGACCAGTTCCCCTGCGCCACCTGGCTACCCGTAATTTGTCAGCATCCAGCGGTGATTCCACCCACCTGGCAAGAGCTGATTCAGCCAGACAGTTCCCTTCAACGCCCTTCTGTTAAACAGGGGCTGGCGATCGCGCTCCTCACCAGCCTGACGGTTACCGCTTTCATCAGTGGAATTCGCTTCATGGGACTGCTGCAGCCGCTGGAGTTGAACGCGTTTGATCAAACCATGCAACTCCGACCGGCTGAGCCACCCGATCCGCGTCTACTGATCGTCACTATTGATGATGAAGACCTGCGCCAACAGCGGCGTACGGAGCGCTTGAATGCCGTTTCGATTACCGATGCAAATCTTTCCAAATTGCTGAGCCAGTTGACCGCGCACCAACCCCGGGCGATCGGGCTGGACATCTATCGCGATGAAGCCACAGCTCCAACCCATCCAGAGTTGATTGCCCAATTTCGAGACAATCAGGCGTTGGTTTCAATCTGTAAGGTTGGGTTTGACAAAGCAAATCCCTATGGCATTGCACCACCCCCCGAAATTCCCCATGACAGTTATCGAGTTGGATTCAGCGATTTCATCTCGGATGACTCGGATGAAATCGTGCGTCGCCATCTGCTCGGGATGCGGTCTGAGGGACAAACGGAATCGCAATGCCATGCATCGTTTGCGTTTAGTACAGAGCTAGCCCTTCGCTATCTGCGCGACCACACTGACCCGAACCAAACCGGATTTGACGCCAACTGGAACCTCAACATTCAAGTGAACAGAGCACCAAAAGATCTGATCACAAAGGTTCCCCATTCATATCTCAAACCTGCCCAACCTGGGCGACAAGCATCCTGGCAACCCGATCAGGTCGCGCTCCCACGCCTCCGCTCTCACGCCAGCGGGTATCAGGGAATGGATCACGACGGCGGTCAAATTTTGCTCAATTACCGCGCCTCCAAAGAACTGGGAGACATCGCCGCCCAAAAACCGCTGCGCTGGTTTCTTTCCCAACAAACTCCGCCATCCGCTCAGGAGCTGGCCGATTTAATCAACGGGAAGGTTGTCCTGATTGGGGTCACGGCGCGGGAGAAGGAAGATTCTTTCAAGACCCCCTATGGTGCCGAGCAAGATGAACGAACGCCAGGGGTGTTTATCCATGCGCACATGATCAGTCAAATCCTGGCGGCTGTTTTGGACGATCGCCCCTTGCTGTGGGTATTCAACCCGTGGGCAGACGTGCTCTGGATTGGAGGTTGGTCGCTGGTCGGGGGGATGCTGGTCGGGGGACTTTACCTGCGCACGACTTCGAGGCAACGTTTGCTGCCTCAAATTACGCTGGCCGTTGGATTGGCTGTTGGACTGCTATATGGAACGTGTGCCGGTATTTTTATTTGGGTTGGGGGATGGCTACCCCTAGTGCCGCCCGTCCTGGCGTTAATAGTGACCAGCGGTGGAGTGGTGATCCTGCTTGATAGACAACACACCCGGTTCATCAAAAATGCTGAGTTGCACTAGGAGTTAATTTATGAAGCTTTTTATATATTCCACAGGGCTGGGGTTGGCGATCGCCCTCAACAGCTTAGTCTTTCAGGACGTCACAACCGCTCAGATGCGATTGCCACACGCGGCCCAGAAACAAGCCGCGAAAAGTGTGCGCTTTGTGCGCCGAGAGGTTCCCCCCGGACGACCGCCGGGTGGTCGTTACCGAGGAGGTGGAACTCGCAGCATCGACAGTCAGATGGGTTGTCCGGCCGTCACCACACCGCTGATCGCGCTAGTCCCCTTCACAGAAAATTATCTGCCCGGACAGGAAGACAAACCTCCGATCACCCATGTTTGGGGCTATACCACTGCGGCGCATCCTACCCTGTGGTTCTACGTGCCTTACACGAATCAATCGCTTTCAGCAACGTTCTCGTTGCAAAACGAGGACTCTTCAACTGAGATGTATGAAACGAGCGTTTCACTACCCAAGCAAGCGGGCTTCATCCGAGTTCAGGTGCCGGAGACTAAGCTGGCTCTGCAGGCAGGCAACCGATATCGATGGTTTTTGGGAATTGACTGTACCTCTGCAAATGCCTCTGCTAGCCCTAGCACCAGAGAAACCATTTATGTTGAAGGAACAATTCTGCGAGATGCGGTGAAACCCGATCTAGCCAGTCAGCTTGCCTCCGCTTCACCGGAGCAGAAAGTGGCGCTCTATGCCGAAAATGGCTTTTGGCATGATGCTTTGAACACGCTGGCAGAACTACGCCAACAGCGCCCTCACGATCCAGCCCTATTGCAAGATTGGCAACGCTTGCTGGAAGGAATGGGAACATCCAGGGTGTTCAAGCCGAAGGATATTGAGTCTAAACCCTTTGTGAATTAATGCGCGATCGCCCCTCCGCCTGTCAACTCACCCTGGTTTTAACCGTAGGAATTGCAGCGGTTTCAACATCGGCGATTTTGGTGCGGCTGGCCACGGCAGCGGCGGGAGCACATGGAATTGGCTTTAGTCTGGTTCTGTCCGCGAGTCGCCTCTTACTCGCGGCCCTAATGCTACTCCCAGCGTGGCGTAGCGTTCATCGCAATCAACCAACATCTGCCGCCTGGCGTTATGCCGGAGCCTCAGGAATTGCCCTCGCCCTCCACTTTGTGACCTGGATCAGTTCACTGTCTTATACCTCGATCGCGGCCTCTACAACCCTGGTCACCACCAACCCCGTCTGGGTTGCCCTGCTGTCCTGGCTCTGGTTTGGCGAACAGCCACGTCAACGCACCTTAGTGGGCATCAGCATTGCCTTAAGCGGCGGCATCCTGATTGGTTTGAGCGACACCTCCTCAACCAGCCCTGGCAGCCAGCCACTTTTAGGCAACGGGCTGGCACTGGCAGGAGCCTGGACATTCAGTCTGTATTTTCTCATGGCACGCGAGGCACAGCGCCAGGGATTGGGAGTTGGCAGTTATAGCGCGATTAGCTACAGCACCGCCGCGATCGCGCTGCTGCCCCTGCCTCTGCTAACCGGTGCCAGCTATGTTGGCTACTCCCCCCTTGTCTATGGCTACATTCTGTTAACCGCCCTGTTACCGCAGTTGATTGGACACACCAGCTTTAACTGGGCCGTTCGCTGGGTTTCTCCAACTTTGATTGCCCTGGTGATTCTGCTTGAACCCGTCTTATCGAGTTTATTAGGCTACATCATCTTTGCTGAAGTACCAGGACTCACAGTCTTGATTGGCGCACTGGTGCTGTTGACTGGAGTCGCGATCGCTGTCCTGGCTTAACTCCTGAAATTCACTATAGGGGTGTACCAGTAGTTTGGGGAGGAGGCTGACACGGGGACACGGGGACATGGAGACCCGGGAACATGGAGAATATTCATGGCAGGGGTTTAAGAAACTTTATGCCGTGACGAAGATCACCATACAGACTGATCGCGATCGCTCGTAGCTCCAGCTCAACCAGACATACTGTAAGAGACTCAACTATAGCCGAGTCATCAACAGGGAACACACGACTGGCCGACAGGTTTCTTCTGAGACCGTCGGTTTTTTATTGGAATGGCGAGAGATGCGAGGGGAGGAAATTTGAGATTGTAGATTGTAGATTGCAGATTGTAAATTCTGGATTCTGGGACTAGGTGATCTGTCATCCAACAATCATTCAGTGATTAGCAACAATACACACTCACCAAGCTCTTTTCAATCTCCAATCCTCAATCTTCAATCTTCAATCTTCAATCTCCACTCACCGCTTCCTGAACTCAACCACGTCCTGCTTCACCGTGACATCGTAATTGCTGAAGAAATCGTGTCCGAGCAAGCCAATATCGAGGGCAGAGTTGGCGATCGCCACAATCACCTCTTTCACAACGGCTCCACCGACGGCGATCGACTCGACGTAGGCCAGCGGTACTTCCACTCCAGTTTGGCTAGCCGTATTCACCTTCGTCTTGCCGATGATTCGCACACCCAATGCCTGCGCCATTTCTTCGGTAATCACCGTACCACTGGCTCCCGTATCGACAATCATCTCGAACGTCTGGTTGCCGTTAAAGGTGACATCAATCACTGGCGTCCCCCCTGCCCGCCGCTTGATCGGTGCCCGGTAGACGGTTCCAGATGCAGCTGAATTGCTGGCGATCGCGCTGGAAACATTGAGCGACTCCGATCCACCCTTGGCCAGAGCACCGGGATCAATGGCCTGTTCAATATCTGCCTTCGCTCGTCCAGCTCGTTTCTGAGCGATCGCCAACCCTTTTTCGTACTCAGTCAGCTTCGCTTTTACCCGTGCCTGATACGGACTCGACGCTGGAATGGACTTCAGGAGCGCGATCGCCTGCTGCCAGCGACTCGCCACCAGATTCCAGTCATCCTCCGAGAGGGCAGATTGCCCCAGATTGCTAGCGCTTTCTGCTTTCTGCAGCGCTGATTTATAGGAGTCTGGCAGCACCGGAACTGGAGCCACTGCTGGGGAAGGTGCAGGGCTGGCAGAAGTCGCCCCTGGAGAGCTGGGAGGCGCGGCTGGATTAGACGCGATCGGCTGGGAAACGCGCTCCCTACTGCAGGCAGTACCACTCAGCAGCATTGCACTAGACAGCATCAGCAACATAGCGCGAGAACAAAAATGCTTTGACATCGGCTTCGTAAATAAATTTTCTGATAGTGAAAGAACAGAAGAACAACCTTCCACCCTGTGACCAGTAAATCCAGATTCTATAGCTAGAATTCCGCACCCACAGCATTGAAATCACTTGGTATCTTCGGGTCTTGGTGGTTCATCTGACTCAATTTTTGTCGAGCTGTTGCTACATTTCTAACTTTATGCCTGTAGGTGAGCATGGCATAATGAGTCGTTTGAAATTTGTTACTTAAGGTGATGTATGTCCCTCTCGTCTGCGCAGCCTGCTCTCTTAGTTCTAGCGGATGGAACCTCGTACCAGGGTTGGTCGTTTGGTGCGTCAGGCACCACCATTGGAGAGGTCGTGTTCAACACAGGCATGACGGGGTATCAAGAAGTGTTGACCGACCCCAGCTACTGTGGGCAAATTGTGACGTTTACGTACCCGGAGTTGGGCAATACGGGGGTAAACCCAGAGGATGAAGAGTCTACCCGCCCTCAAGTCCGGGGTGCGATCGCCCGCACCATCTGTCCTAAACCCAGCAATTGGCGCTCCACCCAGTCCCTATTGGACTACCTCAAACACCACCAGGTACTTGGAATTTACGGCATCGATACCCGTGCCCTGACCCGCAAAATCCGTTCCGTTGGTGCGATGAATGGCGGCATTTCCACAGAGATTTTAGACCCAGTAGAGCTGCTGGGACAGGTGCAAGACGCCCCCAGCATGGCAGGCTTGAACCTGGTACGGGAAGTGACCACACCAACGATATACGAATGGTCAGAGTCTACGAATTCGGACTGGGAGTTCAGCCCCGCCACTAAAGTCGATGGCGATCCACTTACGGTCGTAGCATTGGACTTTGGAGTCAAGCGGAATATTCTGCGCCGCCTCGCCAGCTATGGCTGCCGGGTGATTGTGGTTCCTTCCACCACCCCCCCCTACCGAAATTCTCAAGTACAACCCAGATGGAATTTTTCTCTCCAACGGTCCCGGAGACCCAGCCGCAAATATAGAAGGCATCGAAGCCACCAGGGCCCTACTATCCAGCCAAAAGCCAATGTTTGGCATCTGTATGGGACACCAAATTTTGGGGCTGTCGTTAGGTGCTGAAACATTTAAGCTCAAGTTTGGACACCGGGGACTGAATCAACCGTGTGGCTTGAGTCAGCAGGTAGAGATCACCAGCCAGAACCACGGATTTGCAATTTCTGCGGACTCCCTCCCCGATGTTGATGTGGAGATTACCCATCTGAATCTCAACGATCGCACCGTTGCCGGACTGCGTCACAAAAATCTACCCGTCTTCTCGGTTCAGTACCATCCCGAAGCCAGCCCCGGTCCCCATGACGCCGACTACTTATTCGATCGCTTCGTTCAACTCATGCGAGAACAGAAGCAGGTAGCAGTGTGAAAACGGAGATAGGGAAGATGGGGGAGTAGAGGAGTAGGGGAAGTAGAGGAGGACACAGGGATACGCGGACACCAGGGATGAGACACTCACCGCGTCTCCGCGTCTCTCGATCTCCGCGTCAAACTCCTCAGTCCTCAGTCCTCAGTCCTCAGTCCTCAGTCCTCGCCTTCTCCAGCCTGAGTGCTAGAATTATCTGAACTTTAACGTACCCCCTGGGCTGGTAAACCGGTCTATCAAGGTGTATACTTAAACGTCGAATTTAGGACTGTATCCGATAGGAGGCTTCTATTCCTGAGCCACTAACCTTGACTGTCAGCTTGAGAGGCACCCGCGAAGTCAAGGACGATTATCAACTATTTCGCCTCACAGGTCTGTTAGACGCTTTCTCTGAACCCGCGTTTCGGAAGGTGCTTACTAAATGTGTTGAAGAGGGGCCTAGACACCTCATCTTAGATTTATCCAAAATTGACTTTGTGGATAGCTCTGGGTTGGGTGCTCTGGTGCAGCTTGTCAAAAAGGCTCAATCGGCCGAAGGCAGTATGCAGGTTGTCTCCAATCCCCGTGTTACTCAAACGGTTAAGCTAGTTCGTCTAGAGCAATTTCTGTCGCTTCAACCGTCGGTTGAAACCGCGATCGAAAACCTTAAACCCAGTAGTTGAAGCGAGGGTCTGCGCTGAATTGTCGCGATCGCGGCTGAATTAAAGAAATAACATTCACTCTTACCCTGGAGGACGCTTGGCACAGCTTGAAGTAACTGCCACAGTGCCTTTGCCAATTGGAGCTGTTTGGAAGGCGCATGAAAATGTCCGCCTTCTAGAACGTATCTATCCTCCTTACCCAGCTACTCACTTAAAGGAATCCAATATTATTTGTCAGGTAGGAGTACGCTTCACCCTACAACTTGAATGGATTCCGGGAATCTTTTACCAAGATTGGCGGGTTGAAATCGTCCGTTGGGAACCCCCAACCTGCTTTGTTGACACTCAGATAGAAGGGCCGTTTCAGGCTTGGGAGCACACGCACCGGTTTGTCCCACTTTCCAGTCAGGAAACTCGCCTCATTGATTCTGTCAAATTTACGTTCAATCCCTTGCTAGATGAACCCCTGATCTCACCCGGGCTTTGGGCGATGTTCCAATTCAGGACGCATAATTTGAGGCAAATCCTACTCGAGACGTGTAAACCTTTATGAGCCTCAAATGCCGTTACCGTTATTTATCGCGTCACCTGTTCAGGCTAACTGCTATCCTGACGTTGGTAGTGTTGTCGCTAGTTGGCTGGACGACTCACGTCATTGCCCTACCGGGCAAACCAATTCATCCAACATTCACCCCGGCTGCTACTCACTTAACTCCTCAGGACTATGCCATGAGTGCCCCTCCCGTTTTATCCAAAGACGAACTCAATTCTGCCCTCAGCCAGTTAACGGGCTGGAGCGTGAAAGAGGGTAAGCTGCACCGCCAGTTTCAATTTGCCTCATTCGTCGAAGCATTTGGGTTTATGACCAGCGTGGCCTTGATTGCTGAAGCAACCGGACATCACCCAGAGTGGTTCAATGTCTACAACCGCGTCACGATCGACCTAACCACTCACGATTCAGGCGGGATCACGACGAAAGATGTGGAGCTGGCCCGCAAAGCAAATGAATTGGCGAAGTGAGAAATTAGATCCCCGACTTCTTCGATAAAATCCTAATTGCATTGACTAAACCAATCAAGAAGTCGGGGATCTGAACATAACTCGTAACTCATGATTTTCCAAACAGCTCATGTTGCCTTCTGATCTGCTCATTCACCGGTTCAGTGGTGAGGCGATCGTTCCAAAGCGGCTGGCGATTAGTCAGGAGAATTTGGCGATCGCTACCAACCTGATCGAAATCTTCCAAACCGCCCAGGGCAATCCCCGCAGTCAGTTGAATCGGCAGCTTCAGGAGTTGGAAGGCGAAAGCACTGATTACCGCATCAAGCGTGGACTCGCCCACCTGCTTAACAGCGATGCATTCAGTAAATTTGAAACCATTAGTCCCCTCGACCCAATCATTCTCAGACAGCGGGTGTTTGCTCTATCTGCTCAGACGACACCTGGTCCCCAAGCAACTCAAACAACCCTGCAACGACTATCAGATACCCTGACCCAGGAACTCGGACACGAAGTACGACTAGATCAGATTCAAACTGGACTTTATGCTGACCTGTCAGAGAATCAAATTCTGACCAGCTTTGTCCCCCCAACGCCAGAAGCCCTGCTGCATCGCTACAACTTGGCGCAGGTACAAGGTGTGTTTTACCGGGCTAGCCACGTTACGCTCAATGCGCACCGGAACGATCCGGGCGAGTATAAACTTTTGTTTCGCTACGTTAAGCTGTTTGGGCTGATGACCTACATCGAAGGCGATGCAGATCACGGTTTTACCTTAACCGTCGATGGTCCCACCAGCCTATTCAAGCCCAACACCCACTACGGCTTGAAGCTGGCAATGCTGCTGCCTGCGTTGTTGCATGTCACGAAGTGGAACTTGACTGCCATCCTGCACCTCAAAGATACCTACTCCGGTAAGGAGCGAAGTGGGCGTTTTAGCCTCGATTCCAACTGTGGATTGGTCACTCATTATCCACCCGGTAAAACTTACGACAGTATGCTGGAAGCTGGATTTGTTGACCGTTGGACAAAAACCAAAACCGATTGGCAATTGGAGCGAGAGGTTGACCTGATCCCCATTCCTGGCAGCGTCATGATTCCTGATTTTCGCCTGGTTCACCCCGATGGACGCACGTTTTTACTCGAAATTGTTGGCTACTGGCGTCCTGAATATCTGAAGAAGAAATTCTCCCAGGTGCGTCAGGCAGGACGGAGTGACCTGGTGCTTGCCATCTCAGAGCGGCTTAATCTGGAGAAAGCAGGCGTCAACTTTAGCGATACTCCTGCGAAGCTTGTTTGGTTTAAGGATCAGTTGCTCCCCAAAGCTGTGCTAGACGTGTTGGAGTGAGCGAAGGGTTTTCATGAAAAATTGATCGCCCTTGTGAGCTGCAGGGGCGATCAACACTGAAGTGCTAGTATCAAGAACGTGTCCGAACCCGTATTAAGAACTGCATGGCAAATTCATTAAGGGTTTCAGGTAACCTTGAGCCAGACTTAGCTCTTTGAGATAAAGTCCTGGCCTTGCTTGAGAGCTTGTTGACCAATATTCTTGAAAACCCAACCGAGCGCCAATGCAAGGGGAAGCACAACGAGCAGTAAACGCCAATCCATTCTGAGTACCTCTCATTTGATTAATAAAGATTTTTGAATCATTCTCATATTTATGTTTTATCGTAAGTTCGCAAGTTTTCATAGCCCTTTTTGAAAGATGTGCAGTTGTTCGAGATTGTTAACGACTGCACTAAACGCCAGCGATCGCCAATAGGCAATGCAGCGTGACGAGGGACGATCTCACTGAAGCGGCGGAGTGTTCGGGTAAAAAGTTGTTGGGTTTTCTTCGTCAACCCAACCTACAAGATTCGCGATCGCACTGCACGATCGCGCACCTCAAACGCTACATCTCCATTCTATTCGGCTGGCCAGAGAAACTGAAACATCCTCCCTGCCCCTGCCCTGTATCCTTCCAACGAACTATCTATCGCCATGAAACTCATCCTGTCACAAACCGATGAAGACTGGTACGAGGCGCTTACAGCTTATGGATTTGGTCATCAGGTTCAGGGAGCAGACACCTGGATCACGATGCCAGATGTCTGGATCAGCGGATTTATTCACGAAACTCAATTGCGATCGGGTCTGCAGATCAGCATTGAAGACTACACGCCTCATGAAGACTTGATTTTGGAAGAGCACCTGATTCAGTCGGTTGCCTTGAAGTTTTGCTTCTATCTGGCGGGATACTCCACAGTTCGCAGCGATCGCAGCTTCAGTCCAGCCCTCACCCTGGAACGTACCCCCGGACTCAACTATCTGGCTTTTGGCGGTGCGGATGCTCGGCTCACCTGGGAATTTGCACCCGATCAGTCATTCAAGATCGTCAACCTTTGGCTTGAATCCTGGCTATTGCAGACCTTTTCGGAACATCATGAACTGGTTTTGCCAGCAGAGTTGCAACAGATTTTGCAGGGAAACCTGGAGCAACCTTACCTCAATCTGGGATACATTACTCCAACCATGAATGTGGCTGTGCATCAGCTCTTGAACTGTTCCTATCAGGGCTTGACTCGACAACTGTATCTGGAAAGTAAAGCACTGGAACTGGTGGCGTTGAAACTGGAGCAAATGACGAAGGAACTTCAGGGCAGCAAAAACCATAAACGCAGTCCCCTCAAACCCCATGATATCAACCGCATCTACCATGCCAGAGACATCTTGCTGCGCGATATTGAACATCCCCCCTCGCTGTTGGCACTCGCCGAACAGGCTGGGCTGAACGACTACAAACTCAAGGTAGGTTTTCACCAAGTTTTTGGCACCACGGTCTTTGGCTATCTGCGATCGCACCGCATGGATCGCGCTCACCAATTGCTAACCGAGCAACAGATGACGGTCTCAGAAGTTGCCCGATTTGTTGGCTATAGCAGTTTGAGCCGCTTCAACACGGCATTTAAGCAGCAGTTCGGGATATGTCCCAGTGTCTGTTTGGGCAAACGCCTGCCTTGATCCGTTTGGGGCAAAGGTCGATCCGTTTAGGGACTAGAAACGGCAGGGAAATTCCCGTACTATCCAACAGCATTTGAGAAGTTTTCTTAATAGTGTGTGAGGAAGTCCCATGAGTGTTCAGATGCTGTTCCTGAGTCGTCGATGGTGTGCAGGCATCATCTCGTTGATTGTCGTCGGCGAGTTCATTGCCAATACAGCTAAGGGATTGGCGTTACCGATTGAGCCGTCTGTTTCCTCTTCTCGACTACGTGAGTTCGATCGCCCTGCTAGAACTGTAAAAGAATGGCTGGCTCAGGTGGAAGCGGCA
Organism: Leptolyngbyaceae cyanobacterium RU_5_1; assembly: GCA_012034055.1. Classification (GTDB taxonomy): domain Bacteria; phylum Cyanobacteriota; class Cyanobacteriia; order Leptolyngbyales; family Leptolyngbyaceae; genus JAAUSG01. The sequence continues at coordinate 9,408 of JAAUSG010000051.1, read as the reverse complement.
ACGGTGCAAGTCACCAGGGTGCAACTCAATCGGAATGAAACTGGATTGGACATTGTTCTGGACACGCGAGACAACAAACCCCTGCAAGTCGATGCCACCAAATTTCGCGCCGAAGGCAATGCTTTGATCGCTGACATTCCCAATGCAGTGCTGATGCTTGCAGACGGACAGACTTTCAATGCGGATAATCCAACTGATGAGATTGCCACGGTGCGCATTACCCAGTTGGATGCTGCCAACATCCGAATTACAGTGACCGGCAAAACGGCGCGTCCCACTCAGGAAGTAACATTGAGAACCGGCGCGTTAGCTTATAGCCTCAATCCAGAGGGTGACGAAACAGATGAGGAAATTGGTCACGGGCGAGGGGCAGCGCGGCTATCGAGTGCCAAATGCGGCTACGGCGACTAAAACTGACACTCCCTTGCGCGACATCCCGCAATCGATTCAGGTTGTCCCTCAACAGGTGCTGGAAGACCGCAATGTCAGCACGTTGACTGAGGCGGTAGAAACGGTCAGCGGTGTGGTCGATGGGGGAGATTACTTTGGGGCACCGGGGGGAGCGAGAATCATCCGGGGATTCAGACAGGAAGGAAATTTCCGCAATGGTTTTCGAGATGTGGATTTCTATGCGCTGACAGGCGTAGGGACGATCGATCGCGTCGAAGTGCTCAAAGGCCCCGCATCGGTTCTGTTTGGCTCAGTAGAACCGGGTGGCATCATCAACGTAGTCACAAAACAACCCTTGAGTGAACCCTTTTATCAACTTGCATTTGAAGCCGGAAATCGAGCGTTTTATCAACCCAGTGTTGATTTCTCTGGGCCCTTAGATGTCAATAAAAATATCCTCTATCGCTTCAATGCCAGCTATCAAAGCTCAGACGGATTTCAAGAGTTTGTCAACACCGATTTGACCACGATCGCACCCACATTCACGTTCAAATTGGGCGATCGCACCGTCCTGAATCTGTACTACGAGTACATCAAGTTTGAGGGAATTCCTGAGCAGTACACGTCGATTCTGAGCGACAATTCATTTCTACCGCGCAGGTTCTATCAAGGCTATCCTGACTACACGTTTCAGGATATAAAGACGCAACGATTTGGCTACATCCTGAATCACAAGTTCAGCGACAATTGGCAGATTCGCAATAACTTTTCGGTGTCCGCCAATAACGTTGAAGAAGAGTTCACTCTACCAGTGGATATCATCGACGATCGCTTTTTACCGCAATTTGCGGCTGATCGTGAATTCGCACAGGATAACTATTTTGTTCAGATCGATGTGCTCGGTAAGTTCAAAACCGGAGCGATCGCACATCAACTCCTAATTGGTTTTGATTTCAATCGCAATGTCGAGAATTTTGTCTCGAATGATGGATTTGCTCCTGACCTCGATCGCTTGAATCCCAATTACGATGTTCCCAGACCAGAGTATTTTCCATTCTTTGGTATTGTTGAAAAAACCGAGTCCTACGGCGTTTATCTGCAAGATCAGATTACATTGCTGGACAACCTGAAGCTGTTGGTGGGGGGCGGTTGGATTGGATTTCCCAAAATCCAGATATCAGCGAACCCGATTCACTGACGCAGGATGATTTTGCATTCAGCCCGCGGGTGGGGTTGGTGTATCAACCCAGTCAAACGGTTTCGCTCTATGCCAGCTACAGTCAATCCTTTGCTCCCGCCTTTGGCTTTAATCCAGATGGTCAGGCCTTCAAACCCACCAAAGGCAGACAATTTGAGGTCGGCATCAAAGCAGATTTTCTGAATGGGAAGCTCTCGACCACCTTGGCGGCCTATCAAATCACGAAAACAAACGTGACCACTCCCAGCCCCGATCCGGAGCTGGCAGCGCTGGGATTCTCCATTCAGAGCGGAGAGCAACGCAGTCGCGGGATTGAGTTGGATATTGCCGGTGAGATTCTGCCCGGCTGGAAGGTGATTGCCTCCTATGCCTATACCGATGCCGAAGTGACCAAGGATACTGCGATCGCGGTTGGTAATCGCTTGGTGAATGTGCCCAAGAATCAGGCCAGCCTGTGGATCACCTACGAAATTCAGAAAGGCCGTTGGAAGGGGTTTGGAGTGGGGCTGGGACTGTTCTATGTGGGCGATCGCCAGGGAGATTTGGATAATTCGTTTGCACTTCCTGATTATTTGCGCACCGATGCGGCGATTTACTACCGAAACGGTCGGTTTAACGCCGCAATCAATATCCGCAATCTATTCGACACCGACTATATCCGATCGTCCGAAGGGTCAAGAACATTCCTGAAAAGTGGGGCACCGTTTACGATCGTCGGCTCCATCAGTTGGGAGTTTTAACTTTGTCTGAGAAGCTGCTCTACACACCCTATCAACTTAATTAGGAGATTGACATGAAACGAGTTCTATTGAGTGCATTGTTAGTGACCAGTAGCGCGATCGCAGTTGCCTGTCAACCCACTCCGCCCACAACTAGCCAATCCAGTCAAGATGCATCCCCAGCACCCGTATCCACTACTGCGCAGACTCCTGGCTTTGATGAGGCGTTGTATCTGTTTGCCAACCCGGATGTTAAGGATTTGATTAAAAAGGGCAAATACAAATCTGGGTTAGACCACTACACCCAGGTTGGACAAACCGCCAAGAAGCCCGATGGAGAAGATTACGAAAGCTTCTTTACCGGCACCCATGGAAACGATACCGTTCAAGGGTTTGGCAAGGGAGAGCACGCCCATTTTGCCGGAGTGAAAATTGAAATTGTCTCCAAGCCGGGCGATCCGCTGCCGCTGCGTCCTCAAAGTTTGGGACAGGGCGAAGTGGATGTGTTGGTTGGCACGAAGGAAGGCGGCAATGAGTTTCTGCTGGGCAGTTTCATTACCTCGGTCAGTCCAAAAGCTGAACCATTCTACGTTGGTAAAGGCGAGGCTGATTATGCTCGAATTCAGAACTTCAACACGTCAAAAGATGGGGTGGTTCTGGCAGGCGACCCGAAACAATACACGTTTGTGCCTACTGACGGAACGGTGCGAATTTCAACGGTGAGTGGAGATTTGGTGGCGATCGTCGAGGGGGTAGACAAACTCGAAGTCGGCGAAATCTCCAAAGAGTACGGAGTGTTTAGCCTGAAATAGATGAATTGTTAGGTGCTGGAAATCCACACGCCAGCTATCAAATTCTGTGATGAAGTTGTAGCCGCATACCGTCTCAAGCGATCGCCCAGAAATCACCTCTAACATGCGGGCTGCGCGATTGCGTGTCTTTTTTGGCGGACCAAAAAGATTGAGTCGCAACCAGGGGGATTTGAGATTTTAGATTGATGATTTTAGATTGGAAGTCAGCGGATGGGGAATGGCTAAATGCTGACTGAGAAGGAGGTTTTCGGACGATAGATGATTGGATTGTTTAATTAACTTCGCTGCCGCTTCGGTTGCCGAGAGTTCCTCTACATTGATTGGATAAATTGGCACGTTGCGTCGCTGCAGGTCGTAGAGATAGGTCTTGTCGTAGTAGTCTAGAACAATTTCAATCGCAGGCTCCAGGTTTCCTTGCTGAATAAACGCGATCGCTCGCTTTGCATTCTGTCCACCCAAGCGGCGTTGTAAGCGATCAGTTGCGATCACCAGTTCTCCCCGATCCGCAGAGCCGTAAACCTCCTGGAGGAGGGCAATGCGTTCGGGGCGCGATCGCTCAATTTGTAGCACTGTCGCCGCCATCATTTGCTCAAACAGCTCATTCGGAACCCGACAGGTGCCCACCATCCGGCTTTCGGCTTCAATCCAGATTGGACGGGTGGCATCTAACTTTGCCCACGCTATGGCAATCAGGTTTTCAAACTGTTCGGTGCTGGGTTGGGGAGGCAGTCCCAGTCCGCCATAGCTGCTGCCCCGGTGGTTAGCAAGCGCTTCCAGGTCTAGAACTTGTTCGCCCTGGTCTGCCAACGCATGGAGAACAGCCGTTTTTCCGGTGCCAGTCATGCCGCCCAGCGTCAGGATTGGTTTGGGGATTGCCAGCGTTTCCCGTACCCAGTGGCGAAATCCTTTGTAGCCCTGATCGAGCACGGATACCTGAAAGCCCGCCGTTTCCATCAGCCATGCCATACTGCCGCTGCGCATTCCACCCCGCCAGCAATGGATGCGGAGGGTGAGATCAGGCGCAAGCTGTTTAGCTTGCTGGACAAATTGGGTGAGCTTGGGTGCTGCGATCGCCAATCCCAACTCTACTGCCTGCGATCGTCCCTGCTGTTTGTAACAGGTTCCGACCTCGGCTCGTTCTGCATCAGTAAATAGCGGAAAACTCACGGACCCTGGAATGTGCCCCTGCTCATACTCCGCCGGACTCCGCACATCGAGAACCACTCCAGATGAGCTGAGGAATTCGACAGTTGTGAGCAGGTTAGGCATTGAGGATTTTGGATTTTAGATTGCAGATTTTAGATTGACTCCATTTACGAATCACGGATATGCTCCCGTACCCAGCGGCGAAAAGCTTTTAGAGCCGCATTCCTGCCAATCGATTTAGCTTGGGCAAGATAATCGGAGATTACAGCCGCTAAATCCATGTCTGGAAAAATTTGACTGCGATTTGACTGAACATACTGCTCATTTCTTAAGAGGTTAATTTGAAGTTTCCCCTTCTCAAATCGCCAAAGTTCTGGAACTCCGAGTGCTGCATAAATGTTGGGGTGTGTTCGTGAAGTCAGGTCAACTTCTAAACCCAAATCAGGTGGGGGATCGACCGTCAAATCCAATCGCGTTTTGCCCCGCATGAATGGCTCATTTTGAATATAGAAACACTGATCAGGCTCAATCCCTTTTGCCATCAGTTGATTTTTGAACGTTGTAGAGCCAAGGCTGCAAAATTCAATATCAAGCTCCTCTAACAATGCTTTAACCCAGTCCCCAATCAATTCTTTGTCTAATTCATGTTCAGGTAGCGGCATCATGATCTCCAATATGCCGTTGTCATAGGCAAGGCGGGAACCGCGATGATCGCCAAGCTCTTCTAAAATGGCTTCAAACTCTTGCCAGGCAACATCGTGCAGCAACACTCGTTGCCCCGGCGGAACACTCAATTGGCGTAGTGCAAGCTGTACCATTCGTTTCAATTAGGATTTAGTCTCATCCCGATTCTGCCATGCTCACGCATTACCTGCCCGCGATCGCCATCCTGACTGGCTGAACACCCTCTGTCTTAGCGAGGCTGTACCCAATCACGGCACTGTGAACATATCCCGCCTCTTTAAGCCTCATCAAACAAGGGTCAGCTTGAGCGAGAGGAACGGATGCCAACAAACCACCGCAGGTTTGAGGATCAAACAGCAGCGGATATTTAGGAAAATGGCTCACGTCCACCAAATTCTCAATCCACTGACCCGCTCGTTGATTTTGGGGCTGAAGGGAGCTAACAATACCCATCTGTACCGTTTCCTGTGCTCCTTCAAGGACTGGGATAGCGTCTAAATCCAATTCCACAGCCACCTGAGAGGCTTGAATCATTTCCATCAGATGCCCCAGCAAACCAAAACCAGTGATGTCTGTGCAGGCAGTGGCTCCATGCTCCAAGAAACACGCTGCTGCCTGCTGATTAGACTGCAACATGGACTCAACAGCGCGATCGATCCAGCATCCTTTCGCCTGCGATCGCATCTTGGCGGCAAATAGGGTGCCAGTGCCCAGAGCTTTGGTCAGGATTAACGCCTGCCCTGGTTGCATTCCACCCTTGCGCAGCAGGCGATTCTCTGCTGCTAAACCGTTGCAGGATAAGCCAAAGGCAAGCTCGGCTCCTTCTGTAGTATGCCCACCAATCAAAACAGCGTTTGCCTGCTGCAACGTTTTTATTGCCCCAGACAGAAGCTGGTAGAGGGTTTCCTCAACGTTGGACTCTGCGGCATAGGGGATGGTAGCGATCGCCAACGCACTGTGTGGCATCGCCCCCATTGCAAACAGATCGCTCAAGGCATGGTTCGCACTAATCTGTCCAAAAATAAATGGGTCGTTGATCAGTGAAGTGAAGTAGTCAATGGTCTGTACCAACACTTTGCCAGGAGGTATCTGTAGGACGGCGGCATCGTCGGGAGTGTTGAGGCCGATCAGGATGTGGGAGGAGGGAGGACGGAGGAGGGAGGACGGAGGACGGAGGGAGGAGATGGGGAGGTGGGGAGATGGGGAAGGTGGGGAGGTAGGGGAGGTATCCTTCAATTCCTGCTCTCTGACCTCTAACTCCTCAATTCTGTTTTGCTCTAGTTGAATGCGGTGGAGGACTCGTTTGAGGACGGTGCTGCCGACTTTGGAGCCACAACCAGCGCAGGGCATGATTGGAGATTGGAGATTGGAGATTGGAGATTGGAGATTGAGCGTGCTTTGCGTCTCCGCATCTCCGTGTCTCCCCATCTCCCCATCCCCCCATCTCCTCATCCCTCTTTGCCTCATCTCTGGCAGGTCGCTGAACCGCTGCATGAATTGGCGATCGATCCAATCTTTCCAGTTCCATAGCAAGGGCGATCGCCAGCCGAGTGATCCCCAGGAGGAAATGGCTGCACCATCTCCAGTTCCAATCAGACTAAGGTAGTGCTTTTGGGGACGGAAGGGTTTGAGGGGCTGATTGAGCAGGGTGTGACGGAGGTTATGAAACAAAGGTTTGCCTTGGCGGACAGCGAAGACGCCTGCTTTGGGGCGGGGATGATTAACTATCGTGGCGATATCCCCAGCCGCAAATACGTTGGGGTGAGAAAGGGACTGCAGGGTGTCGTTCACTAAAACGAAGCCATTTTGATCGACGGATAGCCCGGATTTGCCTAACCAATCGGGAGCGGAGGCTTGTGTAACCCAGAAAATATCGTCAGAGTAAATTTCTAGTCCGGACTGACAACGGATCAAGTGCGCTTGTATTTCCTGGACTTCCTGATTCAGATGCAGGTGGATACCGCGTTGGGTGAGGAGTGCGCGGAGGCGATCGCGCACCCATCGACTGTGCTGAGGCATCAGCTCTGATCCACGATGCAGCACATGCATTTCTAAATTCGTCAGCGGTTGATCAGCGGCTTTGAGAATCTGCTGCAGACGATGCTGCATGGTGAGTGCAAGTTCAACCCCACCGGCTCCACCGCCGACAATGCTTAAACAAACAGGGGTTTCAGGCGATTGAGAAACTCGGCTGACAACCGCTTCCCACTGATGCAGAAAGTCGCGGACGGGTTTGGCGGGAATAATGTCATCTACGCAGCTCAGTAGATCAGGGAGTTTCGGCGTGCTGCCAATGTCAATCGATAGCACATCGTAGGCAACTGGAGGGCGATTGGTACAGAGAACCTGCTGAGCGTTCAGGTCTAGACCGATCGCTGGATCAAGATAGAGTTGGGCCCCAGCAAAGTCTGCCAGTGAACACAAATCAATGTGGCATTCTGCGTGACTATAAAACCCTGCGATATGTCCAGGCAACATCCCCGAATAGGCCGTCGCTGAAGCTTCTGTAATCAGGGTTAGACGTACCCCTGCCAGAGGCTTCATGCCAAACATGCGCAGTGCGATCGCGTGAGTATGCCCCCCACCAATTAGCACTAAGTCCTTAATGACTGGTTGTGCGGTTGCTTTCATCCTCAAATATGGAATGGTTGGTAATCGCTTGACCAACCTTGCTCAGAATGGATGGACTGACAGCATCAGTATACTGAGTGGGACGGAAACCATCCTGCAACCGCCGACAGGCATCCCGAAAATTCGGGTTATTCCTTGCCAACCACTTTATCTTTGAACAATTTACCAGCACTGAAGGCTGGAACCTTGGTTGCTGGAATCTTGATCGGCTGCCCCGTTGAGGGGTTACGTCCTTCTCGGGCCTGACGATCGCGTGCCTCAAAGGTGCCAAACCCAACCAGGGTGACTTTTTCACCTTCGGCAACTGTTTCTAGAATGACTTCCAACATCGCTGTCAGAATTGAGTCGGCATCCTTTTTGGTAACGTTTGCTTTTTCAGCAATCTTGTCAACCAGTTCGCCCTTGTTCATATCTTAAAATCCTGAGAACAGTTGCTGTGATTATAATCGAGCGTTTTAAAAGTGCAACAAAATTTTTGAAAGCAATTGTTTAATTGCCAGTCCAGGTTTAGCATTATTTCTTTGGCTGTAACGCCTTTCCCACCTGGATTGTAGACTAAAAACTTGAAAATTAACCCTGAAGAATATCCCTTAAGAAATCAGTTAGCGCTTCTGGATAGATGTCTTCTAGAAGACGAGTGTGAACAATATCAAACTTAGCGCCTGCTTGCGATCGCAAATCCTGATCCAGCGCCGTCAGAAATCCTCTAGCAATTAAATCCTCTCCAACCTGAGCGAATCCGATTCCCAGCTCCTGATCAGAATCGATGTGATTGGCTGCCTGGACAATGGTTTTGGCGATTTTCATGCGATCGCTGGGTTCTCCGTCTACCAGCACAATGATGATTTCTCCGTTGGGCTTCGTTTGGTTCGCCGCCTTGCGGGCAAAATAGCTATCCAACGCCACCTGCAACCCATTCAGCAGGTTGAGGGTATCAGGTGGAAAGTTGTCTACAAAGATAGACTCAAGTTGACCAGACGTAACCCGCTCATAGTGCTTGAATGAACCATCAGGGCGATCGTTGGAAGACATGTAAATGGTGATGCCGTCAGGATCAAATTCCTCGCATTTCTGAGCCAGCGCAATCACTGCATCGTGGGCGGCAACCCAGCGATCGGCAAAGCCAGGAGGAGTCATGGTCGTGCTAGCAGCAGTTTTGGCAACGATCACGGTGTAGTCGCGATTCTCAAGCAGGGGTTCGGACATAATGCGATTTTAGATCTCGGATTTTGGATTTTAGATTGAAGACTATCGCGCTTTTCGTTTGCGTGGAATACATTCACTGTAGGGACTGGGGGGTTCTAATGCAGTGATTCTTTGTAGTTAGGACTTACGCAAACCTCGGAGGTTTAACCAAGAATCAAGTGTCATGACGAACGATAGTAGCTTAAACCTCCGAGGTTTTAGTCAAAATGCATAAGTCCTGGTAGTCATGCTAGTACCTCACGGCATAAATCAGCTAACCGTAGAGACGTGACATGTAACGTCTCTACGAGGGTCAACGGTTGTTAAACTTGTGCCTGAGATTACTAGACGAAAATAGCAATCTAGCCTCCTTGGTAGAGGATAGTTCTAAAAAAAGTCTCTGGCAATTGCAATCACAATCATGCCAGAGACGTTTCCAAGTAGATCAATTTTGCCTGTTAGATCCCCGACTTCTTTGCTAAAACTCCAATCGCGTTGGTTAAATCGATTAAGAAGTCGGGGGATCTGGGTTATCTTCTAAATCGCGGGTGCTCTTAGCTGCTCTGCACTAAACGACTGCGATGCTACTGATTTAGTGTGTGCTTGCTGAGAGAGTGTGGGAACGCGATCGCGCAGCCGCTCT
>JAAUSG010000288.1 GCA_012034055.1 Leptolyngbyaceae cyanobacterium RU_5_1 | reverse complement strand
GACACTTCCAGTGCTTAACATCACAGACCATACCTTTTCAAACATCCTCTTACTGTCTGTAGCAAAACATGAAAGATCCCCCTTTTCTTGTATGCCCGTTTCTTAGATGCCTGAAAGGCTTTAGGGCTTTAAGCCCCCTTAATAAGGGGGACTTTGAGCCAATTTCCCCCCTTACTAAGGGGTGCTAGGGGGATCGCTGAGTGCTTAACATCACAGACCATACCTTTTCAAACAACCTCTAAGTCCTAATCACTTTTTTCTGGTTATGAACTAAGAATTAATATCTTCATCGACCACAATGAGAACACTTTCTTGCTGGAATTGTTTGATGTATTCCGAAATGACTGTTTTGATTGCAGCTTCATTGGCTTGAGTGTCTTCAAAGATAAAGCTAACTTCTTTCGATCGCTCTTTGATCAGATCGCCAGTGCTAGACAAAAACTGACCATCGGCATCGAGCACTGTGAAGTTGTTGAAGTGCGGATCAACAAAGTGGTTGAGAAACTCCTGAAACGCTTCTTCCGACACCCCCTCAACACCGCCAATGTTGCGTCCAAAGAACAAATCGACTTGAATCTGCTCTGGAACGGGGTCATTGTCTATTAGATCGTCATCGGCACCAAAGGCAACGGTGATGTCTTCATTGACCGCAATTAGAACACTCTCCTGCTGGAACTGTTTGATGTACTCGGCAACGATTTCGTCGATCGCCGTTTCGTTGGCTTGCGTGTCTTCCAGAATCAGGCTGACCACTTCAGACGGTTCTCGAATCAACTGGCCGTCGCTGGACAGAAACTGTCCGTTGGCATCAACATTGGTCAATCCGGCTGGGAAGCGCGGTGTAATCACCGTGTCTACAAACGTTTGAAACTGCGCTTGCGAAACACCTTCAACGCCGCCAATGTTGCGTCCAAAGAACAAATCCACTTGAATCAGTTCAGGCGTCGGATCATTGTCAATTAAATCCTCACCCACACCAAAACCAACGTTGAGATCGTCTTCGTTCGTCACCTGCAAAACGTTGCTTTCAAATTGTTGCCGATAATCCTTCACAATCTGGTCGATCGCAGCCTGATTTTCTGACGTGCCTTGCGCATAAAGCGTAATAACTTTGATGTCCCCTGCTGTTGAGTGCTTGTGTAGCTCACCCTCACCGTCAAAAATGGTCAATCCAGCCGCAAAGCGCGGGGTGATCACGTTGTCTATAAATATCTGAAACTCGGCGTCAGAAATCGGACAACCGTTAGCGCGGGTCAGTCCAAAATACAGATCCTGCTGGATCAGAGACGGAGGTGCTGTGCTGACTGAGGCGTTGGATGCTGCCGAAGCCGCATGGTTGCCAAAATTTGTTTGGCCCCAATCTAACGCTGTGCTCAGTGACGGCGATCGCGGCAACCCGGCAGACGTAGAATTAATCAGCGTTTCCAGTCCAGAGCTGATGATGGACTGTGAATAGAAGATAGTGTCAAGTACCATAAATCCTTCCTTTGACTATGACTAATGACTCAATCGACGTTGTTCAACGTTGAAGCTTGAAGCCTAAGCTTTGATTTATGGCGATCAGCGAACGGGTGCCACGCGATCGAATGAGTCGTTGAAGAGCAGCGCTTCAGGTGTTTGCTGCTGGATAATTTTGGGATTGATTGAGTCATTTGCAGGGCTTTTGAGTCGCTCAGGGCACTCTTTCCGAAGTTGAGCTAAAGATTCAGTCCACCGAGTCCGATTGATAAACACAGCACCATCAGGACTCCAAGCGGCTTCAAAGACCATGCTACTCGTGAGAGTGCGGGTTTGAATTCTCGCTCGGTCATAGATGTCAATGGCTGTCCCTTCTTTGGTATGGCTGCGCCCATTGCCGCAGTAATCTGCCCGAACCATGCGGGTACAAGCTTGATGAAAATCTCGCAGCGATCGCCCCTGAAACGTTTTCCAGGGTTTGTAGCCAAAGCGAACGCATTTCGCTAAGACTCCAATGGTGCAGGCAAAGGTAATCCGCTCATCCTCAATGTGGGTACCCGTTTCATCCCAATATCCTGATAAGGGAATGGCTTTGGCAACATTATTGCGATCGGGTTGGCAGTAATTTTGCCACTGTTCCGAAACTGGATCGTAATAGAGAATGGTGTAGAGGTAAGTCTCTTGTTCAGGATCTTGAGGATCTAACTCAACGTGAGTAATTTTGAGTTTGAGCGATCGTTCGCCCTCAACAATGGTGAGTTCAGCCCCTTCTACAGCCTGTCCTTTAACCACAAGCTCCTGTTGCCCCGTTGCCCAAAAGCGTTTCCAATTCGGGTTTTTCTGGGCTTGAATGGATGCAACGATCATCATCAGGCAGCCCGTCCCTAACAGCAGGGAAACCAGCATTGTTTGTCTAAATCTCATGGCAAATCTCCTGGTAGTTGCGGGAGATGGCAGTGATTCCGTAGGGTGGGCAGTGCCCACCCTACTACTTTGCTTGGGGTTAAATTTTTCCCGCTTTAAGCTACACGCCTGCGATCGCTTCTTTTAATCTTGAGCGCAAGTTGACCACCCTCTACACGGATTTGTTGGATAGGCTGTTGCTGAAGAACAGCGGTTTCCAGGGTCGATGAGGTAAATGCAAACCCACTAGAATGGACTCCGTTTGCGCCAAGACCAGGATCGTTAAGGCTTACTCCGTTAAGGTTTGTTCCGTTTAGCGCAACTCCATTCATGTCAAGACCATTTCTGTTGAGGCTTGTCTCAATAGGTTTGGTGACATTGCGATCAAGTTGGTTCACAAACACTGTAGTCAGGCAGAGTCCTGCTGTTAGCGTGAGTCGAGACAGCTTATTTTGGGTAAGTTGATGCAACATTGATAGATCTCCTAGGTTGTAGAATTCGTAGCGTTTGGATATTGAGCTGGGGCGATCGCCTTTGGGTAATGTTCATGGAAGGGCGATCGCTGGTTGAATTGCCATACTCGAACAACGCCCTTCTCAGGCATTCTCTAATTGTTCAAAAGAGTTAGCGTGTCCACACACTGCCGCTGAAATTAGATCCAGTGATTTTCTCAAGTCGGCTGAAGTTAACGATTTTGAGCTTCAGAGATCCGCTACTGTTAGCACCACCTTTAGGTACATCACGCCAATTTCCGGTAATTGTAATACCTGAAATTGTTCCAACAAACACGTTACTAAAATTTGGTTGAGTCGGATTCTGTTCGCCATACCACCAGAGCTGATCACCAATTTGACGCACATAATAGGTGGCACCATCATTCGCTTTCCACGTTCCGGTCAGGGCTGTACTTTGGGCAACTAACATAGGTTGCGGTGGTAAAGCTTGTGTTGTTGCAGAAGGAACCTCTTCTTGTCTATTCGAGTTCGAGTCACTAGATGCCTCAACAAAGCTTGGAAAAACGACCGAAACGATGCTGACTAGACCAATGACAGAAGCTGTAATCAGAACAGCATGAGCAAAAAAACGTTTTGACATTTCTCAAGTCCTCAATGTTGTTAGTAGTTGGCTACAAACCTGAGGCGGGGCGTAACTACTCAGGTTGGTGTAGAGATTGCAATCCTGTTCTCGACCTGGGAGAGGGCGATCGCAGGTCAATGCGAGGTGCTCTATGGGAGGTGTGGGACGTTAACTTCTACCCCTCGATCATCGACGAAGACCTTGAGCACAGCGAATGATGCCGGATTGCCGCTGAACAGTGCGTGGTTGGTCACAAGCACCGAACCCCGCTTGTCGAAGGCGAAATCCGCAGGGGCATCATACGCAATTGGGCTGTTGTCCGGTCCTGTGAGCCGTGCCCTCTCTGTGCCGTCGGGGTTCAGAATTGAGATCCCGCTCGGAGACTGGAGCGCGACGTAAAGCTTGCCGGACTTGCCGAATGCAATGCCGTCGGGCATCTCGCCCTGGGTATATTGATGAACGATCTTGAGGTCTTTCTCCTTGGGGGCGTCAACGAAGGGCAGCCTGTAGATTACTCCGCCGGGTGCCCTGGCCGAGGTTGTGACCGCGATATACATCTCGGTTTCATCCGGGGACAGCTTGATTCCATTGGGTCCTACCGGGAATGGGGCAGACGTGGAACCAGCGAGTTGATCGCTGTGGAACCACGGCTCAGCTACCCCACCACCGGGCGGGACGCGGAAGATGGTGTTCTGGAATGAGTCGCTCCAATAGAGATAGCCATCGGGTGCAAAGGTGATCTCGTTCGGGAGTGAGCAGGGCAACGATGGCGGCAGGTTCGGGTTGCAAGCTATCTCAGGCAGGATAGGTGAATAGATCTCCTGTTTATAGCGATCGCCCTGTGGACTCAGGCGGATGATGCCAAGCTGGTTGCTCACCACGTAGACACGATGCTGGCTGTCAACTGTCAACCCGGCGACGCCGTGAATCTCCGACAGCCTCTCTCCCTGGATCGGGATGGTAGCGAGGGGCTTGCCAGTGATCCGATGGAAGACCCGCACCTCCGAGGTCCGCCCCCCGTTGTCGCCAAACGCTGCTGGACCTGCAACGTAGATGCGGTTCCGATCAGCGACGATCCCTTCGGGGAAGGGGGGTGATGCTTCCGGTTCCGCGAACACACTGCCATCACCGATCTTGGCATCATGCAGTTCACTGGCTTCTTCCAGGGTCTGAATATTTGCAGGGATTGCGTTATCAGTCTCAGCAGGGAGGCGATCGCGAAGCGTCTCTGGAAAAGAATCGCTGTTGCCAGCTTGCAGAGAGTCACGACCTGCTTGAAATTGTTCTGAAAGATTGTTCAACATGTATGGTTTCCTTGGTTTTGCATTGTGATTCGACTGCATTCCTCACTACCTATTTGGTTTAGTTAAATCCCTTCCACAAACAGTCCATGAAACTCAAGTGGAACATGATGGGGGAAATAAGCACGTCCTAATTCTTCAAAAGAACTTGCATTAAGTACCAGTCATAGTGAGGATGTCCGCATTGGAATAGACTGAGTGCTTCTGAGGGGGTTCGGAAAAACCAGTGGGAAATTCTGCAAAAGTATGGATGTTGTATTATTTCGTTACAATTCCAGCTTAATTGGGTCGATGGGTGGAGGATGACGTTGCCCAACCTAACTTTCCAGGTAGAGCCATTTGATATATTCAAAATTTACTGTTTGATTAAATTTAATTTGCTTAAGCGCTTTCAAAATCAAGTTGAATCCGAGCATTAAAAAGGGTGCTGAATGGTTGAAACTGAGTTTCAACCATTCAGCACCCTTTTCTGCTCTGGAATCCAGCGAGGCCCTGAATTTGCCCTGGAACAGCTTCAGGTTCGTGATTGGGGATGACGCAGCATGGGAAAAATTGGTGGCGAGGAACCAACCTGAATCGTACCCAGTACTTCAAACCCGTGCCGTTCATAAAATCGAATATTGGCTGGATTCGAGGATTCGAGATAGGCCGGGATGCGATCGCGATCGCACTGCATGAGTACAGGTTGCATCAAGGCTGAACCATAGCCTTTGCCTTGTTGGGTCGGTTTTACGCCGATGATTGACAAATACCAGTGCGGCTGATCGGGATGGTAGTGTCCCATCAGCTCAAACACAGCAAATAAGTCGGCTTGCTCTGATTCAGCCGTCGTCTGCTCAAGCACATCGATCACCGAGTCTGCATCGGGTTCTACGCCGGGTGGAAACCACAGTGCAGCACCGGCATACCCGTCAATCCAGTAAGCGGTTTCCTGAGCAAACGCGTTACCGCCAAATGCCTGAACAAAACGTGGGAAATGAGTCAGATAGTGATAAGGGTTGGGATACATCCACCGGGCAGATGGATCTCTGCTGAATGCGAGAACCATGCCAGCAATGATGAATTTTTGGTCAGCGATCGTTGTCGCTCTAATTTGAGCAATGGTTCGTTCAATTGTGGGATTAGATTCACATTGCTCTGGATTGGCAGCGGTATGGGCAGCGGTGTGGTTATTCGAGGCTATGGTCTGTGGTGTAGTACACATTAGTTTCTCCAGCACGTGCTTAGTTAAATGTCCCTGATATTCATCAACTACTCATCAACACGTTGCAGTTCCTGAGCTTTATGCAGTTTTTGGGTCGTGCGATCGGGTGAGCCATCTGGGTGAAACGCATATCAATTTTAGATTTTGGATTGAGGATTTTGGATTAAGAAACGCTTGTACTGCTGTGCTTTTATTAACCTGGCAACAAAAGACCTGGCATTACCGTAGGGTGCTGTATAGGCTTCGCCATTCAAGAAAAGCGATAGCGTAACGCACCGCAGCATGGATAATTGGTGCGTTACGGCGTTGCCTAACACA
>JAAUSG010000287.1 GCA_012034055.1 Leptolyngbyaceae cyanobacterium RU_5_1 | reverse complement strand
CGGGTTCAAGACCCTGGCGATTTTTCGAGTTTTGATTGATGAGGAAGCGGCGACCTAGACTAAATCTCGGTTTTTCAACCAGGGGGATATCGGTCTACCGCTCTCCTTTTAAGATACAAGGGGGATCTGTACGTGTAGCTATGACAAGTAGATTTGGTATAAGACATAGCTTACGGAGTGAGTAACCTGCTAACGGCTGTTACTAAAGTCTTTGGGTCTATGGGTTTGCTGAGACGTTGCTGAAAACCAACCTGAAATGCTCGCTGGCGATCGACATCTCCAGCATAGCCAGTCAGTGCGATAGCTTTTACCTGTCCTCCTTTCTCGACGGGCAGCGCTCTAATCTGTTGCATGAGCATATAGCCATCCATATCGGACATACCAATATCACTGAGGAGGATATCTGGTGGAGATTGTGTAAATAACAAGAGTCCTTCCTTTGCAGTGACAGCGGTAGTGACAGAGGCACCTGCCTGCTTGAGAATAAATGCTACCAGTTCCAGGAAATCGACTTCATCATCAATGACAAGAATCCGAACACCCGTAAGATTCAACGATGACTCAGTTGGATTGAGGTCAGCCGTGGGTGGCATCGGCATTAAAGGCAGTTTGACGGTAAACGTAGTACCCAGCCCTTTGCCGGGGCTGGTCACTGCAATAGTCCCATCATGCAATTCGACCAGATAACGCACGATGCCAAGCCGATTCCCAATCCCCCAAACCTGCGGGTCGTACTACTATCGGCTTGGCGGAAGGAGTCAAACACATAGGGTAAAAAGTCAGGCGCAATACCGATGCCAGTATCACTGACCGTAATCTGGGCGTGGGAGTCAACCTGTTCTAATTTCAGGTTCACCTGACCGCCTGACGGTGTGAACTTAATGGCATTGGACAGCAAATTCCACACTACCTGCTGCAATCGCGTTACATCACCCGGAACCAGGCTAACTTCTGGCGCAAGATGCACATTCATCTGAATGGACTTGGATGTTGCTGCCATTTTTACCATTTCAACAGCGGCCTCAATGGTTGCAAGGAGATTGACAATACCGATATTCAGGGGTAGCCGACCCTGGGCAATCCGCGAAATATCCAGTAAATCTTCAATTAATTCGGATTGTAGATGGGTGTTGTGCTCGATGGTGGCTAAGGCTTTGGCGGTTTGGTCTGCATTCAGGGTTCCTGTTCGCAACAGTTTTACCCAGCCAAGAATTGGGCAGAGCGGGGTGCGTAATTCGTGGGAGAGGATGGCTAAAAAGTCATCCTTGCTGCGGTTGGCTTCCTCGGCTAATACCCGTGCGGCCTGTTCCCGTTGCAGTAATTGCTCCCGTTCTGCTTGGGCTTGTTTGAGGGCGCGGTGTTCCTGGGATTCCCGCAGGCGCGTTGGACGCAGGGTACTAGGCGTCCCAGGCGTTGCTTCAAGACATAGTCTGTGGCTCCTTGCTTGAGGGATTCGATCGCTAATTCTTCCCCCAAACTTCCAGAGACAAAGATAAAGGGTATCTCTGGAGTCATGGTCCGAGCAATTTCCAGGGCAGCGATTCCATCAAATCCCGGTAAGGCATAGTCTGCCAAAATTAAATCAAACCGTTCCATTTCCAGGGCAGTGGTAAAAGCGGCACGGGTCTCAATGCGCAGGAGGGTGTGCTCAATTCCACCACTGGTCAAGGTTAACTGAATGACTTCTGCATCCAGGGGGTTATCTTCTAGTAATAAAAATCGTAGTGGTATCATGGTGGCCCCTCCCGCTTTGGCAATGAAAAGTAAAACGTTGCCCCCCGATCGATTTCCCCTTCTGCCCACGGTCCTCCCCCCCATGTCGATGAATAATCCGCCGCACATTGGCTAACCCAACACCCGTTCCGGGAAAGGCTTCCTGAGGATGGAGTCGTTGAAAGAGGTTAAACAACAGATGGCGGTATTTCATGTCAAAGCCAGCACCATTGTCTTGGACTGCAATCATAAATTCAGTCTCGGTTTCGCGACTGCGAATACCGATCTCGGCTTCGGGCGATCGCGGGTGTATTTAATGGCATTCGATAGTAGATTTTGCAATACCAGTTGCAACAGGGTAGGGTCTCCTCTGACCGTGGGTAGAGGATCGATTTGCCAGTGAATGGTTCGGCCAACCATTTCTGAGCGCAGGAGTTCCTGGACTTGCTGCACCAGTCGATCCATAGGTATCAGAGTAGAACGCATTTCTACCCGTCCAGTGCGGGAAAACTCCAGCAAGCTATCGACAATGTTTTCGGCGGCAAGGACGGATTGCCGGATGATATTGAGCGTTGACAACCAGGAGGCTTCAGCATGAGTAGCTTCGGCATCGAGCAAATCCTGGAGCTGTTTGGCAAAGCTACTGATGTAGCGGAGCGGTTTCTTCAGGTCGTGGGAGACGTAATAGGCAAAGGCTTCCAGTTCTGTATTCAGGTCTTGCAATTGGGAAGTGCGCTCTGCCACCCGTTTCTCTAAGCGTTCGTTGAGGGTTTGCACGGTTTGCATCATCAGAGCCTGGGTGGCTACTTCGCGGCGCATGGTGGCGAGTTTCAAGTTGGCATCCACACGGGCTAGTAGTTCGCGGGCGGAGAAGGGTTTAATCAGATAATCATCGGCTCCAGCCGCTAGTCCTTCGATTTGAGAGGCTTCGCCAGCTCGTGCTGAGAGCAGCAGGATGGGAATATCCTGGGTTTGTGGATTGTCTCGCAACGATCGCAACAGTTGCAGCCCATCCATACGCGGCATCATCACATCGGAGAGGATCAGCTCGGGTTTCTGCTGGGCGATCGCATCCAGTGCTGCCCGTCCATCGTTTGCAGTGATGACTTCGTAGTGGGATTGCAATAACCGAATTAGGTAGGATCGCATATCGGCATTGTCATCCACAATCAAAATGCTGGAGGGTTGCAGTTGCCGTTGAGAGCGTTCCGTAGCAAGGTCGATCCTGCTACCTGCTAGATCGAGCGCTACATCTGATGAAAATTCCTCTATTTCGGATATCCAATGAGATGCTTCAGCAAGGTAGGACTCAGTACTATTGAGGGCCGGAATCAGATCGGTAGGTGTTCCGATTTGGTCAGTAGGGAGATGGGCGCTTCCGGTGGGAAGGGTGACGGTGAAGCGGGTTCCCTGGTTGACGGTACTGTCGACGGTAATGGTGCCGCTGTGCCGCTGGACGAGTTCCTGGACTAGCGATAGGCCAATGCCGGATCCCTCATGGCTTCGACTCTGGACACCTTTCACCTGGTAGAAGCGCTCAAACAGGTGGGGCAGGTCAGCCGCTGGAATTCCGATTCCTGTATCCCTGACGGTTAATTCAACCTGGTTTGCTTGCTGCGGTTTTAGGGAGACGGTAATTGTGCCCGTGAAGGTGAATTTGAATGCATTGGAGAGTAAATTCAGGACAATCTTTTCCCACATACCGCGATCGACATAAATCGGCTCGGGAAGTGGAGGGCAATCCACCACGAGCTGCAAATTAGCAGCTTCAATCGCCGAGCGGAATACGCTAGCGAGTTCAGTGGTGTAGGTAGAAAGATCGGTGGGTTCGTAGTGGGCTTGCAGGCGATCGGCTTCAATGCGCGAAAAATCGAGGAGAGTATTCACCAGTTTCAAGAGCCGCAGGCTATTGCGGTGGGCGATTTGGAGTTGCTCTCTCAGAACGGATGATGGATGAATAGGTTCAGGTTGAGGGTTATCTTCTAACCTCGCTAATGCTTCTTCCAGTTGTCCCAGGATTAAGGTGATGGGTGTACGGAATTCGTGACTGATGTTGCTGAAGAATAGGGTTTTGGTGCGATCGAGTTCTGCCAGAGTTTCGGCACGCTGGCGGTCTTGTTCCCGCGCAGTGTGTTCTCGCACTCGCTGAAGTTTTGATTCATGCAGGGCAGCTTCGGCGCGGGAACGTTCCACGGCTGCCCAAGTGCGTTCGGCGACCTCTTCACTCAGCGCGATCTCATTGGGTGTCCACTCGCGCGGCTCAGAGGCGTGAATTGCCAGTCCCGCGACAAATTCGCCACCTTTGACTAGGGGGATATCAATGTGAGCCGCAATCTGAATTGCCGCATAAGTCGCTTTCTGCGTTAGGGACAGATCGGGATCGGCAGCGACATCGGACACAGCTATCGTGCGTCCGGCGCGGTGTGCCTCCAGTACCTTTGCGCTGAATGAATCGAGCGGATAGCTGCCGCTCAGGGGTGTCGCACCATTGACATAATCGCGCTCGACCACGTAATCGGTACCGCGAATTTCGAAATACACAACCCGATTCGCACTGAGGTACTCGCCCAGCACGCGACCCAGCAGTCGCTTGAATCTCGACGGGGTGGGTCAGGGGTCGCAGGGCATCCGCTAGCGTCACGCGAAACGCATCCAGCTCGGCAGCACGGCGCAACTGTTCTTCGCGGCGTTTGCGATCGGTGATGTCGGCAAACAGGACAGCGACGAGATGCTGACCGAGTGCCCCACTGGGAAAGGCATAAATATCAAAGACGCGATCCATCGAAGTAACATTTGCTTCAAATCTGATGGCTTCACCTAACTTCGCCACCCGACCGTACTGCTCTGCCCACTGAGGTTCGAGATTGGGGACGAGTTCGAGAATCGTTTTTCCGGCAGCATCGGATAATCCACTTTGCGCTTCAAACGCTGCGTTGACCTCTAGAAAGCGGTAGTCATAGGCGGTTTCGGTTGAGTCGAACAAGATTTCAAGTAGGCAAAAGCCCCGATCGATCGACTCAAACAGCGATCGATACTTCCCTTCTGATTCGCGCAATGCTTCCAAGGCAACCCGTTGCTCGTGAATATCGGTCGCCGCACCGTACATCTTGATGACCTTGCCACGCTCATCCTTAAGCGGCGAAGCCTTGACGACAAACCAGCGATAAGCTCCATCATGCCGCCGAATGCGGTGTTCCTGTTGCAGCAGCATTCCCTGTTCGACGGCTTTCCGGTAACGCCATGCTGACCCTTCCCGATCGTCCGGGTGAATGGCATCTATCCATCCCCAACCGATCGCCTGCTCAAAAGTTTGCCCCGTGTATTCCATCCAGCGCTGGTTGTACCAGTTGGTCGAGCCGTCCGGTTCGCTGTTCCACAACAGGTCGGGGACGAGATTGGCAATAGATTGCAACTGAGACCCTGACTCGCGCAAAGCCGCTTCTGTTTGCTTGCGATCGGTGATGTCAATAGCGATGCCCTGCATGATTTCGGGTTGACCTTGGCGATCGCATTCCACGCGCCCGATAGAGCGCAGCCAGCGCGTTTCATTCGTTCCTGGAATCTTGACGCGATACTCAAAATCTACGTCTTTTCCAGCTTGAATCCAATCGGGCAGACCCGCTTCCATGTAACGCCGATCTTCCTCGTTGAGGAGTGCCACCCAGTCCTCATGGGAATTCGGCCCTGGTATCGATTCGCAACCGAGCAATTTCTTCATCAGCAGCGACCAGACAACTTCGTTAGTTTTGAGATTCCATTGCCAAGTTCCAATTTGCGCGGCTTCCGTCGTTTTGAGCAGATGCTCTTCAGATGCGCGCAAAGCTGCTTCAACCTGTTGCCGATCGCTAATTTCAGCCTCTAAATTGAGATTTGCTGCCAATAATTCCTGCGTTGTACGCTGGCGCAAATGTAAAGCTGCGGCTGTAAAATTTGCTAGATTCGTCATCACCCGCACGTCTTCAGCATCAAAATGCCGTTGCGCATCGTGGGTCATAATCCAGATCGTGCCGATCGCGTCGCTATCTGTAACAAGGGGCAGCACCAATTCTTCCACAATCGGTGTGTTCGCCTCCTGGAAATAGGTGAAATACCGTTCGGGGTAAGAAAAGAGCTGAGGCGTACCGCGATCGAGACAGACTCCACAGGGACTGAAGTGACGTGGAGTAGAGCCACCCACATGGGACGCTAAGACTCCAGCAATAACCACCCAACGAAAAATTTCTGCTCCCTCTGGCGTGGATTCCAGCAAACTCACACCCGCTGTCCCAGCCTGACAGAGATCCAACGCAAGATCCACCACCGTTTGTAAGAGGCTCTCTGGGTCCCTAGCCATCTGTTGGGCAAGGGGTTGCATGGCTTCGGCTTCGGCTTGCCAATTGGGAGCACGCGGCGATCGTTGAGCGAGTGCTGCCGTAATCGAAACGTCGCTCAGGGCAACCCTATCGGACGGAGGTCGTTGCATAACACGGGATGTTTCAGGCAATGAGTCGAAATTGTATCAGATCGGCACCAGAAGTAGAGATTTAACTCTAACTTGCGTTCCAGTCTCCGATGTGCTTCTCCTGCAACCAAAACAGATAGGA
>JAAUSG010000003.1 GCA_012034055.1 Leptolyngbyaceae cyanobacterium RU_5_1 | reverse complement strand
TAAGGGGGGCTAGGGGGGATCACTCAGTGCTTAACATCACAGACCATACCTTTTCAAACATCCTCTTATACCCTGATGGGAGCAATTTGTTACGATCGAGGTGAATATGCGAAGGGTGATAACTGGTTTGAACTGGCAGCAGAACGTGGGGCTGATGATACTGATGATGAAATTGAAAGAATTGTCAGAATGACAAAAGACAAGGATAAACGTAGAGAAGTTTCAGAATACCTACTCAAGAAAGATCCAGATCGATATAAGTGGGCAAGTTCGTATCTCAAGTAGGAGGAACTATGGAAGCATTGATTGCAGTACGGTCGCTCCTCTCTCGTAGGATCGATTAAGGAATGCAACTCATCGTCTCAAAGCATGCAGCACATTACATAGCAGTAACTTTGGTAGTTGCGAGTTCAGGGTTGGAAACGCATAAATTATGTCAAAACTGCTAGACGTCTTAGCTAAGGCATAGCTTAGAACCTTTGCGATCGCTTACGCTCTTTTAACTCATACAATGCGTCTAAAAGTATTTTAGTTTAGAGATAGCTTTTCACAGATTTTCTAGGACTTCAAGGAAAGAGGAGATCGCTTTATGCGAAACTCATGCCATGTTTCTCTATCAACTAGTGGATCAGATCAAGTCCTAACCATTCCTCATGAATTTGCTCTATCGGGCACAGAGGTTTTGTTACGCAAAGACGGTCATCGATTAATTATTGAACCCATTCCTCCCAGTTCTCTGCTTGCCATGCTGACTACATTGCAAGACATTACAGATGATTTTCCTAAGATGGATGAGGGACTACTACCCCTCGATGACATCACACTTTAGTGTTGCCCAATGACCTATCAATACCTGCTCGATACCAACATCCTGTCAGATTTGGTCAGGCATCCTCAAGGTTTGGTTTTCCAGCGGATTGCCATTGTCGGGGAAGATAGGGTTTGTACCAGCATTATCGTGGTGTGTGAACTGCGATTTGGAGCCGTTAAGAGTGGTTCCCCTCATCTGCTTCAGCAACTAGAGAGTATTCTTGACGTTTTGCCAGTTCTCTCTTTGGAGTTACCCGTGGTTCAGCACTACGCCGCAATTCGCACTCACCTGGAGCAGGCAGGAACCCCAATCGGTGCGAATGATTTACTGCTCATGCTCTGGCTCTTAATATGACACTTGTCACAGCAAATACCCGTGAATTTGAGCGTGTGCCTGCCTTGATGTTGGATAATTGGTTGCTTTGAGGACGTACAGCGCGATCGCTACAAATAATTAGAACTACCTACTTATCCAGCAAATTTGACACTGAAATGAGCAGGTTGTTGAACTGGTCAAACAGTTGCCAGTTCAGGAACAGTAGAAGAGGAAACCATGAAAAAAGCCCTCTGAAATTAGAGATTTGCTCAAAGGGCTTTTATGTCTACCAACTAAAAGGCAATGCTTTGCGGCTAATCCAAATTACCCACAGGCAGAGTTGGGAAGCGTTTGTAAGGAACTACATCCTCGCCAAAGTAGCGAATGTACTCAGCACTATTAATCAGCGATTCTACAGCTGCATTCAGCCCATCGTTAGACAACAGCGTAGTGTATTGCTGGATTTCAGCCGGAGTCACTGGAGCGCGACCCAGTAGATGGCGGAACAGGAATTCAACCACCTTTGGACTTGGGTAGGGCTGACAGAAGCGATCGCCATAGGATTTCGAGGTCACCAGGGTGCGCACAAACTCTCGAACCGAGATGGCGCTGGTTTGCAGTTGGCTCTCCAAATCAAAACGACGGAACTGATCTGGAATCTGACCATTGGGTACATCCATCACCTGGCAGTAAATGGCGTTAACCACCCCTTCCAACTCAGTCTGACTCATGCCGGGAGTGAGCCGGTAAATCCGGGCAGGATGACTCCGAGTCGCATGGGTATCAACAGGCTGGTTGACGAAAGAACGACCCAGCCCAACATAGGTCGGTTCAGGTTGGCTAGCCGGTGCTGGCGCTGACATACTAGAACCGTTAAATCGCGACTTAACCGGCTCAAAGCTCGGTACAACGACATCTTTATTCTGCTTAGTGAGCGTGTTGTACAGCTTTTGGGTATTCGGGAAGTTTGCTGCAGGCAGCGTTAGATAGCGGTTGTAGGGAACCGTATCTTCCCCAAAGGCTTGACCATACTCCACAGTACTGACTAAAGAATTGATAAAGCCTTTCAGACCTTGCGTTGCCAAGATTTGATTGTACTTGCGGATCTCTGCTTGATCGAGTGGAGCACGACCCAGGAAGTGCTTGGTACCCAATTCAATCACTTTCGTGTTCGGGTAGGGAGTATAGAACTCGCGCAGATAGAGGCTGGAAGTCCCTAGCGCTTCAATAAACTCTTTGACTGTGATGTCACCATTGCTCAGTTTGGTTTCCAGAACGGTGAACTCGTTCTTCACAATGTAGGGAGCAACATCACGCTCAAAGATTTGGCGATAGGCAGCACCAGTTAACAGCTTGAGGTTCGCCTTATCTTCCAAACCAGTCAGCTTAAAGATCTTGGTTTGCTCACGCTTCTTGCTGACGCCCTGATTAATGCGGAACTCAACATCTGGTACAGTCCGCATTTCGGTCACCGTACCCAGCTCGACAAAGCGTGGTGCAGATTCTGCCGCGACGGACTTCGCACCGCGATCTGCGATCGCGCCAACCCGCATCATCCGTAGCGACGCCCCAGCCGGAGTTAGATAACGCTCGTAGGGAATTGTGTCTTCCCCAAACGCTTCATTGTACTCCTGGCTGTCAATAATGGCATCAATTAGAGCATAGAAGCCCTTCTTAGCTGAGATGTCGAAGTACGTGTTGGTTTCTTGCCGACCATAGGTAGGACGGCCCAGAAGGCGACGATGGATGTATTCAACCGCCTTCATAACGTATAACGGTGTCCAGTACAGGCTGCGGAAGGTATTCGATTTTGCCAACTGCCGAATAAACTCCCGTGCCGTGATTTCACCATTCTCCAGCTTCGTTTCTGCAGCCGATAAGCGTTGACCGGCATAAACTTCTCGTCCAAATACCTGCAGATAAGCGGCTTTAATCACCGCTTGTGTGGAGGTTTCAGAAAACTTAACGCTGGCACCCTTACTGGAGCCACGGAAACTTTCACCGAAAACGCCACGCCTGGAAATCCCTGCGAAGCTAGGGATCTGGTCAAGCTTGAACACTTTAGGTCCTAGTGTGCCCGGATTAACCCCGCGTGCCCCTGGATTGCTAACCTGGCTATTAATACCAGGCCCCCGATTAATCAGGATGCGACGGGCATCTTTGCTAAAGGGAGCTGGGCTAGCACTGGGATTGCGAGTTTCTTTCGGAAAAATTGCACCAAACTGAATCTCTAATGAATCATTACCAGAACCATAAGGATGCTGAGCTGGCAGTGGGCGATCGTAGGATGCAAACGTCGTCAGAAATTGAGGAACTTTGCGGAAGGGAGCACTGTATTTGAAGAGGTCTTGTTGGGGTCCCCAGTTTCGGCATTCTTGCGCTTCCTGTCCTAAACCACGCAGGTAAGGAACGGTTTCCTCACCAAAGTAATCAGCGTACTCATTGGAATCCACCAATGCATCCACTAGAGCAGGCAGACCACCCTTAGAGACAATGGAAAAATAATTTTGCACTTCCTCACGGGAGCTAGGACCACGCCCTAGAATGTGGCGGAATGCTAACTCTAATGCGCGGCTATTAATGAAGGGTTCGTAAAAGTTTTTCCGATAGAGTGGGGATTTTGCCAAGCGGCGAATAAACTCCTTCATGGAGATTTCGCTATTCTTGACCTTCGATTCTAGATCCGAAATACCCAGCGAGTAAGCACGGGTAATGTCACGCTCAAAGACCTGGCGGTAAGCTGCTTTGACGACCTCATTTTTTTCAGAGGCAGACAGACCTGGTTTCATAACAAACTTAGGCCGACGCTCTGCCGCGTTGTGATAAATCTGAGGCAACTGCAGACCTTGCAAGTCGGTAGAGGGACGCTGGCGCAACTTGTCAGATGGAGTGGAACCCCTAAACTCGGTGATCAGGAAATCGAAGTACTGGCGGACGATCGCCTCCCCTTCAGGATCGTTACGGAAGTAGCTTACAGCTGCCGTCCGCATCTTTTGCAGTGCGACAATCGTTGCTTCACCAGAGCAGGCACGCTCAATAATATCTCGCAGTCCACGGGTGTTGACCGAGAGAATGCTAGGGTCACCGGCCACAATGGCATAGGTCGTGTAGCGCAGGAACCAGCTCAAGTCTCTCAGGGACTTTGCCATGTTGCTGGGGCCATAGCGGGCAACGTTGATCGGTCTAAAGCCTGCTGGGGCTGGACCACTATCTGGAGTTGCGAAAACAGAGCGAAGGCCTTCCAGAAAGCCACCCCCGCTTCTGGCATCAACATAGGTCACGGTTCCTAACCTCATCCCCTGCTCGGTCGTTAAAACAGGGCTACCTCCGACCAGGGCAGGTTCTGGAGCAGGCTTTTCCAGAAACGACATTGGAGAACCACCGACGAAGATGCTGTTTGCCGCTCGTGACACAATGATGTCGGAGTTTCTAGTGAGCGTTTCGGCAATTTCCAGGCGCTTCAAACCAGAGCTGAAATAGCTTGACAACTCATCTAATTCGCCTCGTCCAAGGAATCGATCTTGCTGTTCAGCCTGGGAAATTGTGGCGACAGCTAAGGTTTGGTAAAGGTTTGGGCGTGCAACTGAGCTTCCACCACTTGCTTTAACACTCATTGGATTTCAAAAGCTCCCTTTACGGATTGTTACTTGTGTTAAATCTGAACCAGAGTGTCACCTGACAACCATTCGAGAACTTTCCTCAATAAAAAAGGTTTCTAGCAAAAACCTTGAGGACGAAGGCGCAGGGTCAACCATCCCGAAAGCCTATCCGAAAAGCTTTAATGGATTAAAGCTAATTTCTGGGTATAAAAATATTTGGACAGGCTTTTCTTTAGATTAGAACGATTCGGATCCGACAACTGTTTTATTAAAAAGTATGTAGAACCCGATTTGCTTGTATTTACCGACAAATCATAGATGATTGGGGTGACTTACCTGAGAAATTAGAAAAGTTTTGTTACAAACCTGGATCGCTCTACTATAAAAGGATTTCAGGGTTTTATGGGTAAAAGGCGTGTAAGTTTTAGCAAACTAAAATGAGAAATAGGGTCATTTGATTACAGCAGTACGAGTAGGCTGCCATACGGATTGAGATTCAGGTGAAGCCCATCGAAACCTTCTATTCCGGCTTTTTCAGTCCTCCCATGCTGGGAAAAATAACTGCAGTGAATTACGCAGGAGTCGCTGTTCGGTACACTCAAAATTGCCGACTTCTTGAAAACCATGTCAGATCCTCAAACCGTTAGCACTGCTGTTGCAAAACTTTACGATACCTATCCGTTCCCACCCGAACCCCTGCTTGATGAACCCCCTCCTGGGTATAACTGGCGCTGGAACTGGCTGACTGCCTATAGCTTTTGCACGGGACAAAAACCTGAAAAGCAGACTATTCGGATTTTAGATGCAGGGTGCGGGACTGGAGTCGGCACAGAGTATCTGGTTCACCTCAATCCTGATGCCCAGGTTGTTGGAATTGACTTAAGTGCAGGAGCGTTAACGATCGCGAAGGAACGTTGCCAGAGGTCGGGGGCCGATCGCGTTGAGTTTCATCATCTCAGCCTTTTTGATGTGGATCAGCTTGCTGGGGAGTTTGATCTAATCAATTGTGTAGGGGTTTTGCACCATACCTCAGATCCGATTCGGGGGATTCAAGCTCTAGCGAACAAACTGGCGATCGGTGGGCTGATGCACATTTTTGTCTACGCCGAGCTGGGGCGCTGGGAAATTAAGTTGATGCAGGAGGCGATCGCGCTGCTCCAGGGCAATCAACGCGGTGATTATCGGGACGGTGTAAACGTGGGTCGCCAAATCTTTGCAGCGCTACCGGAGACCAATCGACTGGTGCAGCGAGAGAAAGAGCGCTGGTCAATGGAAAACCACCGGGATGAGAATTTCGCGGATATGTATGTTCATCCGCAAGAGATTGACTACACGATCGCGATGCTATTCGATCTGATTGATGCGTCTGGTTTAGAGTTTTTGGGCTTTTCCAATCCACAGAATTGGCAGTTGGAAGCCTTGTTGGGCAAGCAGCCAGAGTTGATGGAGCGGGCAAAACCGTTGAGCGATCGCCAGCGCTACCGCCTGATTGAACTCCTCAACCCCAGCGCTGTCACCCACTACGAATTCTTCTTAGGATGTTCTCCCCTGCCCAAATCCGACTGGGCCTCAGATCAGGCTTTGTTACAGGCCATTCCAGACCGTAACCCCTGTATGGAGGGTTGGGAAAGCCACCACGTCTTCAACCAGGACTATCAACTCATCCACCTTTCTCAAGCAGAGTTCGAGTTTCTGCAAGCCTGTGATGCTAACGATAAACGCCAAACAATTCAGGATATCCTGACAAACCTTTCCTTGAACCAGGTTCGTACATTAATCGCCCAACAATTGATTATCCTGACTCCAGGTGACCATTAGGTATAATTACTCCCCTACGTGATATGATTGCACTGGGTCTGAAACACGTCAGTTAACGCTAAAGCTCTGAATAGGTGCTTCCATGCGCTAGCCTAACTTAGACCAAAAACTTCCACTTTTCTATGTCTACACCTGAATCGGGAAATACCTCTGAATCTAATCGCCTGCCAGCAGAATCTAGCACTTCCATGCAGGAGTTTTATCAGCTTCGGCGAGAGTTGTTGCTGATAACACTGGCTCTTACAGGAGTGATTTTTGTTTGTGTGTGGGTGTTTTACTCCCTTAATATCGCTCTGAATTATTTACTTGGAGCGTGCACAGGTGTGGTTTACTTGAAAGTGTTGGCTAGAAACGTAGAGCAGCTAGGTAGGCAGAAAAATCAACTGGGCAAATCTCATCTCGCGATTTTTATTGGGCTGATTATAGTAGCAACTCAATGGAATCAGCTATATGTGATGCCAGTTTTTTTAGGTTTTCTCACCTACAAGGGAACGCTTCTCGTTTATATGTTTCGTAGCTTAATGCCTTCTAACTTGCAATAGGTTCAGTTGGCATCACCATCTACACCGTCTCGTCCCCTAAACCACTTGGGAAAACCGCTCAAATTCAAATGTTAAGTTTTCTCACTAGTTTCACGCTTCCGCTCGCCAGCCTTGAAGTTGGTCACCACTTCTACTGGCAGATTGGCAATCTCAAAGTTCATGGGCAGGTGTTCATTGTCTCCTGGATTGTGATTGGTCTGCTTGTGTTCGCTTCAATTGCGGCAACGCGCAATATTCAGCGAGTTCCCAACGGAATCCAAAACCTGATGGAATATGCACTGGAATTTGTGCGCGAGATAGCCAAAAATCAGCTTGGCGAGAAGGAGTATCGTCCCTGGTTGCCATTTATTGGCACACTCTTCCTATTCATCTTTGTCTCAAACTGGTCAGGAGCATTAGTGCCCTGGAAGCTGATCAAACTTCCAGAAGGTGAGCTAGCGGCTCCTACGAACGATATCAACACGACAGTAGCACTGGCTCTGCTGGTTTCGCTGGCCTATTTCTACGCTGGATTTCGCAAGAGGGGCTTAGGCTACTTTGGCAAGTATATTCAGCCGACGCCCATTCTACTCCCGATCGCAGTCTTGGAAGACTTCACCAAACCTCTCTCCCTCAGCTTCCGTCTTTTTGGAAACATTCTGGCGGATGAGCTTGTAGTGGCGGTGCTGGTTCTCCTGGTGCCTTTATTTGTACCACTGCCAGTCATGCTGCTGGGATTGTTTACGAGTGCAATTCAGGCCTTGGTGTTTTCAACGCTGGCGGGTGCTTACATTCATGAAGCGCTTGAGGGACATGGAGGAGAAGAGCATGGGGAACACTGAGTTCTCAAAAAGATAAGTTTGGATTTTGGATTGCCGATTTTGGGTTGGTTTTTATTTATGCCTGAATAAATCTAAAATCCAAAGTCTAGAATCTAAAACCCAAAACCTGTACGTTCGTTGTTTTGTTCACCAAAAGAGGAAACATCATCATGAATCCAATCATTGCTTCTGCTTCGGTTCTGGCTGCTGCTTTGGCAATTGGTTTAGCCGCAATTGGCCCTGGCATTGGTCAAGGCAATGCATCTGGTTCTGCCGTTGAAGGAATTGCTCGTCAGCCTGAAGCAGAAGGCAAAATTCGCGGTACCCTGCTGCTGACGCTAGCGTTTATGGAATCTCTGACCATTTACGGACTCGTCATCGCGCTGGTGCTATTGTTTGCTAACCCGTTCTCCTCTGTCTCATAGGAATTGCAACATTCCCCGCCAGGGACGCGGAGTAGCGTCCCTGGTCTTTGAAAGCGAAGTGGCGGGATGCTGAAATTTTTGAAGATTCGGCACCTTTCTAGAGCACTGAACAACGACTAACTATATGATGCTGCGATCGCAGTTGACAAAGGGGAGCCATGTTTGATTTTGATGCAACCCTGCCGCTGATGGCAGTGCAATTCTTGTTGCTGGTGGCGATACTGAACGCGGTTTTTTACAAGCCCTTGATGAAGGCGATCGACGATCGCAATGACTATATTCGTCGAACACAGCTCGAAGCTCAGGAGCGGTTGTCGAAGGCTGAAAATCTGGCTAAACAGTACGAGCAGGAGCTTGCCGAGACCCGCAAGCAATCCCAGGCTCTAATTGCGTCGGCTCAAGCCGATGCTCAGAAGATTGTTGCTCAGAAGATAGCTGAAACTCAGGAAGACGTTCGGTTGCAGCGGGAGCAAACTCAGAAAGCGTTAGATCAGCAGAAGCAGGAAGCCTTTAGCTCTTTGCAGCAAGAGATTGATGTTTTGAGCCGTCAAATTCTGGAGAAGTTGCTTGGTGCTCAGGTATGAGTATGACAGGAAATTTTTTATGGTTGCTGGCAGAAGCAGGTACAGAAGCTTCTGAATCGGGTGGGTTTGGCATAAATTTCGATATCCTGGAAACGAATCTGATTAATCTGTCCATCGTAATCGGGATTTTAGTTTACTTTGGACGAGGATTTTTGGGAAAGGTGTTGGGCGATCGCCGATCCACCATCGCAACGGCAATTCGCGAGGCTGAAGAGCGCCGGAAGCAAGCTGCCGCTGCCCTTGCCGATGAGCAACAGAAGCTGGCTCAAGCGCAGCAGGAAGCCACTCGCATTCGAGCTGCCGCGCAGGAGCGGGCAACGGCAACGAGAGCCGCCATTCTAGCCCAGGCAGAACGAGATATTGAGCGTCTGCGCGAAACCGCTAGTCAGGATGTGAATACGGAACGCGATCGCGCGATCGCAGAGCTTCGCCAACGAATTGCGACTCTCGCTTTGCAGAGAGCTGAAGCAGAGCTTCCGTCTAGACTCAATGATGAGGTGCAAAACAGCATCATTAACCGCAGCATTGCCATGTTTGGAGGTGCCTGATGAAAGATACTGGCGTTGTAAAAGGTGAAATCCTGGAGCGGTATGCTCAGGCATTGTTGGCGATCGCTCAGGACAATGGGGTTCTCGACCAGGTTGGACAGGACGTTAATTCAATCCTGGCACTGCTCAACGAATCTCAGGATCTGCGCGATTTTCTCGCCAGCCCCCTGTTCAAAGCGGAGCCAAAAAAGGCGATCGTGGGTCAGGTTTTGGGCGACAGTGTGCATCCCTACACGCGAAACTTCTTGTTGCTGTTGGTCGATCGCCGACGCATTGTGCTGCTGGCAGGAATCTTCAAGGAATTCCAGGCCCTATTGCGGAAGCTAAACCAGATCGTCCTGGCAGAAGTCACGTCAGTCAGATCCCTGACTGACGATCAGAAAGCAGCAATCAAAGACAAAGTTAAAGCCATGACCGGTGCTCACCAAGTTGAGCTAGAGACCAAGTTAGATCCAGAGCTGATTGGCGGTGTGATTATCAAAATCGGCTCTCAAATCATTGACGCTAGTCTACGTGGACAGCTACGACGCATCTCTCTCCGCCTGAGCAATGTGGCGTAGAAAGTTATGAATGATGAGTTATGAAGTTTGAATTAGGACTGAGAATTCAAAATTCAAAATTCAAAATTCAAAATTTGAAACTCAACCCTCATCCAACGTTCAAAGAGATCAACCCCTATGGTAAGCATTCGACCTGACGAAATTAGCAGCATTATTCGGCAGCAGATTGAGCAGTACGACCAGTCTATTAAGGCGTCCAATGTGGGTACTGTGCTGCAGGTAGGTGATGGAATTGCCCGCATCTACGGACTGGAAAATGCAATGGCGAGTGAGTTGCTGGAGTTTGAAAATGGCTCTATCGGGATTGCCCTCAACCTGGAAGAAGACGATGTAGGTGCAGTGTTGATGAGCAGCGGACGCGGCATTGAAGAGGGTAGTTCTGTCAAGTCTACAGGCAGAATCGCTCAGGTGCCGGTCGGGGATGCGCTGATCGGTCGTGTGGTAGATGCGTTGGGACGCCCGATTGATGGCAAAGGCGACATTCAAACCTCTGAAAGTCGTTTGTTAGAGTCTCCGGCTCCCGGCATCATTGCTCGTAAATCAGTATGTGAACCGCTGCAAACGGGTATCACAGCCATTGACTCGATGATTCCAGTTGGTCGAGGCCAGCGAGAGCTAATTATTGGTGACCGTCAGACGGGCAAACCGCGATCGCGATCGACACTATCCTGAACCAGAAGGGTGGAGATGTGGTTTGCGTCTATGTCGCGATCGGACAGAAAGCCTCCACCGTTGCCAACATCGTCAACACCTTGCGCGAACGGGGTGCGCTGGAGTATTCCATTGTTGTTGCGGCAAACGCCAATGACCCTGCTTCGCTGCAGTACCTGGCTCCTTACACCGGAGCGTCAATGGCCGAGTATTTCATGTATAAGGGCAAGCACACCCTGGTGATTTACGATGACCTATCCAAGCAAGCGCAAGCCTATCGCCAAATGTCCCTGTTGCTGCGCCGCCCACCCGGACGTGAAGCATACCCCGGAGACGTGTTCTACCTCCACTCTCGTCTGCTGGAGCGGGCAGCCAAGCTGAATGACGAACTGGGTGGCGGCAGTATGACCGCTCTGCCAATTGTGGAAACTCAAGCGGGCGACGTATCTGCTTACATTCCCACCAACGTCATTTCAATTACCGATGGTCAGATTTTCCTATCATCTGACCTATTCAACTCCGGTTTGCGTCCAGCAGTGAACCCTGGGATTTCGGTCTCACGAGTCGGTTCTGCCGCTCAAACAAAGGCCATGAAGAAGGTTGCCGGTAAGGTGAAGCTGGAACTGGCTCAATACGATGACCTGCAGGCATTTGCTCAGTTCGCCTCTGACCTGGATAAGGCGACCCAAAACCAACTGTCACGGGGTCAGCGCCTGCGCGAGATTCTCAAGCAACCCCAAAATTCTCCCCTGTCCGTATCTGACCAAGTGGCAGCCATTTACGCTGGCATTAACGGTTATCTGGATGACATTCCAGTCAACAAGGTGACTGATTTTCTGAAGGGACTGCGAGAGTACTTGGCGACCAGCGTATCCAAATATGACGCGACCATCAGCAGTGAGCGGGCATTGACTCCCGACGCTGAGGAAACCCTCAAAGGCGCGATCTCCGAGTACAAAAAGACGTTCCTGGCAACAGCCTAGCCATTTTGGATTTTGGATTTTAGATTGTCGATTTGCTCCAAAATCCAAAATCCAAAATCTAAAATCTAAAATCGAACAACGTTATGCCAAACCTGAAAAGCATTCGCGATCGCATCCAGTCGGTCAAAAACACGAAAAAGATTACCCAAGCGATGCGTCTTGTGGCAGCGGCAAAGGTGCGTCGTGCTCAAGAGCAAGTCATCGCCACCCGTCCGTTTGCAGACCGTCTGGCGCAGGTTTTCTACGGGCTGCAAACTCGACTCCGGTTTGAGGAAGCCAATTTGCCCCTGCTGCGCAAGCGGGACGTAAAAACCGTTGGGCTGTTGGTGATTTCGGGCGATCGCGGTCTCTGCGCAGCCTATAACTCCAACGTCATCCGTCGAGCCGAAAACCGGGCTAAAGAATTGAAGGCTGAAGGGTTGAACTACCGGTACATTCTGGTTGGCCGCAAAGCAACTCAATATTTCCAGCGTCGTGAGCAGCCCATTGAAGCCACCTACACTGGCTTAGAGCAGATTCCTACGGCTGCTGAGGCCTCTCAGATTGCGGATGCGCTCCTGGCGTTATTCCTGTCAGAAGCTGTTGATAAGGTCGAGTTGGTTTATACCCGCTTCGTTTCCTTGATCAGCTCTCGCCCCGTCATCCAAACCCTTCTACCTTTAGATCCCCAGGGTTTAGAGGATGCCGACGACGAGATCTTCCGCTTAACGACTCGTGGCGGGCAGTTTGAGGTGACACGAGAGAA
The DNA here is from genome assembly GCA_012034055.1 of Leptolyngbyaceae cyanobacterium RU_5_1. Classification (GTDB taxonomy): domain Bacteria; phylum Cyanobacteriota; class Cyanobacteriia; order Leptolyngbyales; family Leptolyngbyaceae; genus JAAUSG01. The sequence goes on along the minus strand of JAAUSG010000003.1, from coordinate 62,556 downwards.
GGTGACGCCAACTCAGCCCCAAGCGTTTCCAACCGACATGATCTTTGAGCAAGATCCCCTGCAAATCCTGGATGCGCTCCTGCCGCTCTACCTCAACAACCAGTTGCTGCGTGCTCTGCAAGAGTCATCTGCGAGTGAACTGGCCGCCCGCATGACCGCGATGAGCAGCGCCAGCGACAATGCTGCACAACTAATTGGCACCCTTACGCTCACCTACAACAAAGCCCGTCAAGCCGCGATTACCCAGGAAATTCTGGAGGTTGTCGGCGGTGCCGAGGCACTGAAATAAACAAACTCTCCAAGTGAGAAAATCCTGAAAGCGTCTGCATCAGTAGGCGCTTTTTTGGTAGTTGCTCAAATTGATAGGACTTATGCAGATGATTGCAAACACTCCAAGCCGTGCCGTATTTACCTTGTTTGTTTAGACTGGTTGAATGACTAGCTATCAGTTTCCAGAAGGCTTCCTGTGGGGAGCGGCAACGGCGGCTTACCAGATTGAGGGAGCGGCGCAGGAGGATGGACGCAAACCCAGCGTTTGGGATGTGTTTAGTGGAATCTGGGGGCGAACCCGTAATGGCGACACAGGTGCCGTTGCCTGTGACCATTACCATCGCTACAACGATGACGTGAAGCGGATGGTGGAGCTGGGCATTCGGCACTACCGCTTCAGCATTGCCTGGCCACGGGTCATTCCTGATGGACGGGGTCAAGTAAACGAAGCGGGTGTGGACTTTTACCGGCGGCTGGTGGACTGCCTGCTGGAAAACGGCATCACCCCTCACGCCACACTGTTTCATTGGGATAGTCCGCAAGCACTGGAGAAACGGTATGGCTCCTGGCGCAGTCGGGAGATGGCAACAGATTTTGCTGACTATGCAACGGCAGTCGTGGAGCGCCTGGGCGATCGCATCACCCACTGGATGACTCTGAACGAAATCGTCTGCTTTACCCACATGGGCTACGGCATTCTCACACCCCAACACGCACCCGGTACTCGCGTGTTGCGTGGCAAAGACGTTTGGCAAACCTCACATCATGCCCTGTTGGCTCATGGGATGGGCTGTCAGGCAATTCGGGCAGCCTCGCCTCGCCCCTGCGCGATCGCACTGGTGGACAATCCATCCATCACCGTGCCGATTACAGAGTCCCCAGAAGACATCGCGGCGGCACAGAAAGCGTTTCACACCTGCGGCACCAATGGCGGCATCATTTTTCCGGCCCTCACCGGTCAATATAGCCCCGTGTATCTGGAGCAGTTGGGCAGAGACGCTCCCACGATTCAAGACGGTGATCTGGACATCATCCATCAGCCTTTGGATACGCTGGGATTGAATATCTATACGGGCACCTATGTGCGAGCAGTGGATAATGCGCGGGGTTATGAGTTTTTAGACTATCCCACAGGCTATCCACGCTTGAATATGCCATGGCTGTGGATTGTGCCAGAGGCGCTGTACTGGGGCACACGGCATGTGTCACAGGTACTCGACAAATCAGATTTACCGCTGTTAATTACCGAAAATGGTTGTGCGGCTGAGGATAAGCTGACCGCTCAGGGGGAAATTTTGGACAGCGATCGCATCCTTTACCTGCGCCAGTATCTGAAATCCGTTCATCGCGCTGTTACCGAAGGCTATCCACTCCAGGGCTACTTTCTCTGGAGCTTGATGGATAACTTCGAGTGGTCGTGGGGCTACGATCGCCGCTTTGGTCTTCTCTACATCGACTATCGCACCCAACGCCGCATTCCCAAGTCCAGCTTTCACTGGTATGCAGAGTGTATTCGACAGAATCGGATTGCTTAGGATCAGGTGCGAGGAGATGAGTCCCAAACTACCGTCGAAATGGGTACTGTAAAAGTGATCGAGAATGGATTCAAGCTGGCTTGTGACACTGCGCCCTCGATCGCGCCCGTATCGATCTTCACGGTCTTGTTGGTTGTCTTGTTCGCTGTCTGGGCGGAGTGCTAGGTTTTCTCAGGATACGCTTGTTCAAGGAATGCCTCAGCACTGGCGCGATTGGTAATTAAGCCATCCAGAGTCGCTGCTGTTAACGCATCCAGAATTTGCCTGAACCGCGGGCCAGGCTTATACCCCAATCTCTTCAGGTCACTCCCATCAAGGGGAGATTTGATTGCAGACCAGTGAGTCAGGTATTGCCAAATTGTTTTACGAAGGGGGAAGTTCGTGCTCAGGGTTGGCGGTGCGGAGTGGCTGCAAATTGCGATCAGTACCAACATCGTCATGTCATATTGCCTCAGCAGTTGCACGACTTGACTTGGCGTCTGGCGCTTTGGTAGAACTTCGGTCACCTCCGCTTGAGCCAACCCCAAATGATTTAATCGCTCAATACTATCTGCGGGTAGCTGCAGATTTTCTGCCACACCGCCTCGATACTCTGGGGCTAAGTGGGCGAGGAGGACTTCAAGCCGGAGGAGCCAGGCAGAGGGATGAGGGGAAATTGAAGATTGAAGATTGAAGATTGAAGATTGAGTCTTCTCCGTGTCTGCGTGTCTGCGTGTCTGCGTGTCTGCGTGTCCTCCTCTTGCTTCCCCTGACTCCTGACCCCTGTTCCACTTCAGCCAGCGCTCTGCGAGTCGGAGTTGTCGCCAGAGGTCGCGATCGGGCGTCAGGGTGGGATGGATGCACTGTAAGGCTCCCAGATCTGCCAGGAATTTGAGGGCGGGTTTCCAATAGGGGGCCTGCAGGATATATTTGAGTTCTGCCTTCAGGCGGGTTTGTAAGGCAGGAGCACGGAAGCTTAGATCGGTGCGGGTTTGAATCTGCTGATAAATGCCGCTGCGATCGCGTGCCGAATGTATCCCTCAGTTTGGGCATCGATCTGGAAGCCGAGCCGCACGGCAAAGCGGACTGCCCGGTAGATGCGGGTCGGGTCTTCAATGAAGCTGTTGGCGTGCAGCACGCGGATCTGATTTGCCTGCAAATCCAACACACCCCCAAAGAAATCCAGTAGTTCCCCAGCACGAGGCGGCGTCAAGCGAACGGCGAGGGCGTTGATAGTGAAATCTCGTCGGTAAAGGTCTTGTTGAATCGAGCTGGCTTCTACTTCTGGATTGGCGGCTGGGTAAGGATAAAACTCAGTGCGGGCGGTGGCGATGTCTATCCAAAGGGATTTGAAAGTGGGATCGTTGTGCCAGAGCAGCGCAGCGGTTTGAAATTTGCCATGCACTTCTAAACGAGCTTCAGGATAGAGCGCTTGCAGCGATCGCGCCAATTCCACCCCCGCTCCCACATCAGCCGCCCGATGAAACCCGTCTACGACTAAATCAATATCTTCAATCAGCAGCTTGCCTGTTGTGTCCGCTCTTGACTCTAACGTTGCCAGCAGTAAATCTCGCACCGCTCCCCCCACCAGAAAAAGCTGCCAGCCTCGCTCCTGCGCCTGTTGTGCTGCAAGCGTAAGCAGCTTCCACTGTTCAGGAACAAGACATTGGCGTAGAAGAGTGAGGAATTTTGAATTTTGAATTTTGAATTTTGAATTTTGAATTACACCCTTGTCCCCTGTTTCCTGCCCCCTGCTCCCCGGTCTATGAAGCTGTCGCAGCACATCCGTGCGAGTCACAATCCCAACCAGATCTCCCTGATCTAAAACGGGCAACCGACCGATGTCGTAGGTTACCATCAGGGATTCAATGTCGGGCAGCAGGGTTTCTGGGGTGATGGTCTTCAAGTTGGTGGTCATGTACCCTTTGACGGGGGCATGGCTGAAGCCGTGGTGAAGAGCGATATCCAGGTCGCGGCGGGAGATGACGCCGACCAGTTTACCATCTGCGTCTACCACTGAAAGTCCGGAGTGCCCATAGCGCAGCAGGATACGCTGGGCTTCGTCAATTGTCGTTTCGGGACGGATGGTGCGCACGGGCGAGGACATCAACTCTCTAGCCGTTGGCGGCTGGGGGAGTTGCGCCTTCAGTTGACTGACCAGGTTTGCCAGGATCGTCTCAGCATCAACCTGATGCAGGTTTGCAGCGGCAGCACGGGGATGCCCACCACCACTCAGGGGTTTGAACAGTTCGTTGAGATCGGTATCGTCAATCCGCGATCGCCCAATCAAGCTGAGCGAATCCCCATCTCCGTCAGGCTTCTGACCATACCGTGCCGCCAGCAGCAGGGCATCGATTTCAGTCAGGTCAATTAAGCGCGAAGCTAAACTCGACAGCCCAGGAACAAACTCGTCTACCTCTAGTAGCACCCACGCCAGGGTATGCCCCTGGAGTGTTTCAGTTTGCAGGGCTTCCAGTGCCTCCGTCAAAAGCTGCTGTAACTGAGGAGACAAGCCAGGGTCGATGTAGTCCGCGATCGCGCGTAAACTGGCTCCCTGTTCCATCAGCCACGCCAACGCTTTTGCATCTCGCGCTGTGGAATGGTCAAAGGTCAACGACCCGGTATCCACATGAATTCCTAACGCCATCACCGTTGCTTCAATCGGCGTCGGCGTAACTCCCCGCTGCTGAAGCATTTCTACAACTAGAGTAGTTGTTGCTCCAATCTTTTCAATGTGGGTGTGGGTTGCTTGAATATCTGATTCCAGGTCGAGATGATGGTCATATACCGAAATCTCCACATTCGGCAAATCCAGCCATTCTGCCGCCTTGCCCAATCGAACACGACGTTGGGTGTCTACGACCGTCAGCGATCGCACCTGCTCTGGATTCACCGATCGCCGTTCAATCAACGCATACTCATCCCGGTGCAATGCCAAAAAATCCCTGACTGCAGCGTGTGTCCCACCCGTCAGTACAATCCGTGCTCCTGGCTGCAGACGCGTCAACCCAACCGCTGCCCCCAGCGTGTCGAAATCAGCCGTTGTGTGACACAGGATGAGATTCTTGAGGTTGGTCATGGGTCAAGGGTCAGGGTCAGGGGAAGCGAGAGGAGACACGGAGACACGAAGAGTTCTCCCCACCTCCCCATCTCCTCATCTCTGCCGCTCGCCATTTCCGTCACAAAGGACGAATGACTGATGACAAATGACATTTCGGCTCAATTTTCTGATAGGTTAATGGTTAACTCTACTCACCTACTTTATTGCCGTATTGGGAGATGCAAACATGACAATCTTGTTTGACCTTATTCTAGCTGCCTTCGTTTTCTTGTCTTTCGTGTTGGTTGTTGGTACACCCGTTGCTCTAGCAACCCCTCAAAACTGGGATCAATCTCGTCGTTTTGTGTTCTTAGGTTCTGCAACCTGGGCCGCTCTAGTAATTATGCTGGGTGTACTGAACTTCCTGGTTGTGTGAACAGAGCATTTAGAACCAGTTTCTAACCATCATTACAAACGCAAATAAGATTATCCCAGTCCCGTGAGCCTATAATCGTGTGGGTCACGGGATTATTATTAGCAGCTATGGCAGTTTTTGAAGGTACTTTCACTCACACCGACTCGTTTCGGTTTGCGATCGTCATTGGTCGCTTTAATGATTTAGTTACAACCAAACTGTTGGAAGGCTGTCAGGACTGCCTCAAGCGTCATGGTGTCGATGTTAATCCGGAGGGCAGCCAGGTTGATTATGCTTGGGTGCCTGGCAGCTTTGAGGTTCCTCTTGTCGCTCGTCAACTGGCACTCAGCGATCGCTACGATGCCATCATTTGCTTAGGAGCGGTCATTCGCGGGCAAACGCCTCACTTTGACTACGTTGCGGCTGAGGTCTCCAAAGGGATTGCGGCAACTGGACTGCAGACTGGCATTCCCGTCATTTTTGGCATTGTGACCACCGATACGATGCAGCAAGCCTTAGAACGAGCAGGGATTAAGAGCAATCTAGGCTGGACCTATGCCATGAGTGCTCTGGAGATGGCAAGCCTGATGCGTCAAGTAAAGGGTATCGGTGATCAGTCAAAGGGTTAGCGCAATGCGTAAGTTTTAGCATCGATGGCAGTGGGGACGAGGCGTCTGCCGCCGGTAATTTAGTTGGATGGAAAGCCGGGAACGCGAGTTTTGCAGCCCCGGTTGAAAAATCCATCCAGTCCCCAAGCCGCACATTCAATCGATCGCGGTGTGTTTGGCTGCGCGGTAGTAGTGTAGTCACAAGAGACATACCCGTTTCCGTCTGTATCCACTGCCTGACATCGGGCACCATTGATTTCCTGTTTCAGCACGGCGGCTACGTAGTCTTTTAGTTGACCCTCAGCAAAGTCCCTGCCAAATATCGACTGTCCAACCGTTCGCCCTGCCGTAACCAGAAACGCACCAGAGACAACGATGAGTAGGGTAACGAAGAAGAGGATGAGGAATAACTTGGGGTTACGCATGGGATGCAGAAAGTTGTTTACGCCATGTCTTGAATCGTGCTGAAGGAAGCATATCACTCCCGATGGCAGCATTCGGATCGCGGCTTAAAAAGCATTTGCGAAAATGCCTGTAATGCAGAACCGATGGCTTCTAGCATTCCCCAAACTGGATGAATGACAACTCGTTAGCAAGAATTCTCATGGCGCAATCTCCCAATCTCGTTAGTCAACACGCTTGTTTTGGTGGAACTCTGGGCTTCTATAGCCATCAGTCCACTGCCTGCAACAGTGCAATGAAATTTGCGGTGTATCAACCCCCGCAAGCCGCATCGCGATCGCTGCCGGTGTTGTACTTCTTATCCGGCTTAACCTGTACGGAAGAGAACTTTATGGTGAAGGCAGGCGCGCAGCGCTATGCTGCTGAACACGGCTTGATACTGGTGGCACCGGATACCAGTCCTCGAAATACGGGAATTCCGGGTGAAGATCAGGACTGGGATTTTGGGACGGGAGCTGGGTTTTATGTAGACGCAACGGTTGAACCGTGGAGCCAGCACTATCGAATGTACAGCTACGTGGTGGAGGAGTTGCCCGCTCTGATCGCTGAACATTTCCCAGTGGAGTCAGACCGTCAGGGCATTTTTGGGCATTCGATGGGTGGGCATGGTGCGCTGTTGTGTGCCTTGCGCAATGGCAACCGCTACCGCTCTGTTTCTGCTTTCGCCGCGATCGCAGCTCCGATGCGCTGCCCCTGGGGACAAAAAGCATTCACAAATTACTTAGGGCCCAACCCAGAAGCGTGGCGAAGATATGATGCCAGCGAATTGGTGCAAACGGCCGCAGAACGGGATCAAACGTCGCTGCAAAACCGCCCAATTTTAATTGATCAGGGAACTGCCGATTCCTTTCTCGAAACGCAACTCATGCCAGACGTTTTGGAGCAAGCCTGTGCAAAAGCCGGACAGCCCCTCATCCTGAGAATGCAGCCCGGCTATGATCACAGCTATTACTTCATTGCTACCTTTATGGAAGACCATATCCGCCATCATGCAGAGGCGTTGTATCGGTAGGTGAAGCGATCGCGGTTATTTGGCAGTTACTTCTCAGATTTGGTTGCACTTCGAGTAATACTCGGACTCGGCATCCACCAGGCGATAAGCCCAGTAATTCCACCCCAATACAGGGCTTTATCACTGTCTGATTGCGAACCGACGGTGAGTTTGCCGATACACAGTCCCAGGATGACCACGCTTAAGCAAACTTGAATCACAAACTTTAAAGAATCGATTCGTTTCCAATCAAAAACATCTTCGTCAACACAATCTGCCGGTTGCTTTGGGGTGATTAATGCACCAGCAGGAGGGGCTGAGTGAATAGAGTCGGATACCTGTGAATTGAAAGCAATTGCATCTGTTGTCATGAGTAGACCTGCCTATGGAAAAGTGGGGCTAAATTACCTAACTGTAGGTTAATTCAAGATAACTCCTCTCAATTCCAGAATCTCAAAGGTGCCCACACGGGTAATTTTCGTCCGAACAACCCTTATCAAGCTGCTCGATAAGCTCGGTCTTAGGCGATTTCTGCGAAAGATTCCCACCTGTAAATTTTCTGGTGATGGAGGATCTTGGTAGGGGCAGGTTTAGTCAACAATCTGCGTATCTCAGCCTAGATCTTTGGCAAAACCTGCCCTGCAGCACCGAAAAATTTACAGCAAGCAAACTTCCGGTCTGGACGTGGACAAGGTCTATTTGTGCCGCAGGTGTTCGTAGAGTTCCAAATAGTCTTTACCGGGGTAATTCCAGGAGTAGTCATAACTCATCCCCTGAACCACCAACTTCTGGAATTCATCAGGGTAGTGATACCAAAGCCCGATCGCCCGATCCATTGCCGACTCCAACGCAGAATTATCGGTTTGATGGAACACATATCCATTCCGTTTTTCGGGCAGGTACTGTTCATCGTAGTCGCGATCGAACACCGTATTCACCAAACCGCCAACTCCCCGGACAACGGGCACCGTACCGTACCTTAAGCCAATCATTTGCGTTAATCCGCAGGGTTCGTAGTTGCTGGGCACCACAATCATGTCTGCTCCGGCATAGATCAGGTGAGACAGTTCTTCGTTAAAGCCAAGCTCCAGGTGAACATCGGGGTTATCGTTCAGGAAGCCTTTCTCGTGTCCAAACCAGGAGCCGATCGCTGACTCGGTTGGGGAGCCAAGCAGCACAAACTGGGCATCCCGGTGCAGAGCGTAGTAGATCGCATGATGAACCAGGTGGACGCCCTTTTGATCGTCTAAGCGACCGATGTAGGCAATGATCGGTTTATCTCCATCGCGCAACCAGAGCTTTTCTCGCAGGGCCTTCTTGTTCAACGCTTTTCCCTTCAGCTTGGCTGGGGTGTAGTGGTAGGGAATATAGAGATCGATCTCTGGGTTCCAAACCTCATAGTCGATCCCATTCAGAATGCCGCTGAACTTGTGTTGATGCATGTGCAGGGTATGTCCCAAGCCATAGCCAAATTCGCCGTGGTGGGCTTCCCAGGCATGGTGAGGAGAAACGGTTGTCACATGATTGGAGTAAACAATCCCCCCTTTCATGAAGTTGATCACAAAGGGGTTGAAATTGTCCTGTAGGCGTTCGTAGTCAAAGTAGTAGGATTCCCGATTTAGCCCGGTTGCCCACAGCACATCAGTGCCACTGATGCCCTGGTGCTTGAAATTGTGGATGGTGTAGCAAACCCGCTGGTTCTCCATCCCATGCCACTGGTAGACCTCATAGAGCAGAACGGGAACCAGTCCAGTCTGCCAATCATGGCAATGAATCAGATCAGGGCGTTTATTGGTTCTCAATAAAAATTCCAGCGCAGCCTTGCTAAAGAAGGCAAAGCGCATGTAATCGTCCTTCGCGCCGTAGTAAATGCCCCGATTGAAGAAATAGTCTTGGGAGCGCGGTTCGATGAAGAAACAAAGCCGCCCGTGAACCCAGCCGCAATAGACCGTGCATTGGATGGTAGCTCCATACCAGGGCACCGATAGATCTTGATAGGCTTCATGCAGTCCCCAAATGTGGTCATACCGCATGCAATCGTACTTGGGCAAAATAATTTCAATGGTGTGACCCCGCAGCTCCAGCTCTCTGCTGAGTCCGTAAACGACATCGCCCAAACCTCCCGCTTTAATTACAGGGGCACATTCAGAGGCAATCTGTACGATGTACATCTGTACTCCTATCTACACTGCACATTTTTTCAACTTCACAAAAGTATAGGATTTTCCTGGCAAACACGTAACCGGCTTTGGGAAATAAATGGACACCTGTAGATTATCTGGTGATGGACGTTCTCTGTAGGGGTAAGTTGTGTAGACAGGATTTCACGTCATCCCTCTGCCTCAATTTGCCGGACAACCGTCAACGCCGAATAGCTAACCCCCGCCGTGCCTTCACCAGGATGGGTCGAGTCGCCGACTAACCAGAGACCTTTGATCGGAGTTCGGTTGGCAAAACCAAACGGCCCAAAGGTGGGAACGCGCTGACCAATACCGCCGACCACGCCCCGATCGCGTCCCGTAAACCGGACAAACGTGCGCGGAGTTGCCGCTTCCACATGCAGCAATGTCTGCTCATTCAGAGTGAAGAACTGACCCAGGCGGGCGATCGCGGTGTCAGTGTAGTGTTGTTTGAGAGCAGCGTAGGAAGATGAGATTTTAGATTGCAGATTGCAGATTGCAGATTGAACGATCTCCGCGTCTCGTTCGACTGAGCGCTCACGCCGAAGTCCGCGTCTCCGCGTCTCCGTGTCTCCTCCATCTCCCCATCCTCCTCTTTCCTCACTCCTCTCTCCTCTCTCCTCTCCCTCTCCCCACCACACATTCGTGTCCGTAAATGACGATGCAATAATCGTTGCTTTGCCGTTTGGGGCGCGGCCATCACCGGCGTGGCTGACAGAGACAAAGAGGGAGTTGTTTTCAGCGATCGCACCGTCGTAGTCGTAGAGGAACTGCAGGTGAGGTGGGCATCCAGGCGGGATAGCGGCTTGATCGACGCCCAGGTAAATGACGAATGCACCGGAGGCAGGTGGCAGTTTCTCAACTCGCTGGCGGTATCCCCTGGGAGTCTTGTTGCCGAGCAACTGAACCAGATTTTGCACCGTCACGTTGGCGATGATGTGATCGGGGGATTCTGTCCAAACGTCGTTGGTCTTCTGGTTGCGAATGGTTATGCCAGTCACTCTATCTGCATCAGTGTGAATCTGTTCGACAGTGTGGCGCATGAATAGGGTGCCGCCATCGCGTTCCAGTGCTTCAACCAGGCGATCGCTTAATGTCTGCATACTGCCCTGGAGGTGAAACAATCCCTGTGGTTCCTGAGAAACACCCAGGGCGGTTGCCGCATAGAGCAGGGCTGTCTCTTCAGCAGGAACTTGAGAATACAGCTTGAGCTGCAAATCGAGAAAGGTTTTGAGGCGGCGATCGCTGGCTAACCCATAGCCGCGCAGGGCATCGCCAACGGTTGAAAAGGTATGGGGAGCGGTCAGCAGGGTGCCAGGACGAACGGCTTTGATCAACTGCCACAAGTCCCACGAGTTACGCGGCGGCAACACTGGATCGCGGGACTGAAATGCCCAACTGTAACGAAATAAGTCGGACATCAGCTGCCAGAAGGGTTCGCTGTCAGGAAACTGCCGTTGCCGTTCTGTTTTCCATTGCTCCGGATCGCGCCAGACGTTGATCGGCTCTCTCTCCCCTGGCAAATAGACTGCACAGGCAGGATCGCAGGGAATTGCAGCAGGCAGTTCAATGTCGAGTTCTGAAAAGATGCGGTGATGAATCCCACCCGGTTCAAGTCCGGCGACCTGGGTCGCTCCCACATCAAACGTGAAGCCCTGCCGTTTAAATGTAGAAGCGCATCCACCGGGCACCCATGCCTGATCCAGGATCCGCACAGAGTAACCCCGGCGAGCCAGCAGTGCGGCGGCTGTCAACCCGCCAATACCCGCACCGATTACAACGACCCGACCTCCTGACATCCGATTTCTCGGCATAAGAACCTTTACGTTTCTTAACTTCTCTTGTCATCTTAAAAGGTTCTTGGTTGGGCGGCTAGACATTGCGCGATCGCTCTTGGGTGAAGTTCTTCAACGGCAGCTCGACTTCTACAGCCAAAAATTCAGCAAAGTTGCAGGCATCGTCGTAGGATCGATGGGTGGAGATGAGCCGAGTATCCATCCGAGGGTTGCAGCCCGAATGTAGCTCGATCGCACACTCTGTTTTATACACTGAAAAGACAGTTGTTTTAACCGTGGACACTAGCATGGGCTTCACCAATGGAAGTTGACTGCTTGAACAGTTATCCATTACCGTGGCATCGCCTTTCAAACTAGGCATCAATCTTAAGATTGATTGTTGGAGCGATCGCCCTCCGGCGTAGCTGAAAAGGGGTGGTTGATGATTAGCTACTCAAGATCGGCAGGTTCTGAAGCGCAGGTTGAGGCAGGTTGAGCGCGATCGTTGATAATGGATTAGGGTTGCTTTCCAACTGTTTTAGGGCTACGTCAGCAAAGATTTTGCATCTACCCCACTAGCATTTGCACTCATGAATCAGCTAATCGAGAGCATCCATCAGGAGTTGCTTTCCGGAGTTCAGATTGAGAGCCTCGATCCGCACAATCCAGTAGCGGTTCATCAGGTTCCCGACCCCTGGCAGCTACTTGGAGCCGGCAACTATGCTGCCGTGTTCTATCACCCCCGCTACTCGGACCAGGTGGTCAAAATCTACGCGCCCGGACGTCCAGGCTTCGCAGAAGAGTTGGAAGTTTACCGTCGGTTGGGTTCCCACCCTGCTTTTTCTGAATGTTTGTACTCTGGGGAGAACTTCCTGGTGCTCAAGCGGTTGTACGGAGTCACGCTCTACGACTGCGTGCATCTGGGTAAGCGCATCCCCAAGCAGGTGATTCAGGACATTGACCAGGCGCTAGACTATGCCCGCGATCGCGGTCTACATCCCCACGATGTCCATGGCCGTAACGTCATGATGCAGGATGGCAGAGGATTGGTTGTGGACGTTTCAGATTTCCTGCAGCAGGAAGCCTGCTCGGCGTGGGACGATTTGAAGAGAGCTTACTATTGGATATATGTTCCCGTCCTATCCCCACTCCGACTGCGGGTTCCTTACTTTGTTCTAGATGTTGTTCGGGCAATCTACCGCTATTTCCGCCGTTTAGTCCGTCGCAATGTGTAGAAAGCAATGAAACCAACGGCTCGGTCTCGTAAACAGGGTTCCAGCGTTTCATCTGCGACCTTATCTTCATCTTCACTATCGTCCAGCAAGAAGGGGTACGGGTTGCATGACCTGAGAATTAACCAAAAGATTCGTTTGAGTAATGCGATCGCGCTGGGTGTAGTTGCGGTTGGCATAACTACTGGACTCCTAATCGGCAATCACTTGCGGTATCAAGCCAGGTTAGAGCTGGATGGCAAAATAGAAGACGGACGGCTGCTGAAGCAGTTGCAAACCAATCTTCTAGAGACCGAGTCTCACCGGAGAGAACTGATCCTGGTTTTAGCGGATGCGGACACATTGAGGAAAGTCTATCTTGAGTACAAAGATGACGCGGCTGAAGCCGACCGGCTCTGGTCTGAGTTAAAGGCTGTCTACGAAGAGCCAGAAGTGGGGGAAACCCAGGAGGAAATCGAAGCATTCAAGAAGCTGGTTAAAAAATATGATGCCTGGGCGAAAGATTACTTTCAACAACCGGCTACTCTATTGCAAAACATTGATTTGCTCAACCCACAACCCCCAGACCAGACAGCAACTCGCAACGTGCTGGATGAATTTGGTGGTGATCTGGCGATGTCAAGCAATTTGTTTGGCTTTGTGGAAGATCTGGAAACTATCATTGAGCAAAATGCTGACCAGTTAACGTCGGTGAAGAGGGGGTTAGACAGGGCTGAACAACTCCAGATGCAAATTCTTGCAGGCAGTCTGGTGTTATCTATGCTGATCGCAGCTCTACTGGCAACGTGCACGAGTCGAACGATTTCCCAACCCTTGCGATCGGCGACCCGAATTGCTGAAGAGATCAGTCAGGACAACGACTTTAGCCTGCGTGTTCCAGTGTATAGCACTGACGAAATCGGCATATTAGCAACCACCCTGAACCAACTGATTGAACAGGTGGATCTGCTTTTGAAAGAACGGCAAGCGGCTGAAACGCAACTGGTGCAAAGTGAGAAGATGTCGAGCCTGGGGCAATTGGTGGCCGAGGTTGCCCACGAAATCAACAATCCGATCAACTTTATTCATGGCAATCTTAATCCTGCTCAGGAATACATTCAGAATTTATTGCGATTGGTGCAACTTTACCAGCAGCACTATCCACATCCCTGTCGTGAAATTCAGGACGAAATCACAGCGATCGATCTCACCTTTTTGATAGAAGATTTGAACAAGCTTCTCCAGTCGATGAAACTGGGAACTGAGCGAATTCGTGAAATTGTGCTGTCACTGCGTAGTTTTTCCCGGTTTGATGAATCAGAATTTAAAGCGGTTGATATTCACGAGGGCATGGAGAACACCTTGTTGATTCTGCAGCATCGCCTGAAGGCAAACTGCGATCGCCCAGAGATTCAAGTCATCAAAACCTATGGCAAACTGCCCCTGGTTGAATGCTATTCCGGTCAACTGAATCAGGTGTTTATGAATCTGTTGACCAATGCAATCGATGCCCTGGAGGACGTGAATCAACACCGCACGGCTGAGGCGATCGCTGCCAATCCCAGCACCATTCGGATCCGGACTGAGGTGATTGAAACCAACCGGGTTGCCATTCAGATTGCCGACAATGGACCAGGAATGAGTGAGCGGGTGCGATCGCAATTATTCAATCCCTTCTTCACCACGAAGCCAGTCGGTAAGGGCACGGGATTAGGATTATCGATTAGTCATCAAATTGTAACTGAGAAACACAACGGGAGATTAGACTGTTACTCAGCCCCAAACCAGGGAACAGAATTTGTGATTCAGATTCCAATTCGGCAATATCAGAGCAACGATGCGGGTCATGAGGATTGATTTCTGGTTAAAAATTCCGAGGTTTGCGTGAGTCCTGACACCTGAATCAAGGCTTTCAGTTGTTGGCCGACACTCTCAAGGGAAAAGGATGTTTCTGCCCGCTGTCTGGCACACTTGCCGAGGTGCTGTCGCCAGTCCGAGTTGCTCAAAACACGAGCGATCGCGTCAGCTAACGCTGTTGAATTTTCACGCGGCACCACCACTCCACCAAACTGTTCACCCTCAGCCAGAATGTCGGGTACGCCAGGGGCGTCGGTGGCAACCACCGGTAACCCACAGGCCATGGCTTCGATGGGAGCAACCGGAAACCCTTCATGGCGCGATGGTAGCGTATATACGTCAGCCGCGAGGAGATACCGCCGCATCATGGTGCGATCGAGGATGTATTCCTTCACCCAGATCACGTTCGCCAGTTCCAGTGTTGCAATCCGCTGGGATAGCTGGTCGGCGTCGCTACCAGTGCCGACCAGCAACAGACAACGATTGTGATCTGGACGATCGCGGTTTAGTTTCGCCCACGCCTCCAGCAAAATATCCAATCCTTTGCGGTGCATCTCGATCCGCCCGTGATAGATCACAACCTGTGCATCCCTGGCAATGCCAAGTTCAGACCGGGTTTGCAGCCGTTGGTGCAGGGTCTCTGTCGGGGCGTTGTTTCCCCGCCACAGGCTCAGATCCAGGGGATTAAAAATCTGAGCGATCTTGCTGGCGGGAATGCCGTAACGCATTTGCAGGCGCTGCATCTCAGTTTGTGTGGCCACAATTAAGCCATCACACGCGTTCAGGGTGAGCAGACGCAGTGGAGCCTCGAAGCGGCTGAGTTGAAAGTCGCCGCCTTGAAACGTGGCAAACACTGGCAAGCGCAGCAGTTTGCCCAGCAACACACACCCATCAAACCGGGCATACTCATATTCCTGGCAAAGAATGACCTGACAGCGATCGCGCCGCAATTCCTGGGCTAACAGTCCCAATGGGGTGGCTAAGTAGGGAGCAAGGTCGTTCAACCCGGCTAGCAGAGGACGACGCCATCGAGAAGTCGAAGCCTGGGTTGCCTGATTGTGTAGCGATCGCCGCACTCGTGTGTGGATAGCGGGTGCCGGTAGAATACAGAGGGTGGCTCCCGTCGGTTTGTGCGTGTAGCGGGTTGGCTCGGTCACGCGGGCTGAAACGCAGAACACCACCGTTTGCACCCCCACCTGTTTCAGCGCGTCGATGTAGCCAAACAGCCATCCACCCGTCATTTCGTTGCAGAACGAGTCAAACGAGATGGCGATCGTATCTAAAAAATCCTCGACCAGATCCCCCCACGGCAGAAGAGCAACGGTTAATGGCTGAGACAACTTGCCTGACTCCTTGCGTATTCAGATTGTTTAGTCATCTGTTTCTCCCAGGCAGCAGCCGTTTCAGTTCCCTGAGCTTGAGGCTGATGCAACCAGTAGCTGGGCCAGGTCATTGGACTCAGGAGCAGGCAGAGTAATTCACGCAGCAACGCTGGCAATTTTGAAAACGCGATGTCATGACACAGCACCGTGAGCGGATTAATGAACGTGGCGGATTTCTGGCAGGGTAACCCAATCAGAGTGGTTAGTTCAGCCAGGGTGTATCCGCGTCGAACGTGTCCCCACGCCGCCATTACGTCTGCATCCGTCGGGCAGATTGGCTGCATGATTGGGTAGTACGGGAAACGCCAATTTTCATTGGGCGTACTGATCAGAAGAAATCCACCCGGCTTCAGGACTCGTAAGGCTTCGGAGGCGGCTTTGCGATCGTCGGGAATATGCTCCAGCACATCGAACAGGTGACGGCATCAAAGCAGGCATCCGCAAAGGGCAGCCTGGTGGCATCACCACGCACAAACTGCACATTCGATTGCTGATTGCAGGCAGCCTGGGCAAATTGAGGATCGAGATCCAGGTTTGTAATCTGGGCTTGGGGATAGAGGAGGGCGGTTAATCCACCCTGTCCACCACCGATTTCCAGAATGTTTTGCAAGGGGCGATCGGGCGCAATGGCATGAATCGCCCGCATCTTCTCCCGGTAAAAGAATCCCTGAGTGAAGGGACGGGAAAAAGGATTGCAGGCTAAAAAATCGTTCAACGGTTTTTTGTACATAGAGCCGACCTCCGTAGCGGGAGTTGACCAATGTCGCAGAAAGAACCTAATTCCTGACAGGCAGCCCAGAAGTTCCACAGCGATGGTGCGGTAGCGACCGTGAAAACCACTGATTATCCCTCGTACAATCAATCGAGCGTAGTACTTTGGCAAACTGACTAGCAGACGGGATAAGTTTCCCAGATGGTGCAATTTCGTCGTCTGAATCAGCAATGCAGCTACATGCCCACGCATATACGCATACATCTGCTGCTTCAAAGCATCCATCGTTCGACGGTGGTAGTGGTAAATCACAGCCGTTGGCTCGTATCGACACAACCATCCTGCAGCAAGCACACGATACCAGAATTCGGAATCTTCGCTGCATCCAGACGCTCCGGCCCCCAACCGTTCATCAAAGTCGCCAACGAGTTCTACAACCTTTCGACGCAGCGCCATGTTGGCTCCAGCACCAATTTGCCAGACAGGAACACCAAAGGGCTTCTTTGCCTCAAAATAGTGCGAGTCAAATACTAGAGGACGACATTCCCATTTAAATCCAGATGTACCGCGATGAAAGGCAACCTGAGCTTCTGTCTCCAATTCTGCAGGAACATTAGCCCAGTGACAACCATCACGTTTGGATCTTGAAAGCCGTATCGAAGCCGGGCAATCCAGTCGGTGTGAACTTCTACGTCGTCATCTGTAAAGACGATGATGCTGCCTTTGGCACAGCGGATACCTGTGTTACGCGCCACACTCAGACCGGGACGCGGTTCTACCACATAGCGCACAGTGGGCATTTGTTCTACCAAATGTTGAGTTGCATTGGAGGTTGGCGCGTTGTCAACTACCAGGATTTCATCAGCTGGATGAGAGAGTTGCTGGAGCGATCGCAAACACTTCTCTAATTGCTGGGGGCGATCGCGGGTACAAATCACTACAGACACCGATTCCTCCATGATTGAGTCCTGAACGTGTGCCCAGCGCTGCTCAAGCTCTGCTAAAGGGGTTTTCAATGCCATTAATGCTTGAAAATTCGGCGGTCGATCCGGTCGAGAAAGCAGAGTAGTAGAGATGCCTGGTAAGGATGCCTTGAAGCCGTGTGCAAATAAGTGGTCACCAACCGTTGGCGCGATCGTTTGCACCGCTATGGTCACTAGTTGACTGGCAGGCACTGGCAACTGCTGCGCTAAAATCTCCTGGTATCCCAGTGGAATATGGTGCCACCAGAAAACAACAAATATGCCATCACATTCAGGCTGAGAAGACAAATCAGGTAGTTTTCCACTGAGTTCCACATGCTGAATTTTCCATCTCCAATGGTTCAACATACCGTTTGCACGTCCCAGTAATGCAAAGTAGTTTCACACTCAAAAAGAATCTCGTATCTTGCCTTACCGATTGAACGGGTCACGAACACTGCCTCCGAATTTGCTCAACTCGTTTTAGGGAGCGGGGGTATTCACCAAACAGCCCGACAATGCCGCCCCAAAATTCTGACGAAATCATCCCTGGCGATAGGACGTGCTGCCTGATCATGCTCTGCTGGAGCTGGCAAAGCTGATCTTTGAACCACCAGGCAATCAACTGCACCAGGCGAAATCGTAACGGCGGATCCTGCTGCAACGACTTGACTACAAATGCCATCATGCCCAGCCCCCACGTCCAATATTGGTGGCGCAGTTGAGCTAATTCCCGTCGGTGCTGGTGGTAAACCAGATATTGAGGTTCATAGACCAGGGGATAGCCTGCCCGAATGACCCGATAGAAAATATCCAGATCACCACCGCCCGGTAAGGGCTTGCCGGTATCCAGGGCATCATCAAACCCGCCCAGTTCTAGCAGGACTTGCCGTCGGAACGCCATGTTGCACCCTGCGCCAAAAATTCCGGCACCACAGGGATACAGCGGGTTGCCAGGTTGTGTACTGCCATACCGGATTTTTTCAAAGCCGCGACGAAAGCCACCCCGTTGCTCAAACAAAATCTGGGCCTCGGTTTCCAGTTCATAGGGCAGCACCAGTCCGGTAAAAGCCGCCGCATCGGGGTTCTCGGCCCAGGCGGACATTAAACCATTCAGCCACTGGCGATCGACGGTGACATCATCATCCAGAAAGGCCAACAGTTCCCCGGTTGCATCTTGGACTGCGCGATTACGAGCAAAGTCCAGCCCTGCTTTGGGTTCACGGATATAGCGAACCGTGGGTAGGGAGGCGATCAGGGTTTGGGTGCGATCGTCCGTAGGGGCATTGTCCACCACCAAAATCTCGAAGCGGGGTGCACGATCTGCCTGCTGCAACGGCAACAGCGATTGGAGTAACCGCAACACATTGTTGGGTCGATCTTTGGTGCAAATGGCGATCGTCAGAGTCGGAAAGCCTGTTAGATCCAGGGGCGGCAGCAGCTCCTGACGAATGACTTCTTGCAGGAGTTTGGTGCCCATTTCCTGCGCAATCCACTGCTCTAGCTGCTCCAGGGTCAGTTGACGATTGGCGTCCAGGGGGCGGATCAGAAACCCAATTGGGCGATCTCGGTAACGCAGCACGATCGCCAGTCCAGTGTGAGTTGCAGGAATTTCTAGCGTGGGAAGGGGGTGGGTGAGTTCAATTTGAGCCAATCTGTAAGGCATAGACGTTGGGGAGTGATGTTCAATTTGGCAATCACAGAACTTGCACCCATTGGAGATCTAGAACTGGCAAGGATTTGAATTACAGTCGTTCAGATGGATTGGATCAGAGTGGTTGATGCTCGGTTGGGGAAGCGCGCTTTTGAGCCGTGCCGTTTTGCAGAGCATACAGGTGCGCAAAGAGTCCCTTGCACTGGAGTAATCGCTCCGGGGTGCCGTGTTCAACCACTCGCCCGTGTTCCAGCACAATGATTTGATCCGCATGTTCAATCGTGGACAGGCGATGGGCGATCGCAATCACAGTGCGGTTCTGGCTGAGGGTGTTTAAGGCATCTTGAATCAGGTGTTCCGAGATGCTGTCGAGGGCATTGGTCGCTTCATCGAGAATCAAAATTTCGGGATCGCGAACGATCGCCCGCGCCAGAGCAATGCGCTGACGTTGCCCACCAGACAGCCGAATGCCGCGATCGCCCACCCGCGTGTTGTACCCCTGAGGAAGTTGTCGAATGAACTCATCGGCATTGGCCAACCGGGCAGCTTCAATAATTTCAGCCTCGGTTGCGTCTAATCGTCCGTAGGCAATGTTCTCCCGCACGCTAGCGTTGAACACATACACATCCTGACTGACGATCGCAATCTGGTTGCGCCAGTCCACTAAGTTAAGGGTTTGTAGTGGGCGATCGTCCACATAAATAACTCCCTCAGTGGGTTCGTAGAAGCGACAAATCAGGTTAATTAGGGTGGATTTGCCTGCTCCCGATGGCCCAACAAACGCGGTTGTCTGACCGCGTGGAATCTCAACGGTAATGTCCTGTAAGGCGGGCGGATCGTGAGGATTGTACTGGAAGGCAACGTGTTGAAAGGAAATCCCTTGCTGTAACCCTGGGACGGGAAGGGAGCCAGAGCGAATGTAGGGCTTATCGGAGCAGTCTAAAAACGCCGTCATTTCTCGCACGGAACTGCTCCAACTCAGCAATCCAACCCGAGCCGTTTCAAACTGCTGCACCTGGGGCTGTAGCCGATAGAGAATGAACAGAAAGGTGAGCAAGGTGGGTAACGATGCCTGGTTTTGCAGCAGCGCGATCGCCAGAATACTCAGGAGCACCAAGGCTGATAGCACTTCATACAATGGCGTGATCGCAGCAGACACCCTATCCAGTTTCATGAATGTTCGCTGTACCTGGCGAGAGGCGCGATCGAACCGCTCCTGTTCATAAGGTTCACGCCCGAATGCTCGGATGACTCGCATCCCGGACAACCCTTCCCACATGCGAGCCGCCAAGTCCGTATTGGCATCAATAGCCTGTTGTCCCAGCCGTTTCGCAGAGCGGGTGACAAACTGAATGCCCAGGGAAACCAGTCCAATCACCAGACCCACCAGCAGGGTGAGCTGCCAGGCGATCAACTGCAACATCACCACAAACACAAAAACGGTACAGGCATTGGCAACCAAATTGAACAGCATTGCGATCGCGCGGCTGGTATTCCAGGTTTCCGTCCCCAGCAGGTTCGACAGTTGGCTGTAGTCATGCGACTCCAGATAGCGATCGCTGACACTGAGGAACTGCCGAAATGTCCTCGATCTCAATCGATCCCCAATCCGAGTGTTCACCCAACTCTGCAAAACCGTGTTGCCGTAGGTCAAACCGTTTTTCAGCAAAATGCAACCAAAAATGCAAAGCGGAATCATGATCATTCGCTGCTGCATTGGCCAATGTCCAAATAATTGATTGAGAAACCGAATTAGAGCATTGGCATTGGCAGTTTGGGTCGCAGTTGGCTCAAAGCTTTGCAGAAATGGAATCAGCAGGCTAATCCCAAATCCCTCCAGGATCGAAGATGCAATCCACAAGCTAACCACCACTGGAATGGTCCACCGGTAATGCTTGAGGAGTGGGAGCAGCGATCGGATTGCCTCAATTTCTCGCATGATGCTATCCTTTGCAGCGATTCATACCCAGATACTTCAAACCAGAGCGCTGATCCGGAAATTTAGCTATCAACGGCACGAGACGATGGAACCAATTGCCAATCAACTCCATCAGTCGAGTTGTGATTTGTTGCTTCATCCCATCTGGAAACCGGTTAGCGCGATCGCCTTGATCCGGTTCAGGGGGGATTCAGTGTTTCAGATTCAGGATGCGGCGCCGTAGACGGGCGCAGATTCTTGAGTAGAAGTCGATACAAACTGGGACGGATTAGCGGTGTAATCGGATCAGACTGCAGCGCCCGACGGATCCACAGGAGCGTGTGAGTACGATCGCCAACGCGATCGCACTCATACGCCAAATACATGAAGAAATTCCCAATCGATAACTGAAATAAGACGTTGGGAATTTCGGGGCGTTGCTGCTGCACCGCTTGCAATACTAAGCAATAGGAATTTGCCATTGCCGTATAGTCGCGGGACATACTGTTCGTCAGCTTGCGATACCCAATCAAAAACTCTGGTACGACACGAAATTGATAATGCTCTGCAATCCGCAAATATAAGTCCCAATCTTCACAGCCCTGAGCATTCTGCAACCGTAATTTTGTGTTGTAAGTGCCAATCTGCTCCAAACAACTGCGACGAATCAGAGATGCACTGGCATTACCCAAGAAGTTGTGGCATAGCAAGGTGAGAAACACATTGCCTTCAATTGAAAAGGCTCGAATTCCACCCAACAGTGCATCGGTTTCATCAATACAAACAGACCAGGAATAAACAACCCCAACTAAAGAACCACCTTCCAGAGCACAGTTCACCTGCTTTTCCAGGTTCTTCGGATACCAAATGTCATCGGCATCAATCGGGGCAATAAACTCTCCACTGGCGTGCTGAA
Source organism: Leptolyngbyaceae cyanobacterium RU_5_1 (assembly GCA_012034055.1). Taxonomy (GTDB): domain Bacteria; phylum Cyanobacteriota; class Cyanobacteriia; order Leptolyngbyales; family Leptolyngbyaceae; genus JAAUSG01. The sequence goes on along the minus strand of JAAUSG010000003.1, from coordinate 40,689 downwards.
TAGCCAGATTGCGTGCCGCTGCCACACCAATATTCACTTGTTGTAGCAATCTCACACGAGAGTCTTGGTTAGCGATGCGTCTGACAATTGCAGCCGTGCGATCGGTCGAACCATCATCAACAACCAGCACCTCAATATTCCGGTAGGTTTGAGCCAGAACAGAGCGCAGGGTTCGTTCAATAAAATCCTCGGCGTTATAAGCCGGAATTACGACTGAAACGAGGGGAGACTGGGAAGATACCGAACCGTTATTTGAGGTGTCAATTATCTTCAGGAAATTTCTGTGTTCATTTGTCACTAAAGCCGCCATCGACTGTTTTCTCCAGAAACATCATAGGTAAGCGCGGCAATGAACCCTGATTTGGATGTGTACTTATATACCCGTATTGGAAAACAGATTACCCTCTTAGCCTGCTAGTCTCGTGAGATTCTGTCTGGAGTTTATTGAAACTAAAACTTAAACATCCCGAAAATCTACTGATCCCTACTGGGAAAAGCTTTGATGCCTCTAAGCTACGACAACTCGTTCTAGTTTAATCAGTGTGTAAAGATGCGGCCGCAATAAATTACTACAATTTTCCTATGGATATATGAATGTTCATAGATAGCCGCGATCGCGTCCCTTTGCTAAGATGTCTTTCCTGCCCAAATTTCTGTTTATTCTGGCATCACGGAGACATTTAACTCATTATGGCTAGCTCAGATGACGCCGTTGACTCTACCGAACCATTGGTTGCAGATGAGGATTGTGATAAACAGACCGACGATCGCTGGCAGCAGGGGCAATTGGTTGAAGTGGTGATTTCCGATCTCAGCGAGGATGGCAGCGGTGTGGGGCGATTTGAGCAGCGGGTGGTGTTTGTGCCCGATACGGTGACGGGCGATCGCGCGATCGTCCGCTTGGTTCGAGTCAAACCTCAGTATGCGCAGGGCAAACTGCACCAGCTTTTGGAACCGTCTCCCCATCGGATTCGTCCGCGCTGCATTGTGGCCGACAAATGCGGGGGGTGTCAGTGGCAGCACGTCAGCGACGACTATCAGCAAACGGCCAAGCGAAATTTGGTGATTCAAGCCCTGGAGCGGATTGGCGGGTTTTCGCAACCCACCGTGAATCCAGTTCTGAACGTGGCATCGACGCTGGGTTACCGGAACAAGGTCACCTTTCCGGTGGCGCGATCGCAAACCGGACAGGTTCAAGCAGGGTATTACCAGAAAGGTAGCCACCAGTTGATCAACCTGAATCAGTGCCCGATTCAAGATCCGCGCCTCAATCCACTACTAGCCGAAGTGAAACAAGACATTCAAACACGCGGCTGGGGGATTTACGATGAAACCAAGCACCGGGGCAAAATTCGGCATCTGGCACTGCGGATCGGTCGCCGCACGGGTGAAATGTTGCTGACGCTGATTGTCAAAGATGCCAACCTGGCTGGGATTGAGGAACAGGCGCAGGCCTGGCTGGAGCGGTATGCAACGTTGGTGGGGGTATCGCTGAACATCAATGGCGATCGCACCAATGCCATTTTCGGCTCTGAAACGCGCTGCATTGCCGGGCAGCCGTATTTGCATGAAGAGTTTGCGGGACTGACGTTTCAAATTCGCCCCGATACGTTTTTTCAGGTTCATACCGAAAATACGGAGGCGTTGCTACAGGCGATCGTAGATGAGCTAAATTTGCAAGGCGATGAAATCCTGGTCGATGCCTATTCGGGAATCGGAACGCTAACCTTACCGCTGGCAAAACGAGTCAAACAGGCGATCGCGCTGGAAATTCAGCCAGAAGCGGTTGAGCAAGCAATGCTCAATGCTGCCCTCAACCAGATCGAAAATGTCACGTTTCATACCGGAGCCGTTGAGCTAGTTCTGCCCACGCTGGACATCCAGCCCAATGTCGTGCTGTTAGACCCACCCCGCAAAGGCTGCAGCAAGACGGTGATTGACACACTTTTCCAACTACAGCCCGATCGCATCGTCTACGTGAGCTGCAACCCAGCCACCCTGGCCCGCGATCTGAAACGGCTCTGTGAAAGTGGCAGCTATCAACTCGTGCGCGTGCAGCCCGCTGACTTTTTCCCACAAACCTCCCACATAGAATGTGTCGCGTTTCTAAAAATGAAAGGACGTGAACGGCCATAGACTTCTGATCTCACTTTAGAAGGGGAGATTCAAGGGTTGAGGCTGAACGAAACTATTAAAGCAATGCAGAATTCAGGAATCAGAATTCAGAATAGGCGTGGATCAATCTATTGATTCCTTGAATACGTTTGGCGAAATCAACTGAAATGCATCTATCGCTATTCAGATTGGGCATTTCTTGCCAACAGTGACGACAGAACCAGTGCAGTTTCTGATTCTGAATGTGACGTACCATTTGATTCGAGCAGCAGGGGCAGCTAATCATTGAAAAACCTCATTTCTTAATTGGAGAGTTTGTTAAACATACAAAATTGTGAATCAGAAAAAGTTTTGCACGAATACACCAGGGCAGAAATAACTAGCCCGTTAAAAGTCAGTAAAGAGCTTGTCCTGTAATCGTTTCTGACTTCGTACTTCTAATTTCGCACTTCTGATTTCGTACTTCTGACTTCTTGCACTAGTTGACTGTTGATAGAAGTTGCTGCTTTTGTTTCTTTGAGGAAACTCTTATTCTTTGGGTTGACACAAGCTGCTTAAAAAATCTGCTCTGTCGATCAAGTTCTCTAGAGTTGAAACGAGAAAGCTGCGTAATGTCTTGAATCAACCCTAAGATTTGTAGTGGAAATCCAGCGATCGCCAGCACCAACGTCGTTTCCTGCGAACGCAGCCAGCACCATGCTCCGTCTGCTCGTTTCATCCGATACTGAATAGTGATCACTTCTCCATACTGCAGGGTGGTAAACCGTTGGTAATGCGCTGCAACTCGATTTAAGTCATCCGGATGAATGAGAGTTGCCAGACCCGTTGAACCCATTGCATGAATTTCGTCGTCTGTATAGCCAAGCATCTCTGTAACCGAGCAACTGGCATAGAGAGTATGCTGATCAACCAAATCGTAGATGTAGACACTACCTGGAACCGTGTCGCTTGTCTGCGCCTGAAGCTGCTCAAGGACTTCAATCAAGTGCTGAGGACGTGAAACGAAATCATTAATCAAGTCAGGGTTCTCGTGGACATCCATGATTGTGACTCCTGCAGAATTTGTCTATAGCGATTTTCAACCGATTGAAGTATATTCTCGTTGTGACAACACTAACCGAGAAGTATTGGTCTTGAACTCCTCTTAGCTAGTTTTAGGGATGAGTTGTAAGAAAATTGTGAGGAGTGGGAAAATAATTTGTTGATCAGTGCATCGGCAATGGATTTAGCGGTGACGGGAGCCTGATCTGGAGTCCAGCATGAAAATCCTGGTTGTAGAAGACGATCCAATGGTTGCGAAAACTGTAGAGCTGCTGCTTTCTAGCTATAGTTATGCGGTGGATATTGCAGGGGATGGCGAAGTGGGGTTGCAGATGGCGGATGCCTTTGAGTACGACCTGGTTCTACTGGATGTCCTGTTGCCTCAGTTAGATGGTATCAGCCTGTGTCAACAGCTACGTAGGAAAGGATTTCAGCATCCCATCTTATTATTAACGGGGCAGGGAGGAGGACATCAAAAAGCGATCGCCCTCAATGCTGGAGCCGATGATTATGTGGTCAAACCATTTGATGCCGAGGAATTGATTGCGCGGGTGCAGGCATTGCTACGTCGGGGAAGTTCTCCGACCCAACCTATATTAGCTTGGGGTAATCTTTCCATTGATCCGGGTAACCGTAAAGTCACCTATGGCACTCATCTACTGTCTGTAACTCCCAAAGAATATGCCATTCTGGAGTTGTTGCTGCGAAATCATCAGAAGGCATTTAACGCCAAAGCGATCCTGGATCATGCCTGGACTTCGCTGGAGTTTCCGGGAGAAGAGGCGGTTCGGGGTCACATTAAGGCATTGCGAGACAAATTAACAGCCGTTGGTGCTCCCAAAGATTGGATTAAAACCGTGCATCGGGTGGGCTATCAGTTAAATCCTCAATATTCAGAGTTTCTGGCTGCCCAGAGTGAGCCGCAGATGACTGTACCGCAGATCGCCGAACTCAAATCGGTAAACGTAGAACTACGGGCGGCGTTGGAGCAACTGCGATCGACCCAGATGGAACTGCGCCAGAAGAATCAAGAGTTGGAACTTGCCTATCAGACGATTAAGCAAGAACGCCATCAATTGCAAATGGTTCGCGACGAACTGGAATTGCGGGTTGCCGAGCGTAAGGCGGAACTGGCTCAGACAAATTTCCACCTGCAACAGCAATACCACCAATGGCAGGCATTGTTTGATCATGCGCTGGATGCGATCGTCATCGCAGATGACGATGGGTGTTATGTCGATGCCAATCCTGCCGCTTGCGAATTGTTTGGGGTTTCCAGGGCAGAACTTCTGCGTTCTAGCGTTACCAATTTTGCCGATCCGGATTTAGATAGTACCCAACCCTGGCAACAGTTCCTGCAACAGGGACGAATGTCGGGAGAGTTTTGCCTATATCGTCCGGATGGCACGACGCGACAAGCTGAATTTACCGCGATCGCCCATTTTGTTCCCGGTCGTCATCTTTCGATTTTGCGTGATATCAGCGATCGCAAGCAGGTTGAAGACGATCGCAAACAATCTGAAATCGAACTGCGAGAAATGAGCATTGCTTTGAGCAATGCCGTGGAGGGGATCTCACGTTTAGATGAGCAGGGACGCTATATTTTCGTCAACGATGCCTATGCTCGCATGGTTGGATACTCACCCGCAGAATTGATCGGCATGAACCGAACCATAACCATTCATCCGGACGATCGCGACTCGGTGGTGATGGCGTATCAGCAGCACATGCTAAACAAGAGAAAAGTGGAACTGGAAGTTAGAGGAGTCCGGAAAGACGGTTCTGTATTTGACAAGCAACTCTTCATGGTCGCTGTTGATGATCACCAGCAGCGGTTCATCGGACATTTTTGTTTTTCAAAAGATGTTAGCGATCGCAAACGACTGGAAGCCGATCACCAGCAAGCTGAAGCCGATTTAAAGCATAGTGAACAGAAGCTGCGTGCCGTGTTTGATAGTACTTTTCAATTTATGGGAGTTCTAACCCCGGAAGGAATTGTGATGGATGCGAATCGTGCCGCCTTAGATGCGGTTGCTGTTGATTTGGCGGATGTGGTTGGGAAACCCTTTTGGGAAACACCATGGTGGAGTCATTTTCCTGAACAGCAGCAACAACTCCAACAGGCAATTGCCCGTGCCGCAACCGGTGAGTTTGTCCGGTTTGAAGCGAAACACATGCGGGCAGATGGAACCCTGACATTTGTAGACTTTTCCCTTAAACACGTTTTTGATCAAGCGGGGAAGGTGATCATGCTAATTCCAGAGGGACGGGATATTACCGAACGAGTGCAGCTCGAAGCTCAGTTTTATCGCGCCCAACGCCTGGAGAGCCTGGGTACGCTGGCCAGTGGAATTGCGCATGACCTGAACAACGTCTTGACGCCAATCCTGTCGGTCTCTCAGCTATTGCGATTGAAACAACCGGATCTGGAGACGCGATCGCAGGAAATGTTGCGAATTCTAGAGAATAGTGCCAGGCGCGGTGCAAACATGGTCAAACAAATTCTCACGTTTACACGGGGAACGGGTGGAGATCCCATTCCGTTGCAGATTGTCCCTTTGATGCGTGAAGTGGTCAAAGTGGTTCAGCAAACCTTTCCAAAATCGATTAAAGTTCGTGAAACGATTCCAGATCAACCCCTTGGGTTAGTTTCTGCCGACCCGACTTACTTGCATCAGGTCTTGATCAACCTGTGCGTCAATGCTCGCGATGCGATGCTCAACGGCGGGATTCTCACCCTTTCCATTGAAAATTGCTTTGTTGACGAACGCTTCGCCCACAAGAATCTGGATGCCCAGGTTGGCAGTTATGTGTTAATCACCGTCGCTGACACTGGAATGGGGATTGCTCCTGAATTGCGCGATCGCATCTTTGAGCCGTTTTTTACCACCAAAGAACCTGGTCAGGGCACAGGTTTAGGGCTTTCCACAGTTCTAGGAATTGTCAAAACCTATGAGGGCTTTGTGCAAGTCTTCAGTGAGGTGGGACAAGGAAGCCAATTTAAGGTCTACTTACCCACGATTGGCGAAGCATTCACCGCGATCGAGCAAGAGGCAGAACTGCTGCAGGGGAATGGGGAATTGGTGTTGATTGTGGACGATGATCTTGCTGTGCAACAAACCAGTCAATCGCTACTGGAAAGCCATCAGTACACAACCCTGGTGGCAAATGACGGGATAGAAGCGATCGCTCTCTATACCAAACATCACGCTGAAATCAACGTTGTGTTGATTGACGTCATGATGCCGAATATGGACGGAATCGCAACTGTTCGTGCCCTACATGAAATCAACCCAACGGTAAAAATCATTGCCATCAGCGGATTGTCTTCTAATCGAGAACCCATTCTATCTGCAGGAGCAAATGTATTTTTACCAAAGCCTTATACCCTGGACGATCTCTTGAGGAGTCTGCACACTCTGATCAGTTAATCAGCTTTCTACGCTACAACAGGTGTTGATGTTGACTTGAAGGGTTCGCGACGTTTGAGGTGATCGAGGGTTTGAGTTTGTACAGCTCCCAGGATGGCGGGTTCTTCCACTCGGGTGCTGCGGCCTGCTTGGACAACCATTTGCCCATCCACAAACACGGTGTGGACGTTGGAGCCTCTGGCGGCGTAGACCAGATTCCAGAGGATGTTGGTATCGTCGTTGTCCCAAACCAGGGGCATCAGGTTAGGTTGCCACAGGTCAATCAGCACGACATCGGCTTTTTTGCCAGGTTCGAGGGAACCAATTTCGTGATCCAGTCCAAGTAGCCTTGCTCCTTCAATCGTTGCCATTCTCAAAACCTCTGGAGCGGGCAGAGCTGCAGCATCGTAGTGATTGACCTTCTGCAGCAAAGAGGCAAACTTCATCTCTTCAAACAGATCCAGACTGTTGTTTGAAATGATGCCATCGGTGCCCAATCCAATGGTGATTCCGGCTTGTTTCAGTTTCAGAATCGGGGCAATGCCGCCGGCCAGCTTGGCGTTACTGATGGGGCAGTGGGCAACAGAGGTGCCGGTATCTGCCAGGAGTTTGATTTCATCGTTGTTCAGCCAGACACAGTGGGCGATCGCGGTTTTCGGCCCCAAAATTCCCAAGTCATTAAACAGTTCAATCGGACGTTTACCAAAGTGCTTGACCACGGCGTCCACTTCTTCTCTCTGCTCACTGGTATGAGTATGAATGCGAACGTCGTAATGGTTGGCATACTCGCGCGCTTTGGCATAGGCATCTTTAGAGCAGTAAAACAGGTGCTCCAGCCCCACCCAGACCCGCACTCGACCATTTTGAGATAGATGGTGAGTTTCAATCAACTTGCGGTTCGTTTCGGGTGTTTCAAAAAAGTTTTTGTCCGGCAGGTCAGCCGAGTAAGGCACCAAATTCACCCGCAAACCCAGTACCCCAGCCGCTTCAGCACAGCGGTGCATGTAGCGGAACATGTCCATTACACAAGTGGTGCCTGCTTTAAGAGCCTCTAAATAACAGAGCAGCGCTGCATAGTAGGCATCCTCTTCGGTCAGCGCCCGATGCTCCAGTTGATAGCGAGGTAACCATTCTAACAACTGCAAATTCTCCGTTACGCCGCGCAGCAGACTGGAATGGGAATGAACATCAATTAACCCTGGAATGACTACCATCCGTCCGTGGCAATCGATGGTATGGGTCACGTCAGCGGGAATCTGCACGTCATCGGCCGAGCCGACTGCCTCAATTCGGTCGTCTCGCAGCACGATCGCGCCATTTGGATAAATTGAGTGCTGAGGATTAACCGTAAAAACGACCGCATTCCGAATGACCGTACAATCCATAGCATCTCCAGCGTTCGGGAATTAACAATGCAACCTGAAAAATTGACGATAGATTCCTGTGTAGAGCTTACGTAGGTAACGGGTAATCGGCAGGAAGGTGACGCATCCAGACCATGCTAGCAGCTTCTCGTAGAGTGGGATGAAAAAGAAGAATGTCGTTGTCCATCCCTTCATCTCATTCGGCTGATGCTCACGACAGAATCCCTCATCCCCTCACCCTCTACTCACACCAACGCTGGCGTTTGAGAGTCATCGGAGGTCAGTTTGGGGTCAAAGGGCGATCGCTCAATCTTGATATATTCGCCACTGCGACAAACGCCTTGTACCTTCAGCATTTGTGAAACTGGCAGAGAGGTTCCTTTACCATCTTCCAGGTTGGTTGCTTCATCCACCCAGTTGAAGATGGTGAAGTCTGCCAACATCCCAGGCTTAAGGCAACCCAGTTCGGTCGCTTTGCTCAAAATTCTGGCCGGATGAATCGTCACCCGTTCGATCGCTTGACCCAGCGACATCCCCAAACTGACAAATCGGGTGATCACAGCGGCCAAACTACCTGCTGGATCTGGACTCAACCGACTCAAATCAGTAGACAGCGTGTTAGGCAGGATTTCATGCGCCAGAGCTGTACGGGCTAACTCGATGGAGAAATGGTTTTTGCTGTAGCCCACATCCAGGAGAACGCCGCGATCGATCGCGGCTCTCGCTCCAGGTAACAAGTTGCCATTCCCATCAAACAGTCCATCATGAGGCTGGAAACAGTGAGTGACAATGTCTCCTGGCTTCAGCAATGCCAGCAACCCTTCTGGAGACAGCAAAACCTCATGGGGTACAAAGCGTCCTAAGTTAACCATCAATGGCAGCGAGAAGCGATCAGCCAAACTACGAGCGGCATCCATGATTGGAGAGCGTGTTTCACCCTGATGAAAGGCGGGGTGTACTTTCAAGCCCACAATCACGTCCCGATTGGCTTCGATCACCGCTGCCGCCCGCTCCAAATCCTGGTTGCGGGGGTTGGCAATGATCTCAAGTCGATGGGCGATGAAGTCAGAGGTCGCAATGTAGAGCAGAGATGGGTTGATGAAGGCATAGGTTCGCGTTTTTGCCGTGTCAATGACCGTGCGGCGGAAGGCGTCAAATGTCAGAATGCCGGAGGTGCCTGCATCAGCAATGGTTGTCACTCCTGAGCGAATTCCCACATCATCAGCAGGCAGGCAAAAATCACCAATGCTGCTGAAGGTGTGGGTGTGTAAATCAATCCAGCCCGGACTCAGGAACGCGCCTTCCAGATCAATGATTTCGGTGCCCCACTGGGGGACGAGAATGGGGACAATTTTGCCGATCGCCAGCTCATCCTGCAAAATTCCCACAATCTTGCCGTTCTCAACCAGCACATCACCACGCCCCTCCAGTCCCTGAACTGGATCAAGCAGGTAAGTATTTCTGAAAATCGTAGCCATACCCTATTCAGTGTTCTTAACACGCCTTCCAGCATACCGTTTCTGTGTCAAGACGCAAGGCGATTGCACTGCCGCAGGCTAGAATACACTCGATAACCACGGACGAGAAGTAGTTTTGTGGAAACAATTCCTCTTGATGTCGAGATTTATGAAGCCGCGGCTTCCAGGGCAGCGGGTAATTGCGCAAATGCCGTGTCTAAAATTACCACCAGGTCTACTGGATAGCACCATGCACTGGACTCCTCCATGCGCGTTGCACTTGCCAATTCCACGCAAATGAAAGCCGCTATATGCTTCTAGAATCGGTGAAAGTAGCGTGGTCACAAATGGAAGATGTATGCTCAGACGCTTTTAAAACCGGACGGTCGCAATCTGACGCTGTACAGCCGACACCCCATTGCGGCAGGGATCATTGCGCCTGCTCCCAGCAACGAGCCAGTACGAGCAAACCCTCACCGGCGCTGGCATCCGCTGCGGGGTGAGTGGGTGGCATATGCCAGTTATCGTCAGGAGCGGACGTTTATGCCACCCCCCGCATACAATCCACTGGCTCCCACAAAAGACCCCCAGTTTCCGACAGAACTTCCAGAGGGCAACTACGACATTGCTGTATTCGACAACCGGTTTCCGGCGTTGATTCCTGCAGCCACGGATGCCCCCCCGGAAATTGTCGATACACTGCCAGCCAACGGAGCCTGTGAGGTGGTCGTGTTTACCCAAGACCCACAGGCGTCTCTCAGTTCATTGCCCCTGGATCATTTAGAACTGTTATTTCAAGTCTGGGGCGATCGCACCCGTGCCATCAGTCAGCATCCCCAAATTCAGTACGTCCTGCCGTTTGAGAATAAAGGCGTTGAGGTCGGTGTGACGCTGCACCATCCGCATGGGCAGATTTACGCTTACCCGTTTGTGCCACCTGTTCCAGCTCAGATGGGCGCGTGTCAGCTTGAACACTACCAACAGCATCAACGGGGATTGCTGCAGGATTTAATTCAAAACGAGATTGCCGATCAGCAACGGATTCTGTATCAGGATGAGTGGGCGATCGCCTTCGTGCCAGTCTGTGCCCGGTATCCCTACGAAGTGTGGATTGCCCCAATTCAACCCGTTGCAACTTTTTGGGATTTATCCCCAGAGCAGCGATCGGGACTTGCCAAGGCACTCAAAACCGTGACACTCAAATATGACGGCTTATGGCATCGTCCCTTTCCCTACCTGATGGCATGGTTTCAAGCGCCCGTGAACGGCGAACCTCATCCCGAATGGCATCTTCATGCTGAGTTTTACCCACCCTACCGCTCCTCCGACCGACTCAAGTATCTGGCGGGCACCGAACTGGCAGCTGGACTGTTTGCCAACGATGCATTACCGGAGGAAAAAGCAAAGGAACTGCAAGCGATCGCGATCGAACTGGAGAAATAATGTACTGGGGGATATTCCGTGGATTTTCAGCAGATTTTTAATGCGGCACCCGACGTTGAGGCCAGTGCGCCCGGACGAGTCAATTTATTAGGTGAACACACCGACTACAACGATGGGTTTGTGTTGCCCACGGCGATTCCCCAGCAAACAACGGTTTACGTCGGGCCTAGTCCTGACGATCGCCATCATTTCTACTCGGCTGAATTAGCAGAATGGATTGACGTTAACCCTGCTGAATCTACACCTCAAGGATTTGCCAGTTACATTTATGGTTGTATTCGGGTGTTAGAACAAGCGGGTCATACCATTCCCCCAATTAATCTGTTTGTGACTTCTACTGTGCCAATCGGCTCAGGCTTATCGAGTAGTGCAGCTCTCGAAGTGGCGACGTTACGGGGATTGCGATCGCTCCTCAAGCTTGATCTGGATGATGTGAAACTTGCTCAACTGGGACAACAGGCTGAGATTCAATACGTCGGTGTGAATTGTGGCATTCTGGATCAAATGGCGTGTAGCCTTGCGGATACGAACCACATGCTGTTTCTCGATACCCGTACCCTCGATCGCCAGATTCTTTCCTTTCCAAATGGAGCTGAAATTGTCGTGATTGACAGTGGCGTGGCGCGATCGCTGGCTAGTAGCGGCTACAACCAGCGACGGGCAGAGTGCGAGACAGCGGCGCGTCAGTTAGGCGTAAAGGCATTGCGGGATGTCAACGATCCTCAAACAGCAGACTCCCTACCGGAACCCATCCGCAGACGTGCTCGGCATGTGATTACCGAAAATAATCGAGTCTTGAAAGTGTTAGCAGGCATTTCGGCTGAAGCCTTTGGTGAATTAATGAAGGCCTCCCACGCCAGCTTACGAGATGATTACGAAGTTTCTGTGCCTGCTCTAGATAAGTTAGTGGACATTTTGCAAAACACTTCCGGTGTGTTTGGAGCACGGTTAACTGGAGCTGGATTTGGGGGTGCCTGTGTCGCGTTAGTCAAAACAGGAAAAGGAAAAACGATCGCCCAATCCGTACTCACACAGTACACCAATGCTGGCTACAAGGGGCATATCTCGGTTGATTGACGCTCAATTAATCAGGTTGTGTATGAGTATCACAACCGAGTATCTGAATATCCCTCCCAAGTCAGAAGTTAATCAGACTCTAGCCTTATATGTTAAAACACACAAGGATGTAAAAGGTTGATAGAGCTCAACCTTATCTAAAGAATATGCAACTTCAACTTGAGTGTAATCACGCTCCGTTTCAACAACAACTGTGTTTGATTTGTAATCAGTTGTTTGAAATGACAGAAGCAAAAATCCTGGTCTGCAATGATCAAGGTAAACACTACGGCGAAGTTTGTCCCAAGTGTTTAGAGAAAGGGTTTGATTGGCTTAGCGATCGCTTTGACCTATTGAACCAATCGAAGAGAAAAGTTGCGCAACGACAGACTCGGAGTTTAGAAATCCCTGTGGGTGCTTGAGCAGAATTTAGATGCAGGTGTGAATGATTTTAGGCAAACCGGGTCAGGAGGGCGTTGAGGAGTAACACTGGCAAACCCTCTACAACCAAACTTATCAAGATCAAATTTGCAATTTGCAATTCGTACTTCGTAATTTGCTAGCACCGTCAAAAGTATGTAGGAACAGATTTCTCGGCTGTTTCTTTGCAGTCGATTCAGCATCAATTAGGTACTCTTGACCTTTCTCATGTCGAACTCCTGCATCGCATGGAAATCAACTTCGAGGGCATTGACCTGAACTCATTTAATGTGGTGATTTTGAATTCGATCGTGCAGTATTTTCCAAGTGTGGATTATTTGCTGCAGGTGTTGGAAGGAGCAATTTAGACCGTAGCGGCCGGAGGTGTTCTGCTTGTGGGTGATGTGCGCAGCTTACCATTGCTGACGGCGTTTCATGCCTGGGCAGACGTCTGATTCCTGAAGAGGCTCGATTACAACTTCAGGTTGGAGCGCATTAGTGAGTGACATTCAATTGCATCAAGTGCCGGGCAATCATCTATCGTTGCTGAAGCAACCTCATGTTCAAACCCTGGCTCAACAACTGAGGCAATATTTGTTGTAGAAATTAGTGGCACAAGGCAGAACTGGTCCGCGATCGCTGGTTGTGTCTGAGCATCGGACTGGTGCTGGGGTCATTTTTAGGTTTTCTGCTCACCTTGCTGCTTTGATTAGCCCTGATCACAGGGTAAAGTCGAAGTAGACTGAATCACTTCGGGAAACAGTGATAATTGCAGCCGATAATGGTAAAGAAATTGTGCTCGAATGTATGGAAGCCTTTGATTTGAATCCCCCTGAGTGGACCCAACCGGCTGTGCATGCCGCAGAGTTTTGCTGTCCGAACTGCCGAGCGACCAGTAAGGACACTACACGGGTTTGGATCAACCGACGATCGCCGGTGTTTACTGAAGACCATCGCCGCAAATGGCAGGAATTTTATCTGTGTGAATGTGAATATGTCTGGTGGGCCTGGAGCAGCGATCGCCCACCCTCTGAGCTAGCAAACAAGGAACGCGAAATTCCACCCAGACAATTCTTCAATCCATTTGACGAGTAATTCAGATGGGGATTATTCAGTTGTCTGGAGTAGGCTCTGGCAAAGCGTTTAAAGAAATTTAAAGCATTAAGAATAATTTCAGCAATCCTTTAGTGGGTTTAGATTAAAACCGACTCTATTCCAGGTTTGCTAAGGATTTCAGGTGTTTTGGCGTTGTCCGAATGGTGCAAAGTAGGCGATCGCGCAGTTACTCACCCTGCTTCCATCTCTGCGAGAATCTATAAGCGTTAATGAACTGAATCTAGGACTGGGTAGCTAGGAGCAAATCATCCGAACACCCCTAGCCCCTAACCCCTAGCCCCTAGCCTCTCAACAGGAGACACCGTATGAAATTGGCTTACTGGATGTATGCAGGACCTGCCCATATTGGAACCCTTCGTATTGCCAGTTCCTTCAAAAATGTTCATGCCATCATGCACGCGCCCTTAGGTGACGACTACTTCAACGTGATGCGCTCCATGCTGGAACGGGAACGAGACTTTACACCAGTAACTACCAGTGTCGTAGACCGGCATGTGCTGGCACGGGGTTCCCAGGAGAAGGTTGTTGACAACATCACCCGTAAAGACCAGGAAGAATCGCCTGACCTGATTGTGCTGACGCCCACCTGCACCTCCAGCATTCTGCAAGAAGATCTACAAAACTTTGTCGATCGCGCCCAACTCGAAGCCAAAGGTGATGTGTTGCTGGCTGATGTCAATCACTACCGAGCAAACGAAATCCAGGCGGCAGAGCGCACCCTGCATCAAATTGTCCAATACTACATCGACAAAGCTCGCAAGAAGGGCGGGCTACCGGATGGCAAAACCGAAAAGCCTTCGGTTAACATCATTGGCATCTCTACACTTGGCTTCCACAACAACCACGACTGCACTGAACTGAAGCGCCTGATGGCAGACTTGGGGATCGAGGTGAACGCCATCATTCCTGACGGTGCCTCCGTTCATGCCCTGAAAAACCTGCCTCGTGCCTGGTTCAACCTGGTGCCCTACCGCGAGTTGGGCATGATGACCGCTAAGTATCTAGAAGCCGAATTTGGCACACCCTATGTGGATATCACACCGATGGGTGTGGTGGAAACGGCTCGTTGCCTGCGTGCGATTCAAAAGGTCTTGACTGAAAATGGTGCAGAGGTTGACTACGAGGACTACATTAACAATCAAACGCTGCATGTCTCTCAAGCGGCCTGGTTCTCCCGCTCCATCGACTGCCAAAACCTGACCGGCAAGAAAGCGGTGGTGTATGGTGACAACACCCATGCGGCGGCGATTACCAAGATCCTGGCGCGAGAAATGGGCATCCATGTGATCTGGGCAGGCACGTACTGCAAGTACGATGCCGACTGGTTCCGGGAGCAGGTGAGTGAATACTGCGATGAGGTGCTGATTACGGAAGATCATGCTCAGGTTGGGGATGCGATCGCCCGCGTTGAACCCGCTGCCATCTTTGGCACCCAAATGGAACGCCATGTCGGCAAACGACTGGATATCCCCTGTGGTGTAATCTCAGCACCGATCCACATCCAGAATTTCCCGATTGGCTACAAGCCATTCGTTGGTTATGAGGGCACCAACCAGCTTGTCGATTTGATCTACAACTCCTTCACGCTAGGCATGGAAGACCACTTGCTGGAGATCTTCGGCGGTCACGATACCAAGGAGGTGGTCACCAAAGCCCTCTCTGCCGACTCTGACATGAACTGGACCAAGGACGCTCAAGCAGAGCTAAACAAAGTTCCCGGTTTCGTGCGCGGTAAGGTGAAGCGTAATACCGAGAAGTTTGCTCGCGATCGCAACATCACCGAAATCACCGTCGAAGTGATGTATGCCGCGAAGGAATCAGTGGGTGCATAACTGATACCAAATCTGATGTAAGGGTGAACGGCGGTTCGCCCTTACATCAGTCCTAAGCCATCACCATGCCGCCGTCCACGTTCATCACCTGTCCAGTGATGTAACCGGCGGCTGGGTCGGCTGCCAGAAAACGGATCATGCCAGCAACATCTTCCGGTTGACCAAACCGTGCTAGAGGAATAAACTTCAAAATTTCCTCGGCATTTAAGGTAGAGGTCATGTCAGTGGCGATAAATCCGGGGGCAACGGCATTGACGGTAATCCCCCGACTGGACAGCTCCTTGGCAACGGTTTTGGTGAAGCCAATCACCCCTGCTTTGGCCGCGCTGTAGTTTGCCTGCCCCGGGTTGCCCATCTGTCCAGCCACAGACGCGATGTTGATGATCCGACCAGAGCGCTGTTTGAGCATAATTTTGCTGACTGCTTTCGTGCAGAGAAAAACACCCGTCAGATTCAGGTCAATCACCTCCTGCCACTCGTCTGGTTTCATGCGCAGCAGCAGCGTGTCACGGGTGATGCCAGCATTATTGACCAGGACATCTATTTGCCCCCACTTCTCCATCACCGCATTGACCAAGCCATCGACTTGATCCGCCTTAGAGACATCAGCAGGCAGGGCGATCGCTGACCCTGCGATCGCAGCAATCTCAGCAACTACCTGTTCAGCCGATTCCCTGGAACTGGCATAATTGACGACTACCCTGGCTCCCTCCGCTGCCAATGCCAACGCCGTCGCTCGACCAATGCCCCGCGATGCTCCAGTGACGATCGCCACCTTCCCCCGTAACCGCTGTAACCCTTCTGGCAATGCTTCCATCCCGATCTCTCCAAATCAATTTGAGATTTTAGATTGTAGCCTTTGACGAACAAGGTTTTGTTTGTTTGACTGCCCTTATCCCCCATTCCCCAATGCCGCCGTGCCAACGCTCTCTGCAATCCACTGCAGATAGGTTGGCGACCCAGTCAGAATTGGAAGCGCAATGATCTCTGGAATTTCGTAGGAGTGTAATTGTTGCACCTTAGCTTCCAACGCCGAGAATTTGGAAAGATCGGTCTTGATCTGCAACTGCCATTCATCTTCTTGGTGAACTTTACCTTGCCAGGTGTAAATTGAGTGAACTGGCATAATGCTGGCACAAGCGGCGAGTTTAGCTTCAATCAGGACTTGGGCGATCGCCTCTGCTTGCTCTCTTGAGGAAGCCGTCACCAGCACAACTCCATACTGGGATGGTTGAAGTGGATTATCCATTGCAAACTTTCATAAGAATTTATGCTTACTCCATCAGAGTAAAGCGATCGGTTCACAACATGAACTAGACATTTCCAGATGAAGCAACCAATCCCCTTCTACACTAGAGAGGACGGGTTGCCCGCCAAGTCAGCCACGCTCGTCTGTATCAAACTGAATGTTGACTAGGATTTGACTCCATGCTGCAAAGAGCTTGTCAAATTTGGAATATTGTTATTTGTCTGCTAATTTTTCTGGTGGGCTGGCTCAATCTCACAATTCCCACAGCTACCGCTCAAGAGCTTCCTAACGCCCTTCCTAGCCTTCTGTCAGAACAAACCGCATTCACTCGTCCCGATCTTGATCCCAATAACATTCCTTCCGAGAAGGTTAGTCAGTTTGTTCATGCCTGTTCGCAAGTTGTTAAGCTGATCGAGCGTCGGGAAGGAGAATTACAGGCAGCCGAGACCGATTCAGAATCCCTCCGAATTGAGCAAGAAATTGAGGCGGAGGCTCTTGCGATTATTGAGAAGGCAGGGTTGACTCGTCAGGAATACCTCCAGCTTCTAGGACTGGCAAATACAGACCCTGAGTTTGGGGAGCGGGTCGCCATTCAGCTTCAAGAATCATCTGGATAATATTGCCATCCTGCAACATCCAAGAGTTGCTTGAAGAGCTATGTGTATCGGTATGCATCAGTATGGGAGCATTTACAACTCTCGAAACTCATACATCACAACGCCAGTTTCAGGGTCGTTGAATGTATCAACGTAGCCCGTTCTTACCAGTTTTCTCAGCGTCACTTCAACCTCAGCAAAACTTGCCTCTGTATCTATCACGCCCTGAGTCACAGAGAGCTTTCCGCCTCGCGCGTCGGCCGCTTTGACGAGCTTGATTGCAAGCTGTTCAGGGATTGGTTGCGCGACTGAGGGCGGTGCGAATTCTCTTGAAACCACTCGCTGAATAACAGGTTGACTGTGAATTGCATTAGCAGGCGAGAGTCCATGACGTGCTCTCACCCGGGTGTTGTGTTCTTCAACCATGCCAGGGATGAGGACAAGATCAATCAATTGCCCAAAGCCCATCAGTCCAAAGGTGAATAACCACAAAAGTCCTGTGAAAATTTTTCCATTGTAAAGCCGTTGAAGCCCATGTAGTTGCAGCAGGCAACCTAGCCAGAGAACGTAGGCAGTCCCAACGTTGTTCATACCATTCATGCCTTGAGGAGTGTATGCCCTGGTGCTTTAGTTTTCCATGATAAAGACTTTAATTTGGGATGGCCAGGGAAATTGGCAAGAGATGGGGAGGTGGGAGGTGGGAAATCTCTACGCTTCTACTTTTTATCTCCCCGTGATTAGTCATTGGTCATTTGCAAAGGACAAGTGACCAATGACCAATGACCAATGACCGTTGTACCTAACATTTACTTTTGTCGCACTTACTGAATCTCAAGGAGCCAATCGGGCTTTTTTCATGCGGTTAACGGTATACCAGTCAGCGGATCGCCGGTACTCAGGCTTAAAAGCGTGGCCAAATGGTCTCACAGAGCTTCTGGGCTTCTAGTTAAGCGTTCACGGTCGGCATCCACAACTAAATTCATTGCTGCGCTCATTGTCTGCCAACCTTGGGTAGTCAAAAGGCGATGATTTTCCATGCAATCGATCGTTCGTCCATCTTTCAGTGTCAAACGATACACTGGCTGGATACCTTGATCAAAAACGTCCTGAATGTGCCCAAGCTCAAACACACTAGTTTCTTCATTGAGAACCCTTACAGCAATTTTCTGTAGGATGGGCACTGCCCATCAAAATCGTGGAATGCTTCTGTACCAAGCCGTTGTGGGCGATGCCCACCCTACAATTTGTGGTTCATTCATCTGAAAACTGCTGTAAGCCTTCTAGCATAGGCGCTTCTCACTCAAAATGAGGGGTTGATTCTCAATTTCTTAAGCCTGTCTAAACCACGTCCAGCTCGGAATCTGTCGCCTTCTCTTCAGAAAAACTCCAGGTCTGGATGTGGACAAGGGTTAAATCGTCCGGGTTTTCCTGGTATTTAGTCAGATTTATACCACTATGGAACTCAAATCGACTAAGCTATCAGTACTTTGCGTTTTCTCGAAAACATACCGTGTCGAACCGTATTTCTTTCTTACCCGTCCTAATTGCTGTTAGTTTGTGGGGAATTGCTCCACCTGCTTTTGGTCAAGCCCTGATTCCTCACACCCTGCGGTTAGATACAACAAAACTAGAGCGGCAGGGGATCAGTTTGGCCCAGGAAGCTTCCCAGTTGGCCCAGTTTCAGCAGTACGAACTCGCCTTGCAACGAGCCAAGCTAGCCACGCAGCTTGCTCCCAAGAGCGTAGAAGTTTGGAAACTGGTCGGTGGGCTTTATCTGCAAACCAATGATTTGGATAACGGCATTACTGCCCTGCAAAAGCTCAGTCGATGGATGGTAAGGACTCAGCCGTTTTATTTGCTCTTGGTTCTGCCCACTTTCGGCAGGGCAAGTATGCTGCCGCCGTTGACTATATTAAGGAGGGCTTGAAAATTAAGCCAAATTCGACGGGTGCGATGTTCGACTTGGGAAACGCCTACCTGATGCTACGCAAGTTTCCAGCCGCGATCGCCGAATACGAAAAAGCGATCGCCGAGGACAAAAAATTCTGGCCAGCGATGAACAACATCGGGCTAATTAAGTATGAGACTGGAGAGGTGGACGAGGCAATGCGGCATTGGCAGTCCGCCGCTGAAGTTGACCCGAAAGCTGCAGAACCTCGTCTCGCCATTGCAGTCGCGTTGTACGCTAAAGGCGATCGCGAACAGGGGGTATCGCAGGGAGAAGCCGCTATTCGCCTGGATAGTAGCTATGCTGACATCAAGTTTTTGAAGGAGAATCTGTGGGGCGATCGCTTGCTGGAAGACACCCAAAAACTACTTGCAACCCCCAAAATTCGAGCGACGATCGCTCAACTTCAAGAACGGTCACCTCGAACTCAGCGTCCTGCTCCTCCCTAACTCGATCGCGCTGATTCACCCAGACAATCTCCCCAGGTAGACGTCCGGTAGTCTTTTATGCCTGGTTTGCCCCAACGGATGGGCTAGTTTTGCATGTTATTCTTCTGGCCTCAAAAACTTACGCAATCGACCAGACTATGACATTGAGGGGATCGCTTCAACTGAGTAGACAAAAATCGCGAAAGCCTCAGCCAGCCAAATTGAGTGTTTTAATTTGGCTACCCATGTTTTTAGCCCTACTCTGGTTTGGATATCGGGCGATTTGGAATCACTTCAGCCAGCCTCAAGCAATTTTGGTGCTGGGCGGTGCCCCAGAACGAGAAGATTTTGCCGCCGAATTTGCCCGTCAGCATTCTGACTTGCCAATTTGGATTTCAAGTGGCAGTAACCTGGAATACACCGAGGATGTTTTCTCGCAAGCGGGTATTGATTTTAACCGTTTGCACGTTGACAGGGCGGCTGTTGATACCGTGACTAATTTCACGACCCTGGTCGATGAGCTAAAGACTCAAAAGATCAGCAGTGTTTACTTGATTACGTCGGACTATCACATGCGACGTGCTCAAACCATTGGGGAGATTGTTTTTGGTAGCCGGGGGATTTATCTCAAACTAATCCCTGTCCCCTCCCAAAAGGAACCTGAGCCATTGCAAAAAACCGTTCGAGATGGAGCAAGGGCAATTTTGTGGGTCACGACAGGGTATACCGGGTCAACTCTGAGCCACCCCCACGGAAATCACTAGAGGGCAGAACTTATGCAAATAATCCAAGATCTTAGGAGATTTCTAGCAAACAAAATACCTGTAAGGGCAGGTTTAGCATTTAAGTTATCGGCTTAATGTAGAGACTCTGGCAAAACCTGCCTCTACCAAACGGTGTGGTTTCTCTCAGAAATCTCCTTAGGTTGGACGGGTACTCGGTAGTGGGGAATTGGCTGAATATCCGAGATTACCGACTACCAATGGCCTATTCTTGCATAAGCCCTGAAGGATTAGTGTTTGGGCGGCCGCGATAAGCAACATCGTGGCTGTTTCGATCTCTCGATTAAAAAACTTCTTGGACGAGCACATAGGGTTGAACAATGAGCGTCTTGAACCGTTTGGTCTGAGTCTGGTTCCAAGCGCTCAATTGAGTTTGAGAGGGCTTTTGAATCAAGGCTTCGTCAATCCAATGTTTGATATGGGAGATATCATCGCTGGCGATCGCGACGCCAACGTCCAGCAAATCTAACTCTGCAGCCACCACGATTAATGAGTTACGACGGGCATGAGGCGATAACCAGTTCCACTCGGCTTCATCTAATGACTGGGCTAATTCTGTTCTGAGATGCTGCATTCCAATCCGCTGAATTCTAGAAACACCCGACAGACTCAGATTAACCTAGTATGCCACCACAGTGGTTTTGAGGGGTTGCCAAACCCCGAAAAAATTAATTTATGGGGTTTTGATAGGTTTTCAACCCATCAAAATCTGCGTGGCAGAGTCCTAGTACAGCATTGCTTGAGCATGCAGTTTGGTGAATCTACGGGCTGGACGCCTGCGAACCGTAAAAGTAGCATGAACCGGACATGCTTGGCTTCGGTGGTTCAACGCTGGTGCCAACCTATTCTTTCTTGAGACTCTAACGAGGTAAGAATTCGCGTTGACTAAAGCATATGTATCGGATCATGATCGGTGTTGTTCTGAGTGCCGTGTTGATTTCATTGGCTGAACCGGTTTGGGCAGCTCGGAAGGGAGTACCCACGCGCCGAGTTGGGGGCGGCACACGGTTGGCTCAACCCTGTCTGGATCAGCCAAACCGTCTTACCAGGTAACTCGGTTTTTCAGCTTAGTTAGCAACTTGGGGCCGATGCCAGAGACGCGATCGAGGTCTGCCAGAGAGCTGAATGGCTTCTGTTGACGAGCAGCAATAATTCGTTTCGCCAAACCGGGTCCGACACCCGGTAATTCTTCTAGCTCTGCCTGGGTTGCTGTGTTGAGGTTCACTCGCTGACTTGGCGAATTGGCAGCCGAGCGAGGCAAGTTTGATGGAGCCGTTGAGGACGGAGCTGGTACACGCTGTGGGACTGCTGAATTTCGATTTGCAGCCTGAGTTTGTGCAGTAGAGGCTGAACGCGCCACCTGACATTGCCGGACTTGAGCCTCTGCCTTTTTCTGGATGGCAGGCGGAATTCCCAGAATGGCATTGGTATAAAGTCGCTCAAACTCGCGCTGATAGTGAGCGGTAACCGTTGGATTATGAACGACTAAGACGGTTTCATCATTTCCAGTATTGGCAGCAGCAGTCCAGTTGTGGGAGCCTGTGATCACAATTTTCTGGTCTACAATCCCGAATTTGTGGTGGAGCAGATCGCCGGGCGGCATCCGGGGCACTCCAACAGAGCGATCGCACGCTGCCAGGGACGATTACTTGGCTCATACCGACAATCCTCTGCCAGCGTAATGCCCAACATATCCAGTGCTTCACTGTAGGGACGATAGGCAAACCCAGGATCAATCAAAGCCTTAATATCAGCCCCTTTTTGGTGAACTGCATCCAGCAGATTAACCAGAGGTTGATCGGAAAAGACAAACAGTGCCATTTGAATTGACTGGGTGGCAATGTTCACCGTTTTACCAATCAGACCATTGCTGCTTTGCTCCCACGGGATTGAATTGGAAGTTGGCGAAAATTGAACTTCAACCACAGATGAGCCGATCGTTACTTGACGGGCGGGACGAAATAGTTTCTTGACTCCGAATTGGCTATTGGGTCTGCCACCCGGTCCATCTCCCCACATCAGGTTGAACTCTTGCGTAAACAGCGCGCTAACTCTGGACTCTCAATTTTCAGCAAATTGTTGGCGTTGCCCCGGCTACTGGGCGACTTGAAATCACCATGCACATCACTCGTGGTCAGATTAGCCGAGGTCACAATCACAGTCCGCCCATCTACCAGCAGAAATTTGTGGTGCATCAGGTTGCTGCCTGCGGAGCCATCTGCCGTGTCGTCAATTCGAGGAATGTTGGCGTTATCTAAGATAACCAGCGCATCCCGTTGATTGATTTCATCCGGCCCAAGCTGATTGTCGCCGCTCAGGTCAATAAGCTGCCGAGCTTCGTTGTAGCGATCGCGATCGCGTTGGGGTAATGCGGTTACCTCCTCGGACATGAATTGGCTAAAGGGGCGAGAGTACGTATTTTCCAGAATCACCCGCACCTTTACCCCGGCCCGGTGCCGTTCCACCAACGCCTGGGCAACTCCAGGCAAGCGCAACTCTTGTACCGCTACATCAACCATTGACTGGGCTGTGGAGATTGCCTCAATGATAATTTGTTCCAGGTTATCGCCATCACGAGTGTATTTCCGATACGGCTCTGTGTAGCTTGATGCCGGTTCATGGTTCGTATAGACCTGAATCTGCTTATCCTGGGGCAATGGAGCAGGACGAGTCGGTTCAGGCTGCTCTGCCTGACAGGCAATCAGTCCTAGAGCGAGGAGGAACGGAAAGGGATGAATTTGGCGAATGGAAGGTCGTTGCACACTGATTCAGGAAGTAATGTGAGTTATCTTCAAGAGTTCCCAGTTACAACCGTGAGTTCATCGTCATTAATCCCTGCATAAGCTCTGTTTATTACGGCTTGGATTTTTGATGAAGCCTACTCTAGCCCCTAACCCCTGAAACCTGAAACCTGACCCCTTTCTTTGACATGATTACCCTTGCACGTAAGAATGGTTGAAGCGATACAGTGGATGCATCCAAAGGACTATTTTGCAATTTCGCCCAGTTCAGGTCGAGATTGGTTCTTCGGAAACGTCTGGTTGCTAACATTTCTCACATTAGGACTTTACGCACTCTAACTGATGGGATCAACACGGGCACGAATTGCAATTGATGCCATGGGCGGGGATCACGCCCCCGGTGAAATCGTTGCTGGAGCCTTAAGGGCACAAGAAGAACTCGGTGTTGAAGTATTTCTGGTAGGTGATCCGGATCGAATCAACGCTTCTAGTCATCACGCTACGGCTTCACTCCCCCTCGAAATTATTCCAGCCGAGGGCACGATTGAAATGGACGAAGAGCCATTAACTGCTCTCAGACGGAAACCCAGGGCATCCATCAATGTAGCGATGGATTTAGTGAGGAAAAAACAGGCTGATGCGGTTGTTTCAGCCGGACACTCTGGCGCAGCGATGGCGGCGGGGTTGTTGCGGTTGGGACGGTTGCGGGGAATTGACCGACCGGCGATCGGGGCAGTATTTCCAACCATGATTGCCGGTAAACCCGTGATCATTTTAGATGTGGGGGCAAACGTAGACTGCCGTCCCAAATTTTTAGAACAATTTGCGGTGATGGGGTCCGTTTATTCCCAGTATGTGCTAGGGATATCGGAGCCGAAGGTTGGTCTGTTGAATATTGGCGAGGAATCTAGCAAGGGGAATGACTTAGCGCTGCGGACTCATCAGATCTTGCAGAAAAACTCCCGGATTGCGTTTGTTGGCAATGCGGAGGGGCGCGATATTTTGTCGGGCAACTTTGATGTGATTGTGTGTGATGGATTTGTCGGCAATGTGCTACTCAAGTTTGCGGAGGCGGTTGGGGAAGTCGCTCTGCAAATTTTGCGGCAGGAGTTGCCCCAGGGCTTGCACGGCAAACTGGGAACCTCCCTATTGAAAGCAAATTTGCGGCGAATTAAGCAGCGCATGGATCATGCCGAACATGGGGGTGGGTTACTACTTGGCGTTGCCGGAGTTTGCATCATCAGCCACGGCAGCTCTCAGGCTCCCTCAATTTTCAACGCCATTCGTTTAGCCAGGGAAGCCGTTGATAACCGAGTGTTGGATCGAATTCAGGCAAACTACGTGGAAAGTGAACAGGAGTCAGCCGTTGGCAATCAGCAAGCTGACGGCTGATTTTCCAGCATTTATGATGAACATCATAGATCTGTACACATGAAAATTAGGCGATCGCGGATGGGCAGGGTCGGTTTTCTCTCGTCGCCTTGTGCTTCATCCAGTTCGCCTTTTTAAGAGATGGAGAATGGCTTTGAAACAACCAGGGGTAGGAATTGCCATCACAGGCTGTGGGTCTGCTGCACCAACGGCTTTTCTGGATAATCAGCAACTGAGTCAAATTGTAGACACCTCGGATGAATGGATTGCAACTCGAACGGGAATTCGGCAGCGGCGACTGGCCCCACCAACGCAGTCATTGGCAACATTGGCCGCTCAGGCGGCTCAGGGCGCGATCGCCATGGCCGGTCTTTCCCCCACCGACATTGACTTAATCCTGCTGGCCACCTCCACTCCCGATGATTTGTTTGGCACTGCCTGTCGAGTTCAAGCGGAACTGGGTGCGGCTAGAGCCGTTGCCTTTGACCTGACCGCTGCCTGTTCGGGATTTGTCTTTGGGCTGGTGACGGCGGCCCAATTCATTCACACCGGAGTCTACCAGAATATTGTGCTGATTGGAGCCGATATTCTCTCACGCTGGGTGGATTGGAGCGATCGCCGCACCTGCGTCTTATTTGGCGATGGAGCTGGGGCAGTTGTGATCCAGGCAAACGGGCGCGATCGCCTGTTGGGCTTTGAACTGCGCAGCGACGGTACTCAGAATCACTACTTGAATCTGAACTATCAGCCAGACCCCAAGCATTTGACCGATGACCTGGAGATTGGACAGGGCACTTTCCAGCCGATCACCATGAACGGTCAGGAAGTCTATCGCTTTGCCGCTCGTCGGGTTCCAGAAGTGATTGAAAAAGCCTTGTTCCGTGCCAACTTGAGCATCGAGGATGTGGATTGGCTGCTGCTGCACCAGGCAAACCAGCGCATTCTGGATGCCGTTGCCGATCGCCTCAACATTCCACCGGAAAAGGTCATCAGCAACCTTGCTAAGTATGGCAACACCTCTGCTGCCTCAATTCCCCTGGCACTGGATGAAGAAGTACGGCAGGGCAAGGTTCAAGTCGGCGACACCATTGTGACATCAGGATTTGGAGCCGGTCTCACCTGGGGCGCGGCTGTGTTTCAGTGGGGGAGGTAGTTTAGCCCTTGTGTCCGTCGCTATCTACGTCCAAAAGAAGCTGTTGAACCTCCTGCAAGATTCTCTCCAGGTCAACGTTTTTACTCAAACAGGCGTCGGCTTCAGGATAAAGCTCTTGAATGTTGTTCAAAATGTCATCGGTGAAATAAGCGGAAATCAGCACAAGCATGGGGGGTTTTGCTAAACGCCTCTTCAAGGTGTGTATCAATTCAGGACCGTCTGTATCCTTCTGATGCCGCCGTGGAGGAATTGAAAAATCGATTAACGCTAAGTCAAATTTTGCTGCCTCTTCTAAAAAAACATAGGGGTCATTGAACGTAGATACGGTAAATCCATGCCGACTCAAAAAATGCTTCATGACGAAACACCAAGTCTCGTTATCGTCTACTACAGCGACGTGCATATCAATATCAGAGCGTTATTAAGCGGAACTGCAATTGGTCAAGGATGATCGACTTCTCCCTGTTCTACTGAATTAAAGAGAACACATCAAACTGTCTTAGGAACGATAAACTTGCTAAAAGTCTCGTCACAAATGCCTATTTTTTGATGAGTAGCTAAAAAGCCCCTTTGCGGTCATCGCAGATCACCGATCGCCCTGCTTTTCCTGAATCGCTTGTGATTCAACGGCAATAGTCCCTTCATCCCTTCATCCCTTCATCCCTTCATCCCTTCATCTCTCAGACTTCGGACTTTCACGTTCCTTCCCGGCTCCGCAATGTCTCAGGAATGTGGTAACGATCGCCCAGAACTTCCAACAAGGGCCCATGCTCACTGAATTTTACGATACTGAGTGAGGCAGCGAGGACATTAATGCGATCGCGATAGCGCCCCAAATCGATTCCTAACAGACTGCACAGAATAATCCGAATCGTGGCTTTGTGGGAAACCACCAGAACATTGCCTGACTGGTATTTCTCCTCAATCTCAGCAATCACCAGGGAGGCTCGACTGGCAATTTGAACCGAGGTTTCTCCACCCGTAGGCGGGTTCCAGGCAGGTTCGGTGAGCCAGCGAATATAGTCATCGGCAAAGTGTTGCTTGACGTATTCTGAGGTGAGACCTTCCCATTTGCCGTAGGCGATTTCCTTCAATCCATCCCGAATCTGCATGTCGATCCCGATCGCATCACACAGCGGTTTGGCAGTGGCGATCGTGCGTTTCATTGGGCTGACATATACCGCTTGCCACGGAACAGATGCATAGGTATCGGCAAAGGCTTGTGCCATTTGCACACCCTCCGGTGTCAACTCGGCATCCAAATCCCCACAGTAGCCTCCCGTTCGACTGTATTCAGTTTCCCCATGTCGGAGAAGGTAGATTCTAAGGCTCATAGGATTCTCCCAATAATCAATGCGCCGATCGCCCCTGAAAAATCGGTGTGGGTTAACCTGGCTCCCGCGAACCTGGCAGCGGTGAGATTGGCCTGTCTAAACAGCGTACCAGGAGCGTGCTTGATTTGCTGAAGCGCGATCGCCAGCGATTTCACCGTCAGCCACAAATAGATTAAGGACACCAGGCTGAGAGCCATTCCCCAGTCCAAATGACGGGTATTCAGAACGGCGATCGCCATCGCCCCGATCAGAAAGGTAAATCCATAAGCCGCTAAGGCTCCAGCCATACTGACCGCAATTTTCAAGGTTGCTGATTGGCATTGGAGACAGGCAATTCCCACGCCCAATCCACCAACCACCGCTCCCGCGATCGCAGCTTGCGGATAGTTCTGCGTTGGGTTCTCCCCAAGCGAAAACCAGGCGTGTAGCCAATCCATCAATACTTTTGTGGAGGTTCCTGCATAGAAGAACCCGATTAATGCCCCGGATGCCGTTCCCGAAAGGACTGTAGCCAACCCACGGAGCCGGCGCTGCTTGACCAGGGAACGAATTCCGGAACAGCCACCGGCAATGCCTGAGCTGATCAACAACGCGATCACGTATCCCCAGGCTCGGTCGGTTGGAGTTTGTCCCAACACCCCAAAGACCAATCGGCTGATGGCATGTCCGACCAGCACCGCCACAGCGATCGCCACAGTGATCCAGACAATTCGCTGTCGAGGTGTTTGTCCGGACTGCGCGTGTTCAAAGTTGGCACCCACCAACTGCGATCGCTCAATATCAACACACCAATCAATCTGCTGGCATTTGACATCGAATACCGGACTTAGGCGATTTCTGAGAAAGATTTTACCCCTGTAGGGACGAACGGCCGTTCGTCTTTACCAGGATTTTTGGTAGTTTCTTTCCTGGAAATCTCCTTATTTAGGAGAACACTACCACCGAGTTGATCCTGCCGATAAGAAAACTGGCTTCCTTCAGTTCATTCAGCAACATCAAATTGATCTAATTGCCTACACAGTTGAAATTGCTTAAGGAGCAGGTTGAGTACCAGGATCAATTTCAATCAAGTGACCCGCTATCCAGCCATCAGCTCTAGAGGATGGAAAATAGACTTTATACCACGGGAAACTCCCTTCGTAAGCTTTACCTATGACCCGAACACGGTTACCAGGATAGGCAATGTGACGAACCTTATAATTTGTTCCAGGACCAGAGCGAATGTTCTTTTCCCCTGGCTCTCCCACAATGGTGGCATTTGCAGTGCTGTCACCTTGACCTGGCTGTTGAGGTTGAATTGGTGCCGACTTGTTGACACTATCTCCAGCTTGTTGATCAGAATTTGATTGAGGAGGATTTGAACCTCTAGGGGTACCAATAATAGGTGGGTCATTGTTGGGATTAACAGCAATACGGATGATTCGACTATCAGTTTTAGGCTCCAGAGCATTAGGTGGAAAGACTAAAGCACCTGCACCCCCTGCTATCTTTTTACCACCATCAGTAGCAGTTACTGTAATAGAAACGGTGCCATGATAGTTCGGCTCACTCTGATAAACGACTGCCTTATTACCCTTGAAGGTCTTATTAATCAAGTTAATCGAACCTTCAAGGGTGACGGTTTTAGATTTATTGCCTTTAATATCAAATAACGGTACACCATTAGGCACGTTAATAACTAGAACACCTCTATCGACGCTGAGGGCAACAACAATATTTTCACTACCGATATCAGAGTCCTGAACACTGATACCTTTAATCGGCAACTCTTTATCTTCCTCAACAATTTGATCATTAGGAACGGTTAATACAGGAACTTTGTTAACAGTATTGACACTGATTAATCCAGTAGCATTTTGACTGGTGCCACCGTCACCATCAGCTAACTGAGCTTGCACAATCCGAGTTCCAGTACTGGGTTTATCTGAATCATTACGATAAACAACATGACTCAATAATGTTCTAACTGCTTCCTGAGTTGCATTGGCGTTGAAGTTAACTTTTAAGGGAATTGTACCTGTACCTTCTGTAAAACTGGCAATCTTGGTACCTTTGTAAGTAATTGTATTCGCATTAACACTCATACCTTCAACATTTGTGGGCTGACTATAAATAGTGAGCCGATCATCAGATTTACCATTTGGCTCAAACCTAACAGTCAGAACCCCTTGATCAAAGTCACTCGAATCTATGTCACTCACAGGAGTACCACAAGCGAGAGCCAAAATATTTTCCCCGGTTGGGCACTGGAACTCAGAATCTAAAGGCTCTGACACTTGAGAAGGCATAGATTCAGTTTTCTTAAAAAGCACAACCCCAACAATAGCTGTTAGGATAAGCAATCCTCCAAGTATTCCCCCTGCAATCCATAAAATTTGAGGAGGAAATGGCACGTTCTCAACACGAGACGAAGGAATCGTATTCAACGCTTGCAGAGCTTCATCCGCGCTAGTAAAAGAATTATCTAAATCCTGAGCCAGCATCTTATTCAGTACAGCTGTGCGCTGATTGCTGAGACGCTGAGGATTCAAAGTCAAGCTTTTTGATTCATCGGTATGTCGTTGGGTATGTTGTTGCTCAGAATTTCCATCTGTTAGGAAAGTTAGGGCTGTTTTTGCCAGGTTGTGAAGATCTTGGATAAGGTTAATTTGTCTCCCCAACAATCCAGAACTCTGTGAGAAGGAGAGGATTGGCAGAACATGATTAAGAAACTGAACAACATCATACTCATTCCAAGACGAAGAGTTTTGCACCTCTTTGTAGTCTTGAATAATGAATACTCCTGTATCGTCAGAAAATGAATCTTTGACTTTAGGGACTTTGGGGTTTCCGGGCTTCGGAAGGGTATCTACCTTCCCGTCAGGGCGATCGCAAGAAACTTTTGTTAACAGACACTTTTTACCGTGAGAATCCTTGTCTTCAGCAAGGAAAACCTGCATGGAATCACCTTCTAACAGAATTTCTCGGACTACATAGCGATCGCGTACAGTTGAACCTGGATTGAGAGAAGTTAACATAAGTAATAAAGTTAGAAGTGTCGCGGCGTAGTCGGCTCAGGATATGTGCTGTGTACTAGCAAACAAATCGCAAAATCCTGCCAGAACCATATATCGCATTAAATATGCAAAAATAACTTTAAATGTAAAAAAATGTAGCAAAACCACCCAAAGATTGACGCAGCATACGATACTCTGTGGCGTGACTATGGGGGATTCATGTGAGATTAGAAGTTTCCTTAGAACAAACCGGACTAACCTGGACGCTTGAACCAACCTTCAGTTACATAACAGGAACTGCTCACTCTTGTGATATCTGCTTGCCATGTAGCGATGGCAAATCTGATCGTCAACTGGAACTAAGCTGTAAGGATGGCATTTGGTATATCAAAAGGCTAAATAGTGCTTCAAGCATTTTTGTTAACCATCAGTCGCTTGAGACTGATGCAGTGCCCATAAAGCAACAAACCCGCATTAAGCTTACTCAAGAGAACTTAGTCTTATTGGCTACGCCAGAAGTCAACCTCACTACGCCAATACCCTCCCAAAATCTTCTGACTACATCCACGCGGTTGTTATCGGGTTATGCTTATCGGGAAGGAATTGTGGGGGGATTTGAACTGCTCAATCAACTGCGTAGCGACCCTTACACCAGTAAGATTCCAAAATCCAGTATTGACCTTGATCAGGTTGCCATCCACGCGACACAGTCAGTTCTATTAACACTGATATTTTCTATTGCAGTTTTTATTATCTTTACTATTCAAGTTTTGCTATATTTAGCGGCTGGACTCAATCTATATCTTCAGCTCTTCTTAGCGCTTGTTGCAGGGGGACTGATGGCTTTTGAGATGATTTATCTTCGATGGTTTCTGGCTCGTCGATTTCTCAAGAAATACTACAATCCTGAATTTCGTATTAAATCCTTTGAGGCTCTAGTAAGTTACTTCAGGCAACACATTTATCAAACTGAACCCGCCCAAAACATCATTACGTTTGGAGGGTTCAAACCATTTGTCGGTGCTGGAGAACCAATTCCGGAGTCAAGTTGGACAATCCCAATAGAGCGAAATCTTTTAGCAAAAACAGATTCTAAGGATAAGAATAATCACTTAGATTGTGTAGAAATCCCAGTTAACGAGTTTTATCAAGCAGTTGATCAAGAAGTCGATAGGCTGCATTTACCAGAACTCCAGAGGTTGTCCCAATTATTTATAGATGGTTTTGAATTGGAGGCTGATGGCAAACTTCTTAGTCACCCCATGACAAGACCATCTGTAATGTCTATCGATGATCCATTATGGGATCAGAAAGAAGAGGAACAGGGAAGTAGAAAAAGAGCGTATCGAGTATACCAGTACATCGACACTAAACGTGATTACGTTCTTTCTCATTTCCTTAGATTTTACAATGCTGGGGAAATTACTTTTGTAGAATCTGCTGCATACATTCTGACTGGTATTGATCGTAAACGGTTTAGTTTAGCTCCCACCTTAGATGACAGCCATCTTACTCGTTTAGGTAGAACAGTTTTGGTTGCCATTGTTCTGTTACCTTTTCTCTATGCTGTAGCCTCAGTGTGGCATATTGGTTTCTTCATTTCCAATATTGTCTCATGGCGAACTGATGATAATAAACAGCGGCGATTAGCCGAATTTAGAGAGGAATATAATTATGGAATTGCTCAAACGTTACGTGAATTTGCAGCAGAGCCTTTAAATCTTGATCCATATCAAGGTCAAAATAAACAATCAAGAAAAGCTGCAAAAAAGGGTGGAAGCTCTACCAGTTCAAGGGTGAGTTTAAGGAAAGTTTTGACCAACCCTATATTGCTAATTATTTTGTTGCCTCTGAGTGTCATCTTAATTCCTCTTATTCTTGTTTTGCTAATTCTAAATTGGTTTCTAAATCGCTACCGCAACTTAAATCGAGACTTTAGCATTAATCTTGATTATTACGGCACTCAAGATGTTTTCATGTACTGGAAGGCAATACAGAAAGCAATATTTAGAAGTACAATTGACCTGCTTAGACAAAAAGGTATTGATACATCTCAATTTGAAAGAATCTCATCTCGAATTATTGACAGTTCGACTCATATTACCGTTGGTAATATTGGTAATATTTCGGGTCAGTTAGCTATTGGATCAAGTATTTCTCAAGAAATATCCCAAATCTCAAACCAATCGACAACTTAATCGACAACTTAGTAGTACGGCCTTTAGTAGGGTTACATGAATTTACAACAAATTGGGAGAATCAAATGGCAGCATCTGAACAGGGAAATATCAGCATAGGAGATATAGGAAATGTAAGCAGTCAGTTTGCAGTCGGACAAGCTATAAATCAGCAGATGTCTAACGTGCAGTCTCAAGTCAGTTTACCTGATCCAAAGGATGTCGATATTGCGACTGAACTGAACAGATTACGCGAAATCCTAGCTGCTTTAGAGACAGATGATCGTGGAAAAATTAGTAACGCTCTCAACGATGCGGAAGAGGAACTAAAAAAACCAAAACCGGACAAAGACGAAGTTGGTGGGGCTTTGGATCGAGCACTTAACTACGCTAAGAAAGCTCAAGGCTTTGTTGAAGTAATTGAGAAACTAAAAAAACCAGTCACTAATACAGCTGCGTGGTTAGGCGAAAATTGGTATAAATTGCTTGCTGTTATACCTCTAGTCTAGCTTTGGCGATGTTTAGTTCATCAATCCTGAAACACCTGGATGCTGCCGGAGTAACAGGCGACCCAGACCTGATTCGTTTCAGCATCGTAGGTAATCCCGATCGGGGCAGAGTTGACGCTGACCGTTTTAACCACTTGCATCGTTGAGGTGCTGACTTTACTCACGGTGTCGGAGTCGTAGTTGACGATATAGAGGAATTGACCATCTGCAGAAATCGCCATGCTGCGGGGAGCATTGCCGGTGGCGATTTTGCTGACGACGGTTTTGCTGGCTACGTCAATCTTGGCGACCTGGCCTTCACCATTGAGGGTGGCGTAAAGATATTTTCCGGCGGGATCGAGGTTGAGATGGCGGGGTGAGTGGCCCATGTCGCGCAGCCAGTCTACTGAGAAATTGTTCAGGTTAATGGCGGCGATATCGTAGGATCCCATGACGGCGACATAGGCTGTCTCAGATTTTTTGTCTACGGCAATGCCACGCGGATAAGGACCAAGCTGAATCCGGCGCACTTCTTGATTGGTTTGGGTGTCAATTACGCTGACATCCCAACTACACCAATTACTGACCAAGGCGTAGCGATCGTTAGGCGTTGTGGCCACGTACTTAGGAACCGCTCCGACCTGCACGGCCCGTTCAATGGTCAGGGTTTGGGTGTTGATTCGATACAGGAAACTCGGGTCATGATTCTGTTCGGGGCTGCAGTCATCGTCGGCAGAATTGCTGAACCCTGCGCCATACATTTGATAGTTCGAGACCCAGGCGGTTTGACCGTCCGGGCTAAAGTCTGCTTCCACCGGGGCACCATGCTGAGTCCCGGAGTACTGGGAGTAGCCGTAGTCAGACAGCTTAACTTCGTCAGAAATGGTTTTGAGCAGGTTGTACTGGCGATCGTAGACCGTGATGCTGTGGCTATACATCATGTTCTGGGCAAAGAAGAGTCCTTTGCCAGAATGGACGATCGATTTTGGTGAAATGCTGCCCGTAATCGTTTTGACCAGCTCCATCCCAGAGGCACCCAGGCGATCGCGGAGGACGTAATCCAGGTGCCCCTGATACTCTGCCAGCTTTTGTTGCGCGATCGCGGCTTTCGGATGGGAATCTGGTATCGCTTGCAGGAGGGCGATCGCCTGACGCCAGTGTTCTACAGCCTTGCGCCAGTCCTGCTCTGAGCTGGCGGTTTTGCCGAGCAAGTAGGCCTGTTTGCCAAAACTCATGGCGTTGCTAACTGGGTCAGCTTTAGCCGCTGCAGCCTTGTCGGGTTTTACTCCCGTTTTGGCCGATGCTGATGAGGTCTGAGGTGAACTAGCCAGTTCCGTCGGGTTGCCTCCCGACAAATATCGAGACCAGATGATACTACTGCTGAGTAGAAAGACAAGTGGAACGCTCAAAAGCAGAGCTAGCGTTAGCGGGCTGACCTGAGTCCACCAGGGTGGCAGAGGCGCTTCCTCCCCTCCAGCCACCTGTAACCGAATACCAGGATCTAACACAAAGGGATTGGACAGGGCAGCAGCGTTGAATTGAACCTGTTGCACCCAAACGGGGGAACTTTGACCCACCAACCGACTGTAGACTACCGTTGACGAAATCCAGGCCAGCCCCAGACGAGTGATTCCCCGACGAATAAACTCAATCGAGGGAGACGGAGCCAGCATCCGTTCCGACTCCAGCAGGACGTGCAAATCACCATTGCGCAGCACAGCCCTCGCCGAAACCCCGATCGCCTGCAGGCTTGCATTCATCAACGCCGCGATCGCATCTGCATCTCCTGATTGAGCAAGTTGTAAAAGGTTTGACTGTGTCATCTCGCAGTCTCACAGACCCCACGCAGCCACGATAGTCGATAAAACTGGCTTTGCAGCAAGAATTATGGCAAAACTGTTACAGATTCCTTAACAGGGATGGGGATCGCTCTCAGCCTGGCTAGAATTAAAGCGGCGTTAACTGGACAAGGGGAGCCTGAACATATGTCGGATCTGAATCGTGGAATTATGAAGTTTAATGGAGCCGACAGCCCAATCGCGATCGCCATCTCAGCAACGCTGATTTTGGGTAGCATCGGCATTCTGATTGTGTGGGCCCTCCGCTCTGCCTACTCATTGGGATAGGGGGTTAAAGGGATAAGGTATTTGAACAACTGATAACTCGTTCGTGAGATCCATGCTGGCTACTTAAACGCTGCTAGGGGTACGGTGTATCGTGCCCCTATTGTTAGTTTTTATCAAAAGCTGCGTGATGCTTGGAAGACTTAATTATTATGAGCGTTCGCTTTCAGGCAGATGCAGATCTCAATCAGGCAATTGTGGCAGATGTTTTGAGACGAGATCCAAGTATAGACTTCCAAACTGCCAACGTATCAGACTTGAGTGGATTGGCAGATTTAAAAGTTTTGCTCGTGTTCTGCCGACAAGACGGTTAGGGAGGTTTCTTATGAGCCTTGTAGAGAGAGTTGTAGCACAATTCGCTCGTCCCACAGGATTTTTTGGGAATATCGTTGGCTTCATCATGGCCCATCGGCCATCAAATCTTGAACGCAATGAGTGGGCAATTTCTCTGCTGAACCTGCAACCCTCCGACCGCGTCCTGGAAATCGGTTTCGGGCCTGGAGTAACGATCCAAAAGATGAGTGAAATTGTGATCCACGGTGTTATTTGGGGTATCGATCATTCTGAAGTGATGTTCAGGCAAGCTTCAAAAAGGAATAAACGCGCCATTTCGGCTGGAAGAGTGCGATTGGTTCTCACTTCGGTATCGCAATTGCCCTCCTTCGACGACCCATTTGACAAAATTCTGGCTGTTAATAACGTTCAGTTCTGGGATAACAAGACTGACGTGCTGAGACGGCTAAGAGAGCAGTTGTGCACGGGAGGAATCCTGGCCCTCGTTCACCAGCCCAGAATCCCTGGCGCTACAGAAGATGATGCGACTGAAGCAGGAGAAAGGTTCACACACTATCTGGAAACGGCTGGATTTAAAGACATCAAAGTGGAACGGAAGATGATGAAGCCTGTTTCGACGGTGTATGTGCAAGGAAGAAATCTTCAATAAGGACGGCAGCAGAAGACATGACAGACCAGACCAATGTTGCATACCGGATCGAAAAAGACTCGATGGGAGAGCGGCAAATCCCCGAAACTGTCTATTACGGGATTCAAACGCTGCGAGCCTTAGAGAATTTCCCGATTAGCGGGATTAAGCCTCTGCCCACCTATGTTGATGCCTGCGTGCTGATTAAGAAGGCAACCGCGATCGCCAATGGTGAACTGGGCTGCATTCCTGAAGACATCAGTCAGGCGATCGTGCAGGCAGCCGATGAGATCTTGAATGGCAACCTGCGCGACCAGTTTGTGGTGGATGTGTACCAGGCAGGGGCGGGCACGTCGCATCACATGAACGTGAATGAGGTGTTGTCCAATCGGGCCTTGGAACTATTGGCAGACCAGAAGGGGAACTACAAGCGGGTTAATCCCAATGATCATGTGAATTATGGACAATCGACCAATGACGTGATTCCAACCGCAATTCGGATTGGTGGATTGCTGGCGTTGGAGCGCACCCTGTATCCAGCGCTTTCAGGCGCGATCGCAGCTCTGGAAAACAAAGGGCGGGAGTTTCAAGACGTAATTCGCTCTGGCAGAACCCACCTGCAGGATGCTGTTCCGGTGCGTTTAGGCGAAAACTTCCGGGCCTGGGCCCAGATCCTCAGCGAACATATGATTCGGATTGAAACCGCGGCTGGGGATTTAACGCTGTTGGGACTGGGGGGTAGCGCTGCCGGAACCGGACTGAATACCCATCCCAAGTATCGGTTCCGAGTTGCCGAAATTCTCTCAGAGCTAATCGATCAACCCCTGCGACCGGCTCCCCATTTGATGGCGGCCATGCAAAGCATGGCTCCGTTCGTAAATGTATCCGGTGCGTTACGGAATCTGGCCCAGGATTGTGCCAAGATTTCCCACGACCTGCGACTGCTAGACTCCGGACCCAAAACGGGGTTGAAAGAAATCCAACTGTCCCCTGTGCAGCCCGGTTCTTCAATCATGCCCGGTAAGTACAATCCAGTCATGGCGGAGATGACCTCGATGGTTTGCTTTCAGGTGATGGGCTATGATGGCGCGATCGCCCTCGCGGCCCAGGCTGGACAACTGGAACTGAATGTGATGATGCCCCTGATTGCCTACGACCTGATTCACAGCATCGAAATTCTGGGCAATACCCTGGCGGCTCTGACCCACCGCTGCATTGAAGGCATTACGGCCAATCGCGATCGCTGTTTGTCCTTTGCAGAGGGAAGTCTGGCGCTGGTCACCGCGCTTAACCCTCATATCGGCTATCTCAATGCTGCCTCTGTTGCCAAAGAGTCCCTCGAAACCGGCAAATCTCTCCGCGAGATTGTCTTAGAGCGCCAACTCATGACACCAGAAGCGTTAGCAGACGTTCTGAATTTGAAACAGATGAGCCAATTGCCCGAATTGGAGTAGAGACTGGAAGAGGTAGGACGCGCAAGGGGTCAGGTGCCAGATTTCGGGTTTCAGAAAACGACCTGACACCTAAAACCTGACCCCTTGCATAGATACCCAATCCGGGTGTCGAAAAAATCAGGGGAATAGATTAAAAGTAGAGGAAGATAAAGCAAAGGTTGGGTAATACGGAATTGTAAAAGTTAAGTATTGTCTGGAGCGCGCGTCTTCTAAACATGCCTGCAAGCAATATAATCATCAACAATTTCGGATAAGGTTAGTACAACGCTATCCAATGGCAAGTAATGACTCCTAACAGAGCTAGCCAGATGCCTACTCCTCTGGCTGGGCACCTTCCCGACTGATGCAGGCTTCGTTACAATCCCTAGCCCAGATTTTACCCGTGCGGGTGAGTGCGCTGGATTAGGGTTGTGATGCAGACTCTATAGCAGGGTAGTTAGAACTGTGGGGCAGCAACTTATGATGTTGGCTGAAGAAATGGCACTGTCTGAGAATTTTTCGGATGAATGGCGATCGCGACTGCGAACGGAGCTATCGGACCAGAGCACCGTCAACCGCGATAGTATCGTGCGATGGTTGATTGGAGAAGACACGACTCGTCTAACTGATCTCAACCCGACACAGCGGCAGATTGTTGAGCAGGCGATGGATTATCGCTACCGGATTCTGCGGCAACGCTACCTGGGAATGTCGCCAGAGCGTGCCTACAAAGCTTGATTCAACGTCTTAGCAACCTATTCCTGATTCGCAACAAAATTCGTACCTGGATTGCACTTTCACGCGATCGCAGCGCACCGTGGTAGACGTGCTGGAAGAAATTATCCAGGAGCTCCTGCAGAGCGATCGCTATATGCAGCAGCAGACCGCCTGGATTGCGCAATGCACCCGTGACCCTCGTTTGCGGAATGCACTCTTGCTAGCCAGCGTCGAAGAATACTGCCTGCGCCCAATTCGGAATCAACCGCTGCTTTGTTACCGGTTTGTGAATTACCTGCGGCGTAACCAAAAAGGCGGCATGACTCAGGTTCCTGCCGATGACTTCATCCGCCTGGTCTCCCAAGAGGTTGCCCCCGATGATGCTGATGGTTCCGTCAGCCTGCTGGATGCCCGCGCAGTTGCTGAGTATCAAGATGCTCAAGCAACGGAGGAGCAGCAGGAACTCCGCAGCGCCGTACAGAAGAGGTTTGAGTCTTACCTGGTCGAGAAAAAGGTGGATCCGCGTGCAGTGGACTGGTTGCGGCTCTATCTGCAGGGGCGTTCTCAAGAAGCGATCGCAAAAGCTTTGGACATGGATGTGAAACAGGTCTATCGGTTGCGAGAAAAAGTTAGCTATCACGCCACCCGCGTTTTTACACCGAAATCTCAACCAGAACTGGTCGCAATCTGGCTTGGCAATGAACCAGAACGATAAACGTTAATTCACTTTTCTCGTCGCTTCATCTCTCCGCATCGTTTACCCCTTAATCAATTCCAATCTCAACATTCCATCTCAAGCATCTACGACTCTGCCAGCGCATTTTTAGACGCTAAAACGCTTGGACTACTCCCAACTGGACTCTCCCCATCTGTCAATCACTCTCAAATTGACAGAATCCTGCTTTTATAGGAATCTAAATCGTCACGGCAGACTAGCATAGTAGTCAGATAGGATCCACCTTTATCACTCCGTATGGTTTCTCCAATTGGTGACCAGACTGAGCCGCAAGACTCTAATCCAGCAAGTTTCAGTAACGTAGGCAAGCCTAAAGCTGACTGGATGAACCAAATCGATACCGAGCTGGCATTTCGGTTAATCGATACTATCCTGCCGTTTGAAGCCTGCCTGTATCACCAGGTGTTGCCGCTCTCTCTGGAAGGGAGCCGGTTAAAGCTGGGTATGGTGAATACGGATGACTCTGCTGCATTGGACTACGTTCGTCGGATTCTGGCGTATATGAATTGTTCCTTAGTGCCGCACGCTCTCGCTTCAGATATCCACTATGCGGCGCTCTCAGCCTACTTAAGCCATTCTGGCAAGCAAAACAAGACCATCCAACCCGTGGCCAGACGAATTGCAGCGAAACTTGCTGAACAATCGGCAAAACAAGTCGCTGAGGCAAAAAATGTTCATAAAACTCCTCAACATCAGGATCATTCCCAAGATCCACACACAAGTCCCACACTCGTTGTAGACAGCCCAACCGAACTCCCTCTTAGCCTGATTGGATCACAGAACTCTTCCCCCCCGGCTGAACCATTATCCCAACCCGCTCAACTGAACAATTCAGCTCAAGGTACAACGACATACTCCAACCCATCCATAGACGCGACTCCATCCACAGGGACTCCCCCAGTTTTAGCCATTTACCCACAGCACCTATCAGATCCCCCCGAAGTTCTGGCAGCGTTGTCTTCAAATACGCTTTTGCGGGAACTTTTGGCGCGGGTACTAAGTTGGGGATTTGGGCGGTTATTTCTTGAACGACAGTCAAAACACGGCCGTGTTGTTTGGAGCGAAAACGGTGTGCAACAAGCTGTGCTGGAAGAGTTGCCCATCAAGACATTTCAGGGCATTATTGATGAGCTGAAGGCAATGACCAACTTGCCACTGGCTCCAGCTCAGAAAATAAAGCAAGTTGAAATTGAGCGGTTATATCAGCAAAAGCGCTTGTTGCTTCGTCTGCGCTTGATCCCCGGTAAACATGGAGAAGAAGCAATGCTTCAGATTCTGCGCGGGGCCGCACTCAAGTTTTACCAACAACATCAGCTCGTTGATCTGGGTCAGGAAGCGCTAAGCATCGCGCAGCAGCTCCAAGCCAAAGTTAGTGAACTCTATACTTACAGCCACACTCATGCCACGCCGCTTCCAGAACATCTCAGCATTCTCCCTGAACTGGATAGAGTGCTTAAACACGTCGGCTATCAACTGAATGAGTTGAAATCAATTAAGGCGAATGAGTCGGCTGAGGAGAAGTAAATAAGTAGATCAAGGCTAAAAAGCTCAGGTATATAACGGCTTATGAATGAGCCAATTTCGAGGGAAATTGGAATCGTTCCGCTTGATAGCCTGCGGCTTGAGATCGTTCATCAATACCGTCGCTGACGGCGTAGGCTAAATCCAATTCATGTTCAAACATGTGTCCGCGCAGATGATGGGTTTTTAATTGGTGCCACTCAACTTCAATCGGGTTGAGTTCTGAGCAGTATTTCGGCAACAAGAAGAA
The DNA here is from genome assembly GCA_012034055.1 of Leptolyngbyaceae cyanobacterium RU_5_1. Lineage (GTDB taxonomy): Bacteria > Cyanobacteriota > Cyanobacteriia > Leptolyngbyales > Leptolyngbyaceae > JAAUSG01. Next base: position 470 of record JAAUSG010000003.1, on the reverse strand, counting down.
ATAGAGTCCACAGGCTTCCCACTCTGCCCATTTCGCCTTGACTGGTTTGCTGGTATGAGCCGAACCGTTATCTTGGACAAGCACGCGGATTTTGCCGGTTTGCTCAAACTGAAGTTTGGCTTGTCGCGCTTGCTCGTCCATCATCGTGATGTCGCGATTTCCATCGAAACTGCCCACCACCAAGCCATAGATGAAACTCACAAACGGTTGCAACAATCCCAGAATGCTGATGCGCTTGCCCTTGCGCGAGGTTTGTTCAATGCGTTTCTGTTCCCCGATGAAAAAATAGCTGTACTCTGCGGGCATCCACAGCGAAAACCCAGATTCATCGAGATAAAATAAATCCACCTGTAAATTTTCCATTGATGATCTAAAGTATTGGAATTAGGACAACGCTAAGGGGAAGGGTGTATGAAAGCCAAAATAGAAGTGATTATCCGAGATGAGCAGGGGAAGGTAATCAGACAACT
>JAAUSG010000286.1 GCA_012034055.1 Leptolyngbyaceae cyanobacterium RU_5_1 | reverse complement strand
GCTGTTACTGATTCAATTTCTTGAGTTTTCTCAATTTCCTCGGGTGTTGGTGTTGGTGTTGGTGTTGGTGTGGGTTCGATCGCTGTTACTGGTTCAACTGCTTTCGGTTCTTTGATTTCCTCATTGGTTGCTGTTGGTGCGGATTCGTCGATCGCTTGTACCGATTCAGGTGATTTTGATTCTTCTATTTCTGGAGTTGGTGTCGGCGCTGGTTCGATCGTTTCGATCTGTTTTTCTTCAGGGATAACTGTTGGCTCTATACTTGGTTGGACAATTGGTGTTTGTTCGATCGCGCCAGATCGTTCGACAACTGGTTCGATAATTGACGTTGTTTCTTCAGTTGTTGGCTCGGGTGTTGGGGGTTTGTAGTTGCGATCGACTGTACCGCGAGCGTCTGCTACTGTTAGTTCGCCCCGCACTAATTTAGCCAGGGTATCTTGTCCTTGGGGTGCGTAATTTACCAGTTTAACTGTATTGTTAAAGGCGTTTTTGATGGGGTTTCCCAGTTCGTCTATCAGTTCTAGCTGCACCCAGTTTTTCCCCGGTTTGAATCCTTTGAGATATATAGGTTGCCATCGATCGAGCGTAAAGCTTTCGCCGTTGACTGTGGCTCTGATTTTCCAATCGAGTATTTCGTCTTGCGGATCTTCTTGGGCTACTGAATGCAGGGGAGCATTTGTTAAGTAGAAATCCAGCATGATGGGTTCTGCCCCGTAGGTGTTTTGGGGCTGGTTGTAGGTGAGCTGGGGCAAGGCGCGATCGGGATTGTTGTCTTGGGTTTTGGTAAAAATGTGAAAGGTGGTTTGGGCCCAAGCGCCGTCGTTTTTAAAGCTTTCTTCCCAAGGTTTGCAGGCAAAAACTCCAATGGTGTGGGTTCCGGGTTCTAAATCGGAAATAACTAAAGGCTGGCTGGTGTCGTAAATTGCTTTGTAGAGTTGGTTGTCTAATACGACTTGCAGGTGGGGGCCTAAACCTAGATTTGCATCTTTAAATAGTGGTAAGTCTTTGACTTGAACTCGGACAGATATATCTGTATCCCGAATCACTTCATCAGGTTTTGGGCTCAATACACTCACTTGAGGCTGGTAGATTTCTAGAGCCTGACGCAGTTGTTGGATGGTTTCTGGGGGCGAAACCTCGGAGATTCTGTTTGCTAAAGTTGGAGCTAGTTTGCTGTTGTTGCTGGATTTGGGCAATTCGAGAGGACGATCGCCGCAACTTGCTAAACCTAAAATCGATACTGCTGCTGCTGCGAATAATGCCAGCAGCCTCACCGCAGCCGTTTTCTGCCAATTCATGCCCATCACTCAGCCATACTCCTAGAGCCATTCTCATAGGGAACTATAGCCCAAAACTGAGTTGATTATCTGAAGCTTGGCGATCGCCAATTGGGGAGAACCCAGCGCTCGGACTCATAACCCACCGACAACTCACCCACTCATCCTAATAGCTCGCGAAGTGCTGAAATTGATACAACTCTATACAAATAGTAGATCTTTATTTTCTATATCTTTGAGTTTTATAAACTTAATGGCAATACCCCTTGACTTTTTCGATCGACTGTGGAAACTCAATTCATTAGTCCATCAGGAATTAAGGCTTTTTTAAGTATTGTTAACAAGCGATTCATACTTGTCAGGCAAGTTTATAATTCATAAAACTCCCTCAAAAGTAGCAGTTGCATCCAAAAGCCTAAAAAAGCGATCGGAGGCAAAGCGCGAATCGCCAGAGGAGTTGGCAGTACCCAGCGACACTGGGAAACTGGCTTCGGCACAGGTAATCCTGCAAGAAGTAAAACGCTTGGGGAGATGCAGTTTCTGTACGTAATTCCGCAAGGAGCCAAGTGCAACCTGTATCGGCGAACCGAGAATCCCCGCATCAAAAGTTCGGGGAGTGCCATTCACACTATCAGTTCTCGTTCCTTGTCCTACCGAGAGGAGAGTCTTCATGACCATTAGTCCTCCAGAGCGAGAGGCAAAGGTTAGAGTGGTAGTCGATAAAAATCCGGTTCCAACTTCCTTCGAGAGGTGGTCTAAGCCGGGTCACTTCGATCGCACTCTAGCTAAGGGACCAAAAACCACCACCTGGATTTGGAACCTTCACGCTAACGCTCACGACTTTGACAGTCATACCAGCGACTTAGAAGACGTTTCGCGCAAAATCTTTAGCGCTCACTTCGGCCACTTGGCAGTAATCTTCGTCTGGTTGAGTGGCGCATATTTCCACGGCGCTAAGTTCTCTAACTACGAAGCTTGGCTGACAGACCCGACAGGCATCAAGCCTAGCGCTCAAGTGGTCTGGCCGATTTTTGGTCAAGAAATTTTAAATGCAGATGTGGGCGGTGGCTTCCACGGAATTCAGATCACCTCTGGTCTGTTCCAACTGTGGCGGGCTAACGGCATCACTAACTCATACCAGCTATATTGCACTGCGATCGGCGCATTGGTAATGGCAGCTTTAATGCTGTTTGCCGGTTGGTTTCACTATCACGTCCGCGCTCCGAAACTGGAATGGTTCCAGAACGTGGAATCGATGATGAACCACCACTTGGCAGGTTTGCTGGGTTGCGGCTGCTTGGGCTATGCGGGACAGCAAATTCACGTCTCGCTGCCGATCAACGCTTGCATGGACGCGATCGATGCAGGTAAACCGCTGTCAGTTGGCGGCAAGTTGATTAAAACAGTTGCTGACATTCCCCTGCCACACGAGTGGATTTTGAAACCCGGTTTGATGGCAGACATCTACCCGAGTTTCGCTAAAGGTTTAACGCCCTTCTTCACCCTCAACTGGGGCGCTTACTCCGACTTCCTGACCTTCAAAGGCGGTTTGAATCCCGTTACAGGCGGTCTCTGGATGAGCGATACAGCTCACCACCACTTAGCGTTGGCGGTGCTGTTTATCGTCGCCGGACACTTCTACCGCACTAACTGGGGCATCGGTCACAGCTTCAAAGAAGTTCTGGAAGCTCACAAAGGTCCCTTTACCGGCGAAGGCCACAAGGGAATGTACGAAATCTTCACGCAGTCTTGGCACTGCCAACTGTCGTGGAACTTGGCCTGGATGGGCTCTCTGAGCATCATTGTGGCCCACCACATGTACTCGATGCCTCCGTATCCTTACATTGCAACTGACTACCCGACTCAGCTATCCCTATTCACCCACCACATGTGGATCGGTGGATTCCTGATCGTTGGCGCAGCAGCTCACGCAGCAATCTTCATGGTGCGGGATTACGATCCGGCCCAGCACGTTAACAACTTGCTCGACCGCGTACTCCGCCACAGAGATGCAATCATCTCTCACCTGAACTGGGTTTGCATTTTCTTGGGCTTCCACAGCTTCGGTTTGTACGTCCACAACGACACGATGCGAGCTTTCGGCCGTCCTCAAGATTTGTTCTCAGATACTGGAATTCAATTGCGTCCGGTATTTGCTCAGTGGGTACAAAACATTCACGCTTTGGCTCCGGGTAACACCGCTCCCAATGCGACAGAAATCGTCAGCCACGCTTTCGGCGGCGGTGCAGTAATTGTGGGCAACAAAGTAGCGATGATGCCGATCGAGTTGGGTACGGCGGACTTCTTGGTTCACCACATCCACGCTTTCACCATTCACGTTACAGTTCTGATCCTGCTGAAGGGCGTGTTGTTCGCACGCAGTTCGCGTTTGGTTCCTGACAAAGGTAACTTGGGCTTCCGGTTCCCGTGCGACGGCCCCGGCCGCGGCGGCACCTGCCAAGTTTCTGGTTGGGATCACGTCTTCTTGGGCTTGTTCTGGATGTACAACTGCATCTCTGTGGTAATTTTCCACTTTAGCTGGAAAATGCAGTCGGATGTTTGGGGAACAGTCGATCCAGACGGTACGATCTCTCATATCACTGGCGGCAACTTTGCCCAAAGTGCCATCACCATCAACGGCTGGCTGCGGGACTTCCTGTGGGCTCAAGCCTCTCAAGTGATTCAGTCCTACGGTTCGGCACTGTCGGCTTACGGCTTGCTGTTCTTAGGCGGACACTTCATCTTTGCTTTCAGCCTGATGTTCCTGTTCAGCGGCCGCGGCTACTGGCAAGAATTGATCGAGTCGATCGTTTGGGCTCACAATAAGCTAAAGGTAGCTCCGTCGATTCAGCCTCGCGCTCTGAGCATCACTCAGGGTCGGGCTGTGGGGGTAGCTCACTACCTCCTGGGAGGAATTGTTACCACCTGGGCGTTCTTCCTAGCACGCATATGTTCGGTAGGGTAAAATACCTACAGATTTTGGATTCTGAAATTGTGGAGCAATCTGGAATTGCAGAATCCAAAATCCCCGACAGAATCCATTCAACCTTCAGGATTCAGGATTAATCAAGGCTTATGGCAACGAAATTTCCAAAATTTAGCCAAGACCTTGCCCAAGACCCGACAACAAGGCGGATCTGGTACGGGATTGCCACAGCGCACGACTTTGAAAGCCACGACGGCATGACCGAAGAAAATCTTTACCAAAAGATTTTTGCTTCTCACTTCGGCCACGTAGCAATCATTTTCCTGTGGACTTCTGGCAGCCTGTTCCACGTAGCGTGGCAAGGTAACTTTGAACAGTGGATTAAAGACCCCCTAAATGTCCGCCCGATCGCGCACGCGATTTGGGACCCGCAATTCGGCGCTCCGGCAGTAGACGCTTTCACTCAAGCTGGCGCTTCCAACCCGGTTGATATCTCTTACTCCGGTGTCTACCAATGGTGGTACACCCAAGGGATTCGGACTAATGCCGACTTGTACCAAGGAGCTATCTTCTTGCTGCTGCTGGCTGCTGTATTCCTGTTCGCAGGTTGGTTGCACCTCCAGCCCAAGTATCGCCCCAGCTTGTCTTGGTTCAAGAATGCTGAATCTCGCCTCAACCACCACTTGGCTGGTTTGTTCGGCGTCAGCTCTTTGGCTTGGACCGGTCACTTGGTTCACGTTGCGATCCCCGAGTCTCGCGGACAGCACGTGGGTTGGGATAACTTCCTGTCTGTCCCGCCTCACCCGGCTGGTTTGGCTCCGTTCTTTACTGGGAACTGGGGCGTCTATGCCGAGAACCCAGATACCGCAGGCCATGTCTACGGTACGGCGCAAGGTGCGGGAACTGCAATTCTCACGTTCTTGGGCGGCTTCCACCCCCAAACTGAGTCTTTGTGGCTGACAGATATCGCTCACCACCATTTGGCGATCGCAGTGCTGTTTATCGTTGCCGGTCATATGTACCGGACTAACTTCGGTATCGGTCACAGCATCAAAGAAATGTGCGATTCCAAAGATTTCTTGGCAAGAAAGTTGAAGGCCCGTTCAATATGCCTCACCAAGGCATTTACGAGACCTACAACAACTCGCTGCACTTCCAATTGGGCTGGCACTTGGCTGCTTTGGGCGTCATTACCTCCCTGGTCGCGCAGCATATGTACGCGCTGCCTCCCTACGCTTTCTTGGCGCAGGACTTCACTACTCAGGCTGCGCTGTACACGCACCACCAGTACATCGCTGGATTCATTATGGTCGGCGCTTTCGCCCACGGAGCTATCTTCTTGGTGCGGGATTACGACCCCGAACAAAACAAAGGCAACGTGCTCGATCGCGTGTTGCAGCACAAAGAAGCGATTATCTCTCACTTATCGTGGGTCTCGCTGTTCTTGGGCTTCCACACTCTCGGCTTGTACGTTCACAATGACGTGGTAGTTGCTTTCGGTACTCCTGAAAAGCAAATCTTGATCGAACCGGTGTTTGCCCAGTTCATTCAAGCTTCTCACGGCAAGGCTCTCTACGGCATGGACGTGCTGTTGTCTAACCCCGACAGCATTGCTGCTACTGCTTGGCCGAACTACGGCAACGCATGGCTCCCAGGCTGGTTGGATGCTATCAACAATGGCACCAACTCTCTGTTCTTAACGATCGGACCTGGCGATTTCTTGGTTCACCACGCGATCGCACTTGGTTTGCACACCACAACCTTGATCTTGGTCAAGGGCGCTTTGGACGCTCGCGGTTCCAAGCTGATGCCGGACAAAAAAGACTTCGGTTATGCTTTCCCCTGCGACGGCCCGGGCGCGGCGGTACTTGCGATATCTCTGCTTGGGATGCGATGTACCTGTCGGTATTCTGGATGCTGAACACCCTTGCTTGGGTAACTTTCTACTGGCACTGGAAGCATTTGGGAATTTGGCAAGGCAACGTGGCTCAGTTCAACGAGTCTTCTACATACTTGATGGGCTGGTTCCGCGATTACCTCTGGCTGTATTCTTCTCAGTTGATCAACGGTTACAACCCGTTTGGTACTAACAACTTGTTCTGTCTGGGCTTGGATGTTCTTATTCGGACACCTCGTTTGGGCAACCAGTTTCATGTTTCCGTGATCTCTTGGAGAGGTTACTGGCAAGAATTGATCGAAACTTTGGTTTGGGCTCACG
>JAAUSG010000050.1 GCA_012034055.1 Leptolyngbyaceae cyanobacterium RU_5_1 | reverse complement strand
GGAGGGAGGAGGGAGGAGGGAGGAGTACCTTCCTGTCCATCTTGACCTTGATCGCTCTGGTTCTTTTGAACACGTCCTAAGCCGATGATGGCGGTGCGTTCTCTGGGGAGGTCGCAACTGCCTTCAAGTCCTTTGACAGTGGTGAAGTGGGTGATGCCGTGCAGGGCAAAGGCTTGCTGGAACATGGCTTCGGTGGGGGGGTGGACGAAGCCAGAAACAATGTGGGCGTCGCCAGCATACGGGCACCACATCAGCTCCATCGTGGCAAACGGGGGACGTTTGCCGATTTGTTCGCGATAGGGAACGAGTCCGCTGGCAAGGGGAAAGTGGGCGGGCAAATAGATGAAGCCAACGCCGGTCTTTTCCAGGACGGTTTGCACCTGAGTCAGTGAGAGTTGCGTCCAGTCCACACCTAAACCTTGCCAGAAGTGAATCAGGGGGTCGCCTTCTTTGGTAGGCATGCGATCGCCCCCATGCAGGATGACTGGACAATTAGCGGCTGCCAGAATCAGGGTTGTTAAGGGGCTGATCGGAGCGGTGCGCGATCGCCCATCGTAGGGGATTCCCATCACCATCACGGGATAGGCAGCGGCGATCGGCTGCAGTTTTGGACCCAGTTCGTTGTAAGCATCCAGCATCCCGGCCAATTCCTCACCCGTAGGGCGTCGGATGCGGTGGGCAATCATGAATGCGCCAATTTGAGCGGGAGTAGCTTCCTGCAGGAGCATCATCCGGGTTGCAGTTGCTGCTTCGGTGCGGGTCAGGTTCTCTGAGGTGTGGGTGCCGCTCCCAACTTTACGGAGTAACTCTCTAAAGGCATGGCTCATTGTGTTCTCTCAAACTGTTCTCTCAAATCAACTGTCAACGCTGGCAGTGGACATGGGCAGGGAACTGACCGTTTGGGGGAATTGTTCAGCGACTAGACTGTAGAAGTGCTGAATCGGTGGAATTTGCAGGCGATCGCGGGTTGTCACCATCACCACCTGGCGGGTGAGGGGAGGATCTGATAATACCGCTGTCGGGTCTGGGCGATCGCACCCCAACTCAATCGGACGGATAGCCAACGTGGGATCTCCATAGGCATCCATGAGCGCTGTTTCGGGTAGGAGCGCCACCAGTTCCCCTTGACGCACAACTCCCCGGAAGGCATCGGGAGTATTCAATTCCAACGCCGCCCGGAGCGTGGCTCCCCGCCGCTCAAACTGTTCTTGCACAATTCGCTGCATTCCGTAGCCATCCTTGAATACCACCTGTGGATATTGGATTAGCTCCGCCCAGGGGACTGCATCACAAGCGGCGAGTGGATGGGTTGCGGCGACCAACACCTTGATGGATTCTTCGTACAAGACCTTGACCACCATATCAGGGCTGGTCGTCAGAAAGCGATTATTCATGACGATCGCCAGATCCACCAGTCCATCTTTGAGTACCTTAATCGAGCGATCGCTACCCAGCGCCGTTACCCGGAGCTGCACGTCGGGATAATCTCGACAGAACCGCTGCAGCACCGGCGGCAAGTGATAAGCACAAATGGAATGAATTGCCGCTACGCATAGCTCCGGCTGCTTGCCAGCAACCAGCTCCCCCACATCTTGCACCGCATTCTGCCATTCCTGCCAAATTTTCTTAGCCCGTGGCAGGAGGCGATCGCCCACCACTGTAAGCTTTGCCTGAGCAGCCCGATGAAACAAGGGAGCACCCAAATCAGACTCCAGTGCCTGAATCTGACGGCTAATTGCCGACTGAGTCACGCCACACTGTTGAGCAGCCTTCTGAAAACTGCCCGTGTCTGCGACGGCTAAAAACGCCTGCAACTGTTCTAAGCGCATGAAAGCATGGTTGTAACTCAAGTTACCTATTCAACTTGAAGTGACCTTATCGGATTGCGTCAACTAGTTCGGTAGGAGTTGATACAGCTTCAGTGAATGACGAAGGGGAGATAAGTTTTGAATTCGCACTATAGCCCTATCGGGCATTCAAGAAACGCATTTCGCACTTCCTACACTCCGCACTTCGCACTCCCCATGACCAACAAAAAAGCTCTGCATTACGCAGAGCCAGTCACCTCAAGAACCCGCACCTTTGAGGAGCTTTGAGTCAAACTTCGTTTAACGGAATTTGTTGGGGTTTAACCGCCGCCCTGGACTGCTCGAAACGCCTTTGCGCAGGTATTCACCCGTTCCCCCATCGGCTCGATCCAGGAACGGACGCAGGTTGATATTATCAGAGGCAGAGGAGCGACTCTGGCCAAGACCAGGTAGTCCGATGTTGAGCCAGCGAGCGGCTTCGCCAAGGATTCCAGTGCCGCCCCGGTCTACAAACGTGTTGACGCCCTGAGTCTGCTGTCCGCTGTCGGCTATGGTCAGGTTTTGGAAGACGCGATCGCGGGTGATCTGCGGATCTTGTCCCGGCGGCACCGTTAGCACAATTCGGCAGCTCGGCGATCGTTGCGTCGTTACACACACCGTGTTGTAGCCATTTTCTATCGCAGTCTGCATTTCTTGTAGCCCATCGGGACGGTAGAACTCCAACCGGCGGCTAATTTCATAGCATCGCTTGGCTGGATCCCAACCCCCACCCATTGCACTGGGCACGGCCCACGGGTAAGCCTGTCCAGGCTGGCTCTCTGGGCGATACATGACCGTATACTGGCTATTCATAACCTGACAGTCAAAGCGAGTTCCAGGGGTTGTCGATCCAGGGGTAGTGCCAGGAGTCTGATTCTCCGTGTCCACAACAACATCCCGATTAGAATCATCTGACGTGCCAGAGGTCGATGACCCAGAATCCCCTGGAGCTGCAAATGCACCCGCCACACTGCTTCCCAGCAGCACCGTAGCAGTCAACAAAACCCCTAATCCTTTGCCAACACTATGAACTGGCAGAACTGGCACCTCTGAACGTGATTTCAAAATTGGTCGTACCATAATAAAGTCCTTTATGTTCTGGTGGATAACTCTAAACCTTGTCCCCGTCCAGACCTGGAGTTTCTCTCAAGGGAAAGCTACAGATTCCGAGCTGAACGTGGTTTAACAACCGGTCTTGAATCCGTTACAGTCTCCTTCACACACGGATGCAGCATTCAGAACCGATGAAATCTGGAGAGTTTGGAGTAAAACCTCAAAATGTTCTGTATAATCGCATGTCCTAACTTTCAGGAGACGCAGCCCAGCCGCTTCAGGTTCCCAAATTTTGATGTTCTATAATTTTTCTCGCAAAACTTCACTTTCATCATCCGTTTGGAGCATTAACTCAGCGGCTGCCCGTTTAAGCTGGAACATTGGGGTAGGGTAGGAGTCAGAATTCAGGAGTCAGAATTCAGTATCTCTCCTGGCTCCTGACTTCCTTCCTGTCCTTGCTGTCTTGCTTTAAGCTGGTAACCAATTCCCTGACTGAACTTTGTGAGTGAGTTTAACAAAACTTTATTTTGGTGTCACCGTATCGTATACTACTCGCGTTGGTGGTTAGAAGGAGTTAGAGATCGATGTCGGAGGCAGTGAAGCCCCTGACAGTACCCAAGGAGTTGCTTGGTCCGCCTGACGGTTTAAATCCTACGCTGATCATGTTCCTGGCGGCGCTGGCAATTATAACGCTGTCTACTATTGGTTATTTTCGCTGGCACTGGCCTGACTGGTGCTGCTTTTTGCTGAACGTATCAGCATTGCATATGGTCGGAACGGTGATTCACGATGCGTGTCACAATGCGGCTCACCGCAACCGGATTATTAACGCGGTCTTGGGGCATAGCAGTGCTCTGATGCTGGGCTTTTCTTTCCCAGTCTTCACACGGGTGCACATGCAGCATCATGCCAATGTGAATGACCCCAAGAACGATCCCGACCATGTTGTCTCAACGTTTGGACCGCTGTGGTTGATTAATGCCCGTTTTTTCTATCACGAAATTTACTTCTTCAAACGTCGTCTCTGGCGCAAATATGAGCTGTTGGAGTGGTTCCTGGGTCGAGCGGCCGTAGGGGCGATCGTCTACATGGGCTACCAGTTTGGCTTCATCGAGTACATCTTCAACTTTTGGTTTGTCCCCCTGGCAGTCGTGGGCCTGATGCTGGGCCTGTTTTTTGACTACTTGCCCCATCGCCCCTTCAAAGAGCGAAATCGCTGGCTGAATGCGAGAGTCTACCCCAGCCGCATCCTGAATCTGCTGATCGGGGGTCAAAACTACCACCTGGTTCACCACCTCTGGCCATCCATTCCCTGGTACAAGTACGAACGCGCTTATTACCACGTCAAGCCTCTGCTAAACCAGAAAGGCTCCCACCAATCCCTCGGCATCTTACAAACCGAAAAGGACTTTTTCGGTTTCCTTTACGATGTTTTCCTCGGCATCCGATTCCATAGCTTCCGAAAGGCAAAACCTACGCTTGAGGACACAAAGCCTCATCCCGAAGTTGAGGTATCCATCTCAGAGGTTGCTGAGACTCCGCTTGAAGCAGTTGTGGTTCCTTCAGAGGAGGTAAAGCCTTTGGCAGGGGTGGCAGGTGACGATTGATGAACAATTAATCATCTCGCTGCTTAGACTTGTTTGAGAATGTCGCCACAGCTCCCGCCCCTCCAAAGGCGGCAAGTGCTGCTGTGAGAATTTTGTCGAACGATGCCTTATCGGCCGTAACCCCTGCATAAACCAGAACAGAGATGATAGTTGCGAAGATCAATCCCATCCCCATTCGCTTGGTTGTCTCCCCTGCCAAAGACTCCTGATGCCTATTCTCTTCTCGTTTAGCGTAGTTCTCTTCCCGCTTTCCGTATAACTCTGCCAATCGTGCATCACGCCCTTCCAGAAGCTTGACAACTCCCTCCGGATCGCTTTGGGCAAGAGTCTCAATCACATCAAGCGGGACAACAGGCTCAGACTTGAGCAGCGCAGCAGGCACCAAAAGTTCAGAATCAAAGGGTTTAGGTTGTTCAGGAGTACTCCCTCCGGCGCTTTTCCCCTGTCCTTCAGGCTTATCTGCCATAGGTTCCCTCAATGACTTCAGACAAAGATGATGTCATCCAATACGCTAGACGCCGTTTGCTCAAGTCTTTGTCCTTCCGCATCACAATTACTGCTTCAGATTCATTTGGTTTTGGTGAATCCCAAACTACTGTCCACTGAGGATTCGCTTGCCGCAAAATTTCAATGTTACGTTTGAATTCTTTGCGTTCTCGACTTTGCACACCGGTAGGCAAAGCAAATCTATAAACAGGATTTGTTGTTGGCTGCTTTGGGGTGTTTTGATCTGAACTAATTTGACCAGGCACAGAACTGGATTCAGAAGAGTTGCTATTTGTTTCTGACCATGCTTTAAGCTTCTCCCCAAAATTATTGAGTCCAGCAAATTTACGCAAACAGGGCATACATTGTCGCTGATAAAAAGCGCTCAGTGTAGGGATGGGCACATTGAATTTGGCGGAAATATCTTTCCAGGGAGTTTCTGGAGGAAGACGCAGCAAAATAACCGCTTGGCAATTAACATGCGGATACTGTTTTGGATGAGTGCAGCGGAGTACACCCTCAGGATCAGTCTCTACCCATTGGGTAACCTGTTCGAGCAGCGAAATTGAACCGTACTCTGGTGCAGAAATATCGGTTGCAGTGCCGAACCAGGACTCCTGATAATTAACGACTTCCGGAATTTCTCTAGCCCGCTGTTCGTTGGCCTTTTTGAGCAAATCCTGGTATCGATACCGCAGATACGTATTCAGCCAAGCGACGATGCTGCCGCGATCGGGATTATACGTTGTGCAAACACGTTGGACGAAATAGAGCCAGGTTTGTTGTAATGCATCTTGGTAGTAAGGAGTACTTTCTCTCCAAAGCCTTGGTGTGATAAGGCGAATGATGCGAGTTAGATTTTTCTGTCGTGCTGGACTCCCAGGAGGATGCTTACAGGCTTCTGATATCACCTCGTGCAACCGCTGTTCAGAATCACTTATCAACTCACGCAATCGCTGTTCAGAATCACTCATGACAATTAAGAGTTCTGGTAACGCCAGTATAGATCAGGACTTTGGTGCCAGTTTTGGTTACATTTAGTTTGATACGTGAGTTTGATATCTGACCCTGTAGAGAGAGTTTGATGAGCAGCCTACAGACAAAACTCTTAATAGATGAGTGGGTGACAGCGACCTGGGATGAGTACTTGCAGATTACGGCAGATCCCGAACTGGCAAAGGCAAGCTGTTATTACTTCAATGGGCAACTTCGGATTGAAATGACTCCTCAAGGCTATGACCATTCTGCGGATAATCTCTCGATTGGATTTGCAGTCAATCTAGTCATTGGCTGCCAAGGGATTCCTGCCTCTGGTGTGGAATTGTACGTTCAGGAAAGCGGGTGAGATAGAAGTACAGCCTGACCTGGCGTTTTACTTGAACGAAAATGCCGAGGTGATTCCGCCAGATACGTCCCTGGTGGATTTGACGGTTTACCCCGCTCCTGATCTTGTAATTGAAATTGCTAAAACGTTTCTGTCAGAAGATTTGGGAAGTAAGCGCATGCTGTACGAGCGCTTAGAAGTGAAGGAGTATTGGGTGGTGGATGTCCGCAACACCGAGCTGATTGCGTTTGCAATCTTCAATGGTGGCAGTTGGCAGATTACCCAATCCCAACTGTTGCCGATGCTGCCATTCTCGCTCCTGGAAGAGGCACTGCAACGAAGTCGAGAAACCGGGCGCAGCCAGCTTTATGCCTGGTTACTCAACCAGATCCAGAATCTTCGGTAGAATATGACGGTTGTATTGTGCGACACGGGCGTTGATTGAGCGGTATACCTTGCCCGAAATGGGCGAACTGTGGACAGAAGCCTACAAGCTGAAAACCTGGCTTCAAGTCGAAATTGCGGTCTGCGAAGCGCAGGCGGAATTGGGCTACATCCCGGCTGAGGCAGTCGAGGAGATTAAGGCGAAGGCGCGGTTTGACCCCCAGCGTGTGCTGGAGATTGAGAAAGAGGTCAAACATGATGTGATTGCCTTCCTGACGAACGTCAACGAGTACGTTGGGGATGTCGGACGCTACATTCATCGGGGGATGACCAGCTCTGACATGCTGGATACAGCCCTGTCCCTCCAGATGGTTGCCAGTCTGGACGTGATTCTGACCCAGCTAGAAGCCCTGATTCAGGCAATTCGCTACCAGGCACAGCAGCATCGCGACACGGTGATGATTGGTCGATCGCACGGGATTCACGCTGAACCAATCACCTTTGGCTTCAAGTTGGCAGGTTGGTTAGCAGAGGTACTGAGACATCGCGATCGCTGCTGCAAGCTCCATCACGAAATTTCCGTCGGCAAAATCTCCGGTGCGGTGGGCACCTACGCCAACATTGACCCCCAAATTGAAGCCTTGACCTGTCAAAACCTGGGACTCCAGCCGGATTGTGCGTCTACGCAGGTAATTTCCCGCGATCGCCACGCCAATTTTCTCAACCATCTGGCACTATTGGCGGCTTCTATCGAACGCTTTGCCGTCGAAATTCGCAATCTACAGCGCACGGACGTGCTGGAAGTGGAAGAGTTCTTTTCTAAGGGACAGAAAGGCTCCTCTGCCATGCCCCACAAGCGCAACCCGATTCGCTCCGAGCGCCTAACCGGCGTTGCCCGTCTGATTCGCGGCTATGCCGTATCCGGAATTGAAAACGTCGCCCTCTGGCACGAGCGCGACATTTCCCACAGTTCAGTTGAACGGATTGCCCTGCCCGACGCCTGTATCCTCACCCACTTCATGCTGGTCGAAATCACCGATTTGGTGAAGCATCTGCTCGTCTACCCGGACAACATGACCCGCAATATGAATGTGTATGGGGGTGTCGTGTTCAGCCAGGGGGTAATGCTGGCACTGGTAGAAAAGGGCATGCAGCGGGAGGAGGCGTATGCGATCGTTCAGTCCTGTGCCCATGCTGCCTGGAATCAACCCGATGGCAACTTCCGTGTCCTAATTGAGCAAGACCCTCGTGTTATGGAAACACTTTCCCCTACTGAAATCGCGACTTGCTTCGATCCACAACGCCACCTGCGCAACCTGGATCAGGTCTATCAGCGACTGGGGATTTAGCGATGGATCGAGATCAGGTTGTGGCGATCGTCCTGGCACATCAAACAGAACTGGAAAAGTTGGGTGTGAAATCTCTCGACCTGTTTGGCTCTGTGGCACGCAATGAAGCCCGTCCAGACAGCGACGTGGATTTTTTGGTAGAGCTATCTAGACCAATGGGACTTTTTAAGTTCATCGAAATAAAGCTTTATTTGGAAGATATTTTGGGACGTCCTGTAGACATGGGAACGCTCCATTCCCTGAGAGAGCATTTGCGTGAACCCGTTCTTAAGGATGTTATTCATGTCTTTTAGGGACTGGCGATCGCGTGTTCAGGATATCTTGACTGCGATCGACGAAATCCAGCAATGTACAACAGGTGTTTCTTTTGAAGATTTTATGGCTAATCGAATAGTCATGAAGGCAGCCCTTTACGACTACATGATTATTGGTGAAGCTAGCAGGAATATTCCTCTCGAAGTTCAAGCACTTGCTCCTCAAATTCCTTGGCGGTTAATGAACAATATGAGGAATGTCGTTGCTCATGAATACTTTCAAGTGGAATTAGAAATCGTTTGGGACAGCATCCAGAATGATTTGCCGTTGCTCATCCCACAATTGCAGGAGCTGCTCAACCAGGAAGCCGAAGGGAATTAATGTTCAACGTAAGCATTTTTCAATCTACAATCTTCAATTTTCTAATCTAGATTCAGTCATCACCGTTTCAGAGCTAGAACCAAATCCGAATAAGACTGCTAAGCCTTCATGAATCGGTTGGTAGTGTTCAGACGGTAAACACCTAAGTAGGCAATTACGCGACGGGCATCAATCACCCGAATTTGATCCAACCAACACAACATCTCCCCAAGTAAGCGCGTCAGACAATCGTCTTGCCTCCCTCAATAACAAAGCCCTGTCCTGGGGAATAGCGAATTGGTTTACCGAATGGAACACCTGCTATGCCCCAATCGTAGGGTGGCAACTCTTCATCCAGATTCGCTTCTAGCCACTCCTGTGTTTCTGTGTCCAGCCTGTTCTCAAACCCCTGAAGATCGGCATGAAGCACCGAAAATACTAATTGTTTACTTTCAAAAGAAAGTTGTTTGACCAGCGCAATCACCTGTTCTGTCGTCAATTCTAAGGTTGCCATTGTTGATGCCATAAACTGTGACTATTATCGCCGATTCATTAATTGATGAAACAGCGAAAATTCGAGCGAAGGGTTGCTAATTGAACCAGAAATTTGGCAAAAAGGGGTGGCAAATCGGATTGCAGACTTTAAACCGCTGGTAGAATTTTGGCAGTTGTTCAGTCTTCCGCTCTACCATGCCTATCTCCTGAGAAACCGGGTTTCTGCCGGTAGTCCATGCTCAAGCTAGCAAGTTCGTTCAAAAACCCGGTTTCTGGGTCGCCGCCCTCGCCAGCCTCGCCCTCAGCGATCGCCCTGCTGTTGCCCAAATCCCCCTAGATGGCACTTGGGCAACTGAAAGCCTATGAAACTACCGAATGGAGAGCTTGCCATCATCCCGATAGAGAAACTACTCGGCTACTGCCTCAACTCTGAGCACCCTAGAGGTAAGCATAAAGCGAGAGTTTTCAAATCTACATTGGGCATCACCCCGGACAATGTCGATCAGCTTTATCAACTTGTCCAACAAGCGGCAGTTGGCGGAGAGGTCGTTCAAGAACGAAGCACAGAATTTGGACAAGAGTTCAAGCTAGACTGGACAATACCAGGCGTAGATGGCATTCAACTTAGAACCATTTGGATCATTGCCCAAGATACCAGTGAACCTCAACTTGTTTCTGCTTTCATCAAATGAACACTAGTCAACCAAAATTGCTTGATACTGTTGCGTTGCTGCGTGAGATTCCGAGTCATTGCCTTGGTTTGGTTGAGGCAAAACACTCTGCTGTCAATGGGCTACCTGCTGGTTTAGTCGGAACAATTGTGCACATTTACACTCCAGCAGCATCCCCGCTTAGCTATCTAGTGGAATTTTCTGATAGTCAAGGACGGGAGTATGCAATGGCAACTTTGCAATCTCAAGATTTTTTGGTCTTGCAGTATGAGTTGTTAGCTGCGTAATGGTGTAGCGAATTGGTTTGCCTAATGGAACACCTGCTGTGCCCCAGAAATTAAGAAAAAAGGGTGACAATTCGGATTGCAGACTTTAAACCGCTGGTAGAATTTGGGCAATTGTTCAATCTCCTGCTCTACCATGCCCAATCTTTTCTCCCCCAGATCTGCGGCTTCTGCCTCTCTTGCTAGCACCAGCCAACACCTATGGCAAAGAAGTCGCAGATCAATTGCCCTTGCATTTGTCAGCCTCGCCCTTCTCACCGCACCCATCCCGTCTCAGGCTCAAATCGCGGGAGATGCCACTCTGGGCACTCAAGTTAATGGCGATATCACCGCACCCTGCACTGGATTTTGTATCATCACGGATGGTTCACCGCGAGGACGCAACCTGTTTCATAGCTTCCAACGATTTTCCCTGCCTAGTGGAGATTTCGCTAGGTTTGTCACCACACCCGCAATTCAAAACGTAATCGTGCGCGTCACTGAGCAAGGCAGTGATTTCATCTCTAACATTAACGGCACAATCGCGACTAGCAATCCAGCTAACTTTTTCCTCCTCAACCCCAACGGCATCCTTTTTGGTCCCAGTGCTGCCTTAAATATCGGTGGTTCTTTTCTAGCAACCACCGCCGATCGTATGCAGTTTCAAGATGGCACTCTGCTCGGCGCTCACGACCCAAATCCCTTACTGACGATTAGCGTGCCGACTGGTTTACAATTCGGACGCAACATCGCTAGTATCCAGGTTGATCAAGCATTTCTGTTTGTCACGACCGGGCAAACAGTTGCTTTAATTGGTGGTGATATGGTGTTCACCAGCGCCTTTTTGAATGCCCCAGATGGACGAGTTGATATTGGCAGTGTTGCAGGTGAAGGGTTTGTTCGTTTTACTCAAGTTTCGCGAGGTTGGGCATTTGGCTATGGTGAAATTCAGCAGTTTGGTAACATTAAACTTTCAGATACTTTTATTAGAGCAAGTGGTGCACCCAGTGGTGATATTCAAATTCAAGCTCAAAATTTAACTCTGACAGACGACACAAGAATTTTCACTCAAACTACGGCTGGCGATACTGCTGGTGGACGGATAATCATTCGAGCGACGGGCACGTTCGATGCAGGAACGGATTCTTTTATTAGCACTACAAACATCAGTAGTGGAAAAGGTGGTGATATGCTCCTAGAAGTTGGGACATTAACCTTAGGAAAAAACGCCAGAGTAAATGCAGAGGGATTTTTAGGCGCTGGCGGAAATATAATACTTCGAGCTACAGATACAATTAACTTATCTAATACAAGTAGGTTATCAACCGCTTCTCTTGATGGAATAATAGGTGGAAATTTGTCAATTGAAACTGGAAACTTAAATCTCATAGGCAATGCCATTATTGACACTGGTAGTTTTTCAGGCGGCAGTGGGAATCTCACGATTAAGGCTAGGGGAGCTATTGGATTACGAGAAGCTTCGACTTTATCTACTTTTTCCCAGCTTGGGGTGGGTGGCGACATTGATATCGAAACGAGAATACTGACTCTTCAAGAAGGTTCCCAGATTTTCACGGTTTCCTTTGGCGATAAGCCCTCTGGAAACGTGAAGATTAATGCTTCAGAGTCAATTGAAATTAGTGGAATTTCCAACAGGACTATTCCTCAACCTAGCGGTATTATCACTCAAGCAGCAGGCTCAGGAAAAGCAGGAAATATTATCATCCAAACAGGCGAACTGATCGTTAAAGATGGAGGCAAAATCGCTGCCTCTGGTCTTTTTGGCAGCAATGGACAAGGTGGTGATATTGATATTCAAGCAAATGAAATCAAGTTAACTGGTAGTGTTAATGTGTTTGCCCGTAGTGCTATTGAAACCAGGGCCGACGGCTTTGGTGGAGCAGGTCGAATTGCGATAAAAACAAGAACATTGGCTGTTCAAGACGGCTCACAAATTTCGGCCTCAACTTTAGGAAATGGAGCAGGCGGGAAAATCAATATCCGTGCCGACCAGCTTGAGGTCTCAGGGAGAACGTCGAGTGGTTTGGTCAGCGAAATTACAGCACAAACAGCAGGTTTCGGTAATCAAAAAGCGGGTGATATTGTAATCAACGCTCAGAATTTATTTCTCAATCGCCATGGCAGAATTAATGTGAGAAGCCAGCAGCAAGGTGATGCAGGTGATATTGCAATCATTGCAGATTCCATCAGTCTTGGCGATCAAGGTCAAATCATTGCTCAGACTGATTCTGGTCAAGGCGGCAACGTTGAAATCGCAGCGACAGATTTGTTTCTTCTGGGTGGTTCCCAGATTAGTGCTAAAACCTTTGGATCCGGAAATAGTGGAACATTAACCATCAATGCCTCAAAGTTAATTCACTTATCTGGATTAAGTATGGATAGGACACCTAGTGGGCTGTTTGCTTCTACAGAAGGAAGTGGCACCGCTGGCTCGATTCAATTGACAACCAAGCAACTGAATGTCCGTAATTTCGCTGGAGTCAATGTCAGCAGTGAAGGAACAGGCGCAGCCGGAAATTTAGAAGTCAATGCAGATTCAATTCTTTTAGACAATCATGGGCGATTAACTGCTTCAACATTCTCTGGAAATGGTGGAAATATTCTACTGAATGTAAAAGATTTGCTGTTGTTGCGGAACCAAAGTTTTATTTCAACTAGTGCAGGTACAGCACAAGCGGGGGGCGAAGGGGGAAATATCACGATCGCTGCACCGAAGGGGTTCATTATCGGAGTGAAATCTGAGAATAGCGACATTACGGCGAATGCGTTTACGGGCAGCGGTGGCAGAGTGAACATTACCGCGCAGGGGATTTATGGATTGCAGTTTCGCCCACGGTTGACAGAGTTTAGCGACATTACGGCCAGCTCAGAGTTTGGTCTGCAAGGGTCTGTGATTCTCAACACGCCAGATGTTGACCCTAGTCGCGGCTTAGAGGAATTGCCAGTCGTTCTGGCAGACCCATCCCGACTAATTGTGCAAACCTGTCCTCGCGGTGCTGGAAGTCGTCAAATTGGTACGTTTGTCGTTACCGGGCGCGGTAGCTTGCCTCCCAGCCCCACTGACCTGTTTCCCGGTAGCATCTCATCAAAACCGCTGGCAACACTAGAAGAAGATCGGGGAGACCGGGAAGTAACGTCCTCCTCACTTGCCCCATCCTCCCCACCTGCCTCATCCTCCCACTCTCCCATCGTCGAAGCCAATGCCTGGATTCGAGATGCGGATGGCAGCATTTACCTGGTAGCGGCGACGCCTGTGGAAGGCAGTCCGCGTCAGTTTTGGTTGACGCTGCCTTGTTCTCAGAAGTCGGAGTTCTGAGCGAACCTATTCAAGGCGATGCAGGTTTTTGTTAAGAACTCCGACTTCTCAGGAGCAAACGCTATCATCAGAACTAGCGATCGCCCTCACCCTTGCCAATGACAACGGCTCTGCCCCAAACCCTCACCCTAGAAGACTTTCTCGCGTTGCCCAACGTTGATGAATCACCTGCGTGGGAGTACGTAAACGGGGTTGCATTGCAAAAGCCCATGCCTAAGGCGATTTCTGAGAAAGATTTTACCCCTGGAGGAACGAACGGCCGTTCGTCTTTACCAGGATTTTTTTGGTAGTTTCTTTCCCGGAAATCTCCTAAGACGCGACATTCCATCTTGCAGAAACGCCTATTGGGCGCGATCGATGATAGTAGTGACAATTATACCGCTCTACCAGAGTTTCGCTGCACCTTTGGCGGGCGATCAATTGTTCCAGATATTGCGGTGATTGCGTGGAATCGCATCCAGCTCAATGATAGGGAAGAACCAGTAGATGACTTCCTGGAAGCCCCAAGCTGGGCAATTGAAATTCTGTCTCCTAAGCAGCAAGCGACTCGTGTGATTGATAATCTGCTGCACTATCTACAGTATGGCTGCCAACTGGGCTGGTTGCTTGACCCGGATGATTATTCCGTTCTGATTTTTACTCCGCAACGAGAACTGCAGATTTGTAGGGGCGATCGCGCCCTGCCTGTTCTTGACGACATTCATCTGACGCTGACGGCAGAGCAAGTGTTCGCCTGGTTAAAATTGCAACAACGGTCATGAGTTCCATCCGCTCTGGCAAAAGCGTCCGGATTGGTTTGCCGTGGTCGGTGTGCCGCGCCTTTACTACATTACTCAAACAAAAGAGAGTCATCGTCAGTTCAAGCATCCAACTAAGTCTGGAAAAGTTACGCTATCAGGCAAATTAAGCGTTGACGTGCCAATTGGTACACTCAAGAGTATCTGGAGGCAGGCCCAAATTGAGGAAGAAGAGTGATGCGTTATGCAGTTGTAATTGAAAAAGGAAAAACCAGTTATGGTGCTTATGTTCCCGATTTACCAGGATGTGTAGCGGTTGGGGAAACATTTGAAGAAGTAAAAACTTTGATTCAAGAGGCGATCGCGTTCCACCTCGAAGGATTACGGGAGGATGGAGGGATCATTCCTGAACCAGTCTCAATATGTGAATATGTTGAAGCGTCGTAGCACTGCTTCTGCAGGTATTCAAAACAGATTTCCGATGAGAGGTTGCCCCGTGGGACAGTATGAACGCTTGATTATGATGGCTGAGGATGAGCTGACCCAGTACAGCACCGATGCCCGCAAACTTGAGAAGCTCCGCCAAAAAGTTGGGTTATCCGTGACAGCTGCGGAGCGATCGCAGGTGAAAGAAACCCTACTAGCCGAAATGCCGACCGATCCCATCAGCAAACTGATTATTGACCAGCGTCAGATGGTGGCGCTGCCGTTTTGGGGTATCGCCGGGTTGGGGCTGCTGCTAGGAATTTCCATGTTCCAGCCGCTCGATTTCGTTGCTACTGGACTTGGAGCGACGATCGCGATCGCGGTTCAACGGTATGGTTGGAAATTACAAGCCAAGCGATTGGTGCTGCAAACGCTGCTGGAGATTGAGGGAGGTAAGAGGTGAGGAGATTTTGGATTTTAGATTGCAGATTTTAGATTGGCTTGTCCCCATCTCTTCATCTCTTCATCTCTTCATCTCTTCTGCCCCTGTCCTACACCAAAAGCTCTAAGCAAAGCTGCCGAAAGTGATCGCCGCGTTGTTCAAAGTTCTGGTACTGGTCAAAGCTAGCACAGGCGGGGGAGAGCAGAACGACTGGGGCGTCAACCTGCTTGGCGAGTTCGATCGATCGCAGCACAGCCCGTTCCATTGTTTCCACGATTTCGTAGTTGGTGTAGCCGGCTTGCTCGAGGCGATTTGCAAAGGCAGTGGCAGCACTGCCAATCAGCAGCACAGCGGCGGCTTTTTGCTGAATTGTGGCAATCCAGGCCGCGTCATCGCCGACTTTGGCTTCGCCCCCAGCAATTAGAATCGCGGGGCTTTTGACCGAGGATAGCCCGACTTGGGCCGCATCGTAGTTGGTAGCTTTGCTGTCGTTGATGAAGTTGATGCCTTGCCAGGTGCAAATGCGTTCTAGACGATGGGGGACGCCGGGAA
Organism: Leptolyngbyaceae cyanobacterium RU_5_1; assembly: GCA_012034055.1. GTDB lineage: Bacteria > Cyanobacteriota > Cyanobacteriia > Leptolyngbyales > Leptolyngbyaceae > JAAUSG01. The sequence continues at coordinate 10,984 of JAAUSG010000050.1, read as the reverse complement.
AGGTGGCAACGGCGTGCGCGATCGCCTGCTTGTCAATCCCTGCCAGTCGGGCGGCGGCAACCGCCATCAACAGGTTTTGCTGGTTATGGTGACCTGGCATCTTCAGCAGGTTGGCAGGCAACATCAGTTCCCGCTGAGTTCTCACCCAGGCGTCTTCAAGGTACACTCCTAAAGTGGGGTCGCCGACCAGATTGACTTGACCGCTAGTGCTTGTCCAACAAGAATCGGAGCGCACTGGATGGGTCATCAGTTTGCCGACATTCTGCAAGTAGCGGTCATCGCCATTGAAAACCTGGTACTGGGACTGATTCAGCAAATGCGCTTTGATGCTGTAGTACTGCTCCAGGGTTTTGTGGCGGCTGAGATGGTCGGGCGTGAAAGTGGTCCAAACGGCGATTTTGGGCGCAATGGAGGGAGAGGCTTCAATTTGATAGCTGCTCAGTTCAGCGATCGCCCAATCCGGTTTCCGCTCTGCTAGCACCACTTCACACGCCGCATAGCCAATATTGCCAAACGCCGGAGCCTGAAATCCGGCTGCCTGAAACATCGCCGCGATCAGGGCTGTCGTCGTGGTTTTGCCGTTGGTGCCTGTGATACCAACCCAGGGAACGTCCTTTAGGGATCGCCACGCCAACTCCATCTCGCCGATGGTATCAATCCCCAATTCCCTGGCACGCAGCAGTCCCGGAACATCCCACGGTACACCGGGGCTAACGACCACTAACCCAGGCGTTTCAAATTCTGGATCGAACGAATTGCCCAGTTTAACGGTGATACCCTCAGTACCCAGTTCTTGCTGCTGCTGTTGAAGTGTGTCAGAAGTGCCGCGATCGCTGACGATCACTTGCCAACCGTCGTGCTTGAGTAACCGAGCGGCTGCGACTCCCGACTTCCCCAGACCGATTACATACGCGTTAGGCATAGCGACAGAGCAAAGATCCCTAATTTTGCATCCCTCATCGTACCGTTATCGGGTGTCAGGTGTCAGGAGTCAGGGGTCAGGGGTTAGGGGCTAGGGAATAGGGAATAGGGGCTAGGGGCTAGGGAATAGAGGTTAGATAAGGAGTGAAAAGTTGAGTGTTGAAGACCTGAAACCTGAAACCTGAAACCTTATCTATCTTTCAGTAGGTGACAAGCGTGATCGCGGGATTTTATCCTAAGGGGCTGTTAAGAAATAACTGTTCGATTTTTATTTGCTACAAATGATCAGGCTGAGAGTGCCTGGCAGTAAGCATCTTCCAATCTAAAATCGTCAATCTAAAATCTAAAATCGCTATAAGTCCGATGGGAACCAGTCGAGAGCGTCGTAACCAATGGGCAGGTGAGCTGAATGACCTGATTCGAGGCGCATCCGGTGGTTTCCTGTTTGGCATTCCCCTGCTCTACACAATGGAAGTGTGGTGGGTAGGTTCGTCTGCCAATCCACCTCGCTTGTTGCTGGCATTGCTGCTCACGTTTGCGATTGTATTTATGCTGAATCGCACGGCTGGCTTTCGCAGAACCAGAGATATCTATGCGATCGATGCGGCAATGGACACCGTAGAGGCAATGGCAGTCGGTGCTGTCTGTGCCGGGTTTGTCCTCGTGCTACTGCAAGAAATTAACCTACAGACTCCTTTGAATGAAGCCTTGGGGAAACTGATTTACGAAAGTATTCCGTTTACGCTGGGAGTGGCGCTGGCAAATCAGTTTCTCAGCGGGAGTCCACAGGAAAATCAGCAAGAAAGCTCTGCAAATCCTGGATCTGATCAAGGCACGCTTCACGCCACCTTTTCTGATATTGGCGGCACTTTGATTGGGGCAATGATTATTGCATTCAATATTTCTCCAACCGATGAGATCCCGATGTTAGCGTCGGCAGTTACTGCGCCTTGGCTGCTATTGATTATGGCGGCATCGCTGCACATCTCGTACGCGATCGTCTTTGCAGCAGGGTTTGCCAATCAACAAAAACGCCAACAGCAGCAAGGCATCTTCCAACGTCCCCTCAGTGAAACGATCATGTCCTATCTGGTCTCTTTGCTGGCAGCAATGGTGATGCTGGTATTTTTGACAAGCTAAACTGGGACGACCCCTGGCAGATGTGGTTGAGCCACACGATTCTTTTAGGACTGCCCGCAACGATTGGCGGCGCAGCAGGACGGTTAGCAATATGATCCAAGCTCAAAATGATTCTCCAACTCCAACGAATTCTCCTACCGAAACTGTAAAACGTCCTTCCCGTAGCGCTGCTGAATGGGTCACATTTGGAATTGCATCGCTGATTTTGGCAGCGATCGCAGGATTAGTGGTCTATGGTTGGGCAACGAAACGCGATCTCCCCCCGGTTCTAACCATCCACCAAACCGAGACCGTGCGCGAAACCAACGGACAGTTCTATGTTCCCTTTGAGATCTCGAATGCGGGCGGAGAAACAGCCAAATCGGTGCAAATTATCGCAGAACTGCGGGTGAACGGAACCGTTAAAGAATCTGGCGACCTGGAGATCGATTTCTTGTCAGAGAACGAGCGACAAGCAGGTGCATTTGTGTTTGACCAGGATCCCCGCCAGGGTGAATTACGCTTACGGGTGAGTAGCTACAAAGCACCATAGGGCCGTCATTTCCCTACATTCTCGCGAATCTGCCGCAACTGCTCTGGAGTCAGAATACTGTCTATTTGAGTTTTATACGTTGCAATTATCCTTTTGCATTCGAGCTTGCTGGTCAGGCGTGATATTCATCACTGCGATCGCTGCTGAACTCCACCCCCCTTGTCTAAAGCGGCTTTATACCGACTGCGCTGCTCATTTGTCACAATTCGATCAATCTCAGTCCGCATTTGGGTACGAGCTTCAACCAGCTTCGTCTTTTGTTGCTCGGTCAGTTGGACTTTTTCCAAACCTGGAAGCGATTGTGCCAGGGACTGTTTAGGCAAAACAGCTCCGATTACCAGCGGAGAAAATAGAACCACTGCTCCTGCTAGAACTGAAATCAATCTCTGCTGCATTGGGTTGCTTCCTAATCAAAAAACGTGCCCCTATCGTAGCAGCCCATGCCGGAGGAAGCAGCAGGTAGAGTCAGGGTTCTAATGTCCTCCGAGATTAGCAACGGTTACTTGGCTATTAGACATATCCGTTGCCGCATCCCGACCAAGTTCTTCAGGATGCTCATCAATCACATCGGCTTCATTGCCATACTCCTCCCGCTCCTGAATTGGGTCTTCTTTAGCCGCTTTCTTAAGTTCAGCAGGATTAGGAGTGTTGAAGACAGTGTTTTTGTTTTCAGAATCGCTAGTTGATATATTTACTTCTGTAAATAAGGCTTTCCTCTCGCAAGTGTCGAATGGTTTTCTTGTCCCTGCGTCACTCTGTAGACATAAACAGCAGAAATATGGCTACCTATTAACCTGGCAACAAAAGACCTGGCAATTACCGTAGGGTGCTGTTAGCGATAGCGTAACGCACCGCAGCAAGGATAATTGGTGCGTTACGGCGTTGCCTAACACACCCTACGCAATCACAATGGACTTTTAAAATATGCAGGAACAAACACTGCCGGGTTAATAGATGCCCATCCCCAAAAAACTGACTCAATTGTGGGGCAGACATCTTGCCTGCCCTGGGTGAGAAAGATGAATCAGGAAGATCCATGTGCTGAGTAAAGTAGATATATTTCTCTCATTACTGCTAACGGCCATCAAAAGCTCATGAGCAACGGTAACGACGCCCAATCTGGATTGGGAGCCTTCCTGCAAACCTTCAGCGCCCCAGTTCTGATGGTTATCTCAGTCATTTCCAGCATTCACGGCTTCGTCAAACTATTTGCTGACAAAGACGCCGGGCTAATTACGATCGTCTCGCTGGCGATCGGCATCCTGCTGCTGTTTGGCGTCTGCCTCTACTACGCCCGCTTCTGGAAACCAGAGGCACAGGACAAAAGCACCTCAGCCTTTGCACCCGCTCCTTCAGATCAGCAAGTGAAAGCACAGGCAAAAAAGGAAAAGCAGCGCAAAACGATTCGTCGCTCTGCCATTGCGGGTCTTGTGTTGATTCCCATCCTGACCATTGCCGGAATGGTTGGCTGGCAACATCTCCAGAATCTCCCAACCAAAGATATAGTCATCCTAATCGCAGATTTTGAAGGGCCAGAACCCCAGAACTATCGGGTTACAGAAACGATCCAGGAGAATTTGGAAAATGCGATCGAAGAATACTCCGATGTCAAGGTAAAAGCACTGGGTAAACCCATTACGCGCCAACAGGGCAGCAAAGTTGCCCGTGAGGAGGGAGAGAAGGAAAAAGCGGCGATCGTCATTTGGGGATGGTACGGCAAGACGAAGGAGGTGGTTTCCGTCAGCACCAACTTTGAACTTCTGAAGCAGCCAGAAAACTTCCCGGAATTAGGACAAGGCGTGAAAGGTCAGGTTCGGACGGCAGCAGTCGCAGAGCTAGAAAGCTTCCAGATGCAAACTCAATTGTCAAAAGAAATGGCATACCTTGAGTTAGCGAGCAATGACCCAGGTTTGCAGCAGAGTGCCAAGCAACAACTTCAGAAGCTTGGGGTGAAGTGAGGAAATCGAGAGGATAGAGGAGGGTGATCAGCACTCGATACAAGCGGGCGATCGCAGTAAAGCAATCAGTGGTGTTTCATTCCTGCATTACAATCTCCTGATGGGCCCGATAGCCTAAGCCCCACCTATAATCAGGAGTGTGTCAGATTGCCTCAGCGAGATAGTCAACAATGGATACCCCCTCGCCCTATCAAGATGTCATCAAGCGAGTAATTCAACGCTACGCTCAGTTTCGCCCGTCTCATGGTGATATTCGTCTAGATACGGTTTTTGATGATACCCAGCAGCGTTATGCCTTAATGCAAACTGGCTGGGATCGGGGTCGTCGAGTGCGCGGCAATCTTGTCTACATCACAATTTGTGATAACAAAGTGCAGGTTGAGTACGATGGTTTGGAGCAGGGAATTACTCAGGATTTAATTAATCACGGAATCCCTGAAGATCGAATTGTTCTAGCCTTTCTGCCCGAAAGCAATTATCGCGCCACAACTGCCTAATTTCGGAACAACAGGTGCATTCGCCCATTGTTCTCAGCGACCTTACCTCATCAAACTAATCTTCTCCGAAGGCAGCGCTTGTAATACCAATACTGACTGAAAACGCTGTATAGCCAGACTTCTACAATCTAAAGTCGCAAATCTAAAATCCAAAATGGTATGAGTCAAACGTTCCCTGAAAAACTGCGCTGGACAACGGCTGATCTGGAACTGTTGTCTACTGACGAGTGGAAACGCTACGAAATTATTGATGGAGAACTTTTTGTGACCCGGGCACCGCATCTTGAACACCAAAATACAGGCGGAAATATCTATTCAGAACTGCGGGATTGGTCAAACGTCAGTCAACTCGGAAGAGCATTACTGTTGCCTGGAATCATTTTTAGTGATGCGGATAACGTCATCCCTGATGTGGCTTGGATTAGTCGCGATCGCCTCACCCAGCTCATGGACGAAGCTGGGCATCTCACTGGGGCACCGGAACTGATTGTGGAAATTCTTTCACCAGGGAGCACCAATGAACGCCGCGACCGTGAAGCGAAGCTAAAACTTTACTCATCCCAAGGCGTTCAAGAATATTGGATTGTTAGCCGAGAACGACAGCAAGTTGAGGTTTACCGCCGAGAAAACGCCATTTTGAAACGAGTCGCAACGTTCTTCGCCCAGGACGAAATTACGTCGCCCCTCCTGCCAGCGTTTCAGTGTCCAGTCAAAAATTCTTTAGTTAGTCCGATTTTGGTTGAGAGGTTACGGATGGTTACGGCGGCACCAGAGCCAAAAGCAGAACTTCAGCAACCTGTTGGCGAACAGCGCGTTGTGTTTTATGGGGTGGCTTGGGAGTCCTACCTGCAAATCCTGAATGCCCTGCCCCAATCTCGTGGGTCTCGCCTCACCTATGATGACGGAGTGCTGGAAATTACGATGCCACTGGAAGATCACGAGTTTTCAGGTCGCTTAATTGAGCGGTTCATTCTGACCCTCGTTGAACTGATGGAGATGCGGATGAAAACGATGGGATCAACCACGATGAACTATCCCACCTTAAAGAAGGGAGCCGAACCAGACAACGCTTATTACATCCACAACCAGCCGCTTGTGAAAGGCCGTAATGTGGATTTTGCTCACGATCCACCACCGGATCTAGTGGTTGAAGTCGATATCACCCATACCGATATTCAGAAAAATAAATTTTATGCAAGCCTTGGGGTTCCTGAATTCTGGCGGTTTAACGGAAGGGTCTGGCGAATCTATCAGTTGCAAGCCGACGGGTATGTGGAAGTTGAAGCGAGTCCAACCTTTCCACACGTTCCCAGAGAGCGACTGTATGCCTTCTTAGCACAGGCGAAAGAGGATGAGATTGAGGCAGTCCAGGCATTACGGAATTGGTGGCAAACACATCAATAATCATCACTTCCCCACGAATTAATCACCTTGACGGAGGCAGTGGGGTTGTTCCAGGTCTGATGCGGATAGGAGGCTGGGGCAGCGAATCAGGCGATGGGAAGGGGAGCGGAGCTGGAGACGCGGCGGGTGATGGCTTGACGGGTGCAGAAGGAACTGGACCGGCGACTGATTGGGTAGGAGACTGAGGCGGAGCCGCAATTTGTTCGGTGACAACGGGGGCAGAGGGGGACTGAGTCCCTGCCGTTGCTTCACCAAATCTTAATAGGGAAGCGGCACTGCGGTAGTAGGTTGCCCAACGACGTGGATCGGGACGGCTGCGCCATTGAGTCCGGTTAGCCTGTAAGGACAATACCTGGGCACTAGCTCCACTCTTCTGACCCACGACGACGACTGACACCTCGGAGAGCAGGATGTCGCGATCGAAACTGCGTTGAACGGCCGCTCCGGCAACTGCTTCCGCTCTGCGCAAAAAGGTTGCATAGGTCTCTCCAGGCTGAACATCCAAAGCAATGCTGAGTCTGGAGGTATAGGCTTGCACGATTGGTGGCGCGATCGCCGCAATCACCAGCCACCCCCCGGTCATGCACAGTAAGCCAACCATACCGGTGATGGCGATCGCGGATGTCCATTGCCTTGCCCCCCGCTGGTTGTTGCACAACATTTTCGCATGGTTTCTACAAGCCCTTGCCAACGTCCATTTGGAATGTGCTTGAACCAGTTTTCGTGTTTGCATAATTTCTTTACCTTTTGCTCTGGTTAATCGTGATCTCAGACGTTAAGAATGCGATTTTTCAAGCCAGCCGAAATTAGCCCTTATAGTAGTAACAGGATCACTACAAACCGTTGTGCTTACCAATTTGGTATCTGTCCATTTTGCATCTGACTTTGTAAAACGTTCTACTAAAATGCCTGCCATTGATCCTGCCATTGATAAAGCCTTCTGTAGAAGAATTGCATCTGTAATGACATGAATGACATGGCAACCTTTGGGCACGTTAGTAGCTAGAGAGATGGGGCATCTGTGATGAGACAGTGGGCAATTTTAGTTGGGATCGATGATTATCAATCCTTTCAATCTCTGAGCTATGCCCAGCGAGATGCCCAAGCATTGCAGCAATTTTTGATTCGCGAATTTGAGTTTCCACCGGAGCAGTGCCTGTTATTGACCAACACTTCGCTACCGGTTTGGGACCATCCCACTCAGCCAACCCAGGAGACATTTCAATGTTGGATTGAGCGGCTAATTCAAAACGATTTACAGCCAGGAGATTCACTCTGGTTCTTCTTTAGCGGTCAGGGAGTGTCTCGCCACGGGCAAGATTATTTGGTTCCCATTGATGGAGACCCGTGGGCCGTTGAAACAACCTGTATTTCAGTTGCAGAGCTGTTGAAGCGCTTCAAATCGACCTTGCCAGCAGTTAATTTATTGATGTTGCTGGATATGAGCCGCAGTCAGGGAATGCTGTCTTACGAAAGTGCAGGCGTCGGCATTCAAACGGCTCAGTTGGCGAGTCGGCTAGACGTTCCGACCCTCCTCTCTTGCCAGCCTGGTCAGTTTTCTCGTGAAGTATCGGGGCTGGGGCATGGATTGTTTACGGTGGCGCTGCTGGAAGGGCTGCGCTATCAGCCAGATATTACCTTGGAGAACCTGGCTCAGTACTTGAGCGATCGCCTGCCAGAACTGAGCGAATACTACTGGCAGCCCAGTCAACGTCCAGTGCTGATCTGTTCACCCGAAAAGCGTCACCAACCTCTGCTTTCAGATGCGTCTTCCGCCCAGCCCCAGCACCCTTTCAGCCCAAATGGATTAGAGTCATCAAGCTGGACTGGACAGACAAATCCATCGCTGACACGCTCTCCTGGAGCTTCGCTTTCAACTGGAACGGAAGCAGTTGTTTCGCCAGCATCTGTAACAAATCCAGTACCAGGGCAGGGCAATTTTTATCGTGAAGAATTGCTGCAGAATGGTCAGTATGCTGGCATTGCGGCCGATGGAACTGAGAGATCGCCAGCCATCAACCCGTTTCTTCAGGAGTCATCTGGCAATTCGTCAGATTACAGTCCGAGCCGCTCTTTCACAGCACCGACCAACAGTTCTCCTGCGACAGGCAGCGTGCATTCCAGCTATCCTTCCGTTCAACCTGATCCTGCTGCTACGCCTGATCACCCCTCGCCATCCCAGGTGCCGCCCTCTGCAGTATCAGGTGAAACGACTGAGCCTCAAGAACCGCAAACCCCTGATACCAATCTTTGGCGTCCAGTTTTGCTCTGGGGTGGACTGTTGTCCCTGGGCTTGATTGGTTGTGTGCTCTGGCGGAACTGGTCATCCCTCTGGCCAACCCCTCAACCGGCTACCCAGAAGCCTGCCTCCACGGTGAGTAGCCCTACCCGTATTCCCTCAGCTCCAACTCAGCCTGTGAATCCGCCTACTGTCGTTGCTCCGTCATCCCCAGTTTCACCAGCGCCAACTTCGACATCGTCTGAATCAGCCCCCGTTAGTGCAGGGGCATCGGGTGTCGTCAACACTACCCCTGTGGAGCAAGCGAGTTCTGAACTGGGCAAGATCGATCAACCTGAAAGCAAAGCTTTAGACTTTAATCCTGATATTCCCCAAGATGCAGTCACTGGGCAGTCAACCTTGAATCGTGCCAGAACGCTGACCAGGAGTGATCAGGCAACTCCCTATCGAGATGCGATTCGAGCAGCGAAGACGATTCAGCCCAACGATCCAGACTATCCAGAGGCGCAGCGAGAAATTGCCGTCTGGAGCCAGACGATTTTCAACATCGCGCAACAGCGAGCCAACCAGGGGCAGTGGGATATCGCTGTCATGGCAGCCGACATGGTGCCGGTCGATAACCCAGATCTTCGCTCACAAGCACAAGCCGCGATCGCCGAGTGGTGCCCGGTCGTTTTCCAGATGCCGGTCAAAACCATTGCTCAATCCCAGGCAAGAGCAATTTGCAACCAATAAGCGATCGCATCGTGCGAGTTCTCAAGCTTTTTATCAAAGCCCAGTTTGATACGCCAAGGGTGGAATGTCAGAGTCTGCAGCTTTTGCAAGGTTGTGGAATTCAGGGCGATCGCAATGCTCAGGTTGGCAGTCCACGTCAGGTGTTGCTGGTAGATCAACCCACCCTACAGGCATTTGGCTTGCAGCCTGGAGATTTGCAAGAAAACATTTTGATTGATGCTGGCATTGAAGCGATCGCTTCGGGACAGATTCTTCAGATTGGGGCAGCCCTGATTCGACCCACCTTTCTCTGTGAACCCTGTGCCTATCTCGAAACGCTGCAAAAGGGCCTGGCAAAGCGGATCAAGGGCAGACGGGGATGGCTGGGGATGGTCGTCAGGGGTGGAGCGATCGCCCCAGGTAATCCTGTCACTCCCACGCCCTATCGGCTTCCTCCCCTCACCAACGATGCCAAAGGACGATTTCACGAATTCGTCTCCCGGATTCCTACCGGCAAAGTAGTGACAACGGCTGATCTGATTTTGGCACTGGGGGTTTCCAACGCTCACTACCGGACAATTCCCGCCTTGATCAAAAAAGCACCGTCAGAGCTACCCGTGCATCGAATTGTGGCGATCGACCGCAGGTTATTGACCAGACACATCCCCAATCAAGCAGAGCGACTGGCAACCGAGGGAGTTGAGCTACAGTCTGGGCAGATTGGCGATCGCGATCGTTGGCAGCCCGAACACTTTCACCCCTCACTCTTCACTTCCCGTACAGACGCAATTCATTGCGTCTCTTCTCCACCCCTCACCCCTATCCTAAAAACGGACGCGCCAGGAAAAAGCTAGAAATCGATTTTGCATCTGTAATATCTCCAGCATGGATAGCGCTTTCGACCTCTTCAGCCGTCATCAAAACCGTGGCAATATCTTCGTCTACATCTTGTTCTGGCGGGTTCTCCAGCAACTCCAAATCTTGCGCTAAGAACGCGTAGAGAATCTCATCTGAATATCCAGGAGCAACAAAAAACTCGCCCAGCTTCTGCCAACGATGGGCACGATAGCCCGTTTCCTCTTCAATTTCTCGCCCGATGGTTTCTTCAGGACTTTCATCGGGTTCTAACGTACCCGCAGGGAACTCTAACAATCGTCCCTGCGTTGTGAAGCGATACTGACGCACCAAAACAAATTTGCCTTCGGGTGTCACCGGAACTGCCAGAGCGCCACCGGGATGGCGAATACATTCCCACTCACCTTCCGATTCGTTAGGCAAACGCAGTCGGCTAACTTCAAAAGAAAACTTTCGGCCGTGATACAACAATCGTTGCTTCAACAGTTGGGGAGGTTCTGAACCTAAAGGCATAGTGAATGACGAAGGGTGAAGGGCGAAGGGTGAAGGGCGAAGGGTGAAGGGGCGAAGGGTGAAGGGCGAAGGACGGAGGACGGAGGACGGAGGACGGAGGGAACTATGAGTTTTGAACAAAATCAGCCTGCACTCCCCCATCCTCGCTGAGCAGGTGGGGGTTAAGGCGTGGCAATGGAGCGAAGCGGAGTTGCCAATAGATTAATCATCG
>JAAUSG010000285.1 GCA_012034055.1 Leptolyngbyaceae cyanobacterium RU_5_1 | reverse complement strand
GGGGACTTTGAGCTAATTTCCCCCCTTAATAAGGGGGGCTAGGGGGGATCGCTGAGTGCTTAACATCACAGACCATACCTTTTCAAACATCCTCTTAGGCACAAGTTTCACAACCGTTGACCCTCGTAGAGACGTTACATGTAACATCTCTACGGTTGGCTGATTTATGCCGTAAGGTACTAGCTGGTTTCCCACCTTAAATTACACCCCAGTTTTGCCTGCTGGATAACTCCGGTATTCAGGGTGTTATCCGTCAAAATGATGGATAACACCCGTATTCCAGACTTAACCTGCAAATCTGCCGGATAACACCCCAAAAGTCCGAGCTTAACTTGCAAAACATCTGTTTAATTCCTAAAAAGCTGGGTGTTATCCCGTAAATGTGCTTTATAACCGTGGAAGATCAGGATGTTATCCAGCAGATCTGACACTGAATACCTAGTTAGCTTGCTTCGTTTCTGGGTTAGGGCGTACACAAAAGCTATCCGTTTGTATCCAAGGCCAAGCGTTCGTTTAGTTCTCTATGAAGCACCTAAAGTTGTTTGTGGGTTGGCTTGTTGTGCTTCCGGATCTTGTTTCCCCATAGGGGATGTTTGAAGTAAGAGTGATCAAGAGTTGGAGCAACTGTGAACCGTAAAAAAGCAGATGAGTTAAGTAAAGCGTTTCGCTTGAATGTCGTCCAATCAAGATACAGTGATTGGGGCAATTTCTACGGTTTAGTCCAGTCTTATCCCTGTGTCCTTTGGGATCGGTCAGGATACATCATCTTTAGCAATGAAGACGAACTAAAGATACCTGGGGTTTCTGTTGCAAAAAGAATCAACGTGCCCAAGGGAATATCCTCACTTAATGGTTATAAACGGGTTATTCATGATGTTCAGCTACCGGAGGAGCTGCCTGATGGAGTCGAATATCAAGAAGGGACTGTACAGCAAATTAAGGTGAACAGGTATGAAAGAGATGAAAAAGCGCGGGAGGCTTGCCTGTCTCACTATGGTTATGTTTGCCAAGTATGTTATGTCAGGCTAAGTGATATTTATGGTGCGATAGCTGAGACTCTGATCCACGTACATCACATCAAACCAATAAGTGAAATTGGAGAGTCATATATCGTAGATCCTGTCACTGATTTGATCCCTGTTTGTCCAAATTGCCATGCAGTCATTCACTTGAAAACCCCTCCTTATACTCCTCATGAAATAAATGCTATGCTCCGTAAAGATCAGGCTGTTCGCGCAAGCTAACGATATGCTTCGACTTGGACAAATACACTCGTCAACTCGTTCGGCTCCATTTATGATTGAGGTAGTTGATTCAAAGCGAATGTATGTCAGTCTTAGCGCCTAAATCTTATGTAGCGTACCGAAATGAGGGGTATTGGGTAGAAGGAACTCGGATCTCCCTTGACTCGATCGTTTATGCTTTTCAAAAAGGGTTATCGCCAGAAAAGTATTGTTCAGTCTTTTCCGTTGCTGACCCTTGAACAGGTTTATGGTGCGATCGCCTTCTACCTTGCTAATCGTGCTGAGATTGATGCTTACTTGGCAGCAGAGGAGGAGGCATTTGACGCTATGCCCCAACCACTACAAACCACTGACCCTGTTTTGTATAACAAACTTATAGCGGCGAAGGCAGCGAAGTAGCAGGTAGAGTTGTGACCATACGTTACCAGGCTGATGCCGATCTGAATCAAGCGATTGTAACGGGTGTTTTACGGCGAGAACCTACAATTGATTTTCAAACCGCTTTTGTTGCTGGATTGGAAGGTGTTAAAGATCCAGAAGTGTTGGCGATCGCGGCACAACAAGGGCGTATTCTCGTCAGTCATGATCGCAGAACGATGCCATTGGAGTTCGCCACATTTATTACCAGTAGTCAAAGTTCAGGAGTTATCATCGTTTCCAGAAGGCTATCGATTGAAGTTGTTATCGAGGAATTGCTGCTGATTTGGGCAGCATCCAGTGCAGGAGAGTGGTCAAATCGCATTGCAAAGCTACCCCTTTGACGCAAGCTAACAACCCTGGTGCAGCGGACGGTATCAAGATCCTGGTGGTGATACAAAGGTGATCTGCCGCCGCTCAACCGGAACGTTAGGCTGCTTGGGATGTCTATGGGGCGGTGCTTTAAGTCTATTGGTAGTACATTCAGTATTGAGTTAGGTTGATCCCATCTAAAAATGCAGGGCTATTTCATTCTAAAAAGGTCTTTGAGTGTGTTAAGGCTAAAACCAGCCCGACGTTGGGCTTGAGCCCTGTTTTGAAAGCCATTGTCACGATATAGGTTGAGTGCAAAGTTGCGTGCCAGTGCCCAGATTTGCACCAAGGGTGAAGTCCGAATGCGTGAAGCATCTTCTCGTTGAGTCACATCTCGAACATAATGCACTTTGTTTTCCACTTCCTCCTCCTTTGCTCTTCTGCCACGCTGACACATCCAAAAATTACCCCCGGAATAAGGGTGGGTTTTGCCATCAAGTCTTGCCTTTACAACGTTTTGTCTGCAACGTTTTGCCTGCTAAATCCGCCCCTACCCAACCTGAATTGTTTAATCGGATTTCGTATAAAATCCGTTTTTCGGAAATGTCTACATGTAGACTCTAAATTGTCACTTACTGAATTCTCACACCTGTTATGACACAGACTCTTTCCATTAGCGATCGCCAGCGATTGCAGCTTACGCCGTTAGACCTGCCAACTCGTTTGCTGCTCGGACCAGGGCCCTCCAATGCCCATCCCGCCGTTCTGCAAGCGATGAGCACATCCCCTCTGGGACACCTCGATCCGGCATTTCTGGCGCTGATGGATGAGATTCAGTCGCTGCTGCGTTATGTATGGCAAACCGAAAACCCCCTGACGATCGCCATCAGTGGCACCGGGTCAGCGGCAATGGAAGCCACCCTGGCCAATGCTGTGGAACCGGGTGATGTGGTCTTGGTTGGGGTGAAAGGATACTTTGGTTATCGCCTAGTGGATATGGCAGGACGCTACGGAGCCGATGTGCGCACGATCACCAAACCCTGGGGGCAGGTTTTTTCACTAGAGGAACTGCGCACGGCTCTGGAAACCCATCGTCCAGCAATTTTGGCGCTCGTTCATGCCGAAACTTCGACTGGAGCGCGTCAGCCGTTGGAAGGAGTCGGTGAGCTGTGTCGAGAGTTTGGCTGTCTGCTGTTGGTGGACACGGTCACCAGTTTGGGGGGCGTTCCCATCTTCCTGGATGAATGGGGGGTGGATCTGGCCTATAGCTGTAGCCAGAAAGGGTTGGGCTGCTCACCCGGAGCCTCGCCATTCACGGTGAGTCCACGGGCAATGGAGAAAATCCAACAACGTAAAACGAAAATTGCCAACTGGTATCTGGACTCGTCCCTGTTGGGCAAATATTGGGGCAGCGTTGGCGGAGCCTCTCGGAATGAGAATCGCGTCTATCACCACACTGCTCCGATCAACCTCTACTACGGACTACGGGAAGCCCTGCGCTTGATTGCTGACGAAGGACTGGCAAGCTGCTGGCAACGCCATCAAAAGAACGTCGAGTATCTCTGGGAACAGTTAGAGGACTTGGGACTCAGCCTGCACGTCGATCGCGAGTTTCGCCTACCCACACTGACGACGGTGTGCATTCCCGACGGCGTGGATGGCAAAGCGATCGCCCACCAGCTCCTCACCGAACACAACATCGAAGTCGGCGGTGGTCTCGGTGAACTCGCTGGCAAAGTCTGGCGAGTTGGTTTGATGGGCTACAACAGCCGGACAGAGAGCGTCGATCGGCTGATTGAGGCATTGCAGAAGGTGTTGCCGAGATAGAGGAAAGGAACCAGGGGGCGGGAAATAGGCAAGTAGAAGGGATGATGAAGGGATGAAGCGATAATGTAAACCCTTCATCTCTTTACCCCTTCATCTCTTCACCCCTCACCCCTCTTATCGACATTCCAACGAATCCCGCGTATCCACCCCTGTAACTGGATTGGTGCCGCTGGCTGATTTACACAACAGCAGCATTTGGTCGCGCTCCAGGACTGCGTTGCTAAAATCAGCTCCAGTAATCGTTGCGCCCTCAAAATTGGACTTGAGCAGCATGGCTGAGGTCAGAATCGCGTTGCTCAAATCTGCATTGGAAAAGTCAGTGATGTAAGCAATCCCGTCACTCAGGTCTGCTCCATGAAAGTTAGCATTCGTTAGAACTGAGCCATTGAATACGGCACCTCGCAAGTTTGCGCCACTGAAGTTAGCATTTTGCAGATTCGTCTTGCCAAACTCTGCCTGGGGTAAGCTTTGACCCGAATAGTCTTTGGTCGTAACTTGCACATCGTCGTAGGCGCGAATGGTAGAAGAGCTAGCCGCTTGAGCCGGAAGGGGTGAGACCGTGACTAGAATAAGCAGCGCAATGAAGAGGTTGAAAATAGGCTGAAGTATACACATAGTCCGTAAGGAAATTCAGACACCGACGTTATTAAACGTAACATCTGATGGGCCATGTCCTGATCATCAGGAACACATCAATGGCAAACGGCACCCTGTTGCAGTTTGGCTGTGGATTGACGAACATTGTCGATCGCGCATCCGCAAGAGCAGATGACCTTGATGTAGAAGAACTTGTTGCCGGTCAACACCAGTTGGCGATCAAAGTGCAGCAGTATCGCCCCCCATTCCTTGCGGTGTTGGGAATTAGCGCTTATCGCACCGCCTTTGATCGCCCCAAAGCCGCGATCGGAAACCAAAACGAGTCGTTGTCTGGAGCCATGCTCTGGGTGTTACCCAATCCCAGTGGCTTGAACGCCCACTACCAACTGGACGATCTCAAACGAGCCTACTCGGAACTTCTAAACCACGTCCAGCTCAGAATCTGTAGCTTTCCCTTAAGAAAAACTCCAGGTCTGGACGGGGACAAGGTTTAGTTGCGGTGAAGCCTTAAATGGTCTGTAATACCGACACGTCAAGGTTTCCTTGATAGGTTTAAGTGACCGGTTGATGGCGATCGCGGCAGCCCTGTCGCTGTCATCGTCACTGGGTCTCTCAGCACACAATCTCACACACCTTAAACCAGAGGAACTATGAAAGCAAAACATATCATCCTGAGAAGCAGTGGTTCAGCAACCCGTGACCCGTTCATGGGACGGTTCGCAATGCCCGGCAGAGCGGAACTAGAGTTCCCAGCTCTAACGGTTGAAGTGGATGAAATTGAGAAGAGCAGAATATCGGATTTAAGCCGCAGTGCAGAGATTGTGGCGATCGCGCCCTCCATGCCGATGAAATTAATCGCGCCCGTCGATGTCGAAGGCGCAGCCGCTCCTGCCACACAGACCATCACCTGGGGTGTGAAAGCAGTCGGAGCAGACACCTCGCCATTTAGCGGAGACGGCGTTGTTGCAGCCGTACTGGATACCGGCATTGATGCCTCCCATCCCGCATTTTCCGGGGTCGAACTGGTTCAGAAGGACTTCACAGGCGAAGGTGACGGTGACCGGGAAGGGCACGGCACCCATTGTGCCGGCACCATTTTTGGGCGCGACGTGAATGGAACGCGGATTGGCGTTGCACCGGGGATTCAGAAAGCGTTGATTGGTAAGGTGCTGGGCGGCGAAGGCGGATCGAGTGATCTGATTTGTAATGCGATTCTGTGGGCGATCGACAACGGTGCCAATGTGGTTTCCATGTCCCTCGGCATCGATTTTCCCGGCTATGTGAAGGAGCTGGAGCGGCGCGGCTTGCCCACTGAACTGGCGGTGTCCAGCGCCCTGGAAGGGTATCGCACCAATACCCAACTGTTTGCAACATTGGCATCGTTTGTGGAGGCTCGGACGGCATTCTCTCAAGCCGCCGTGATTGTAGCTGCCGCCGGAAATGAGAGCCGCAGAGGGATCAATCCAAATTGGGAAGTGGGTGTGGCTCCGCCCGCGATCGCCGAAGGGATCATCTCCGTTGCCGCACTGGGTGAAGGCAGTGGAGGTTTGGTCGTTGCGCCCTTTTCAAACACAGGTGCGAATGTCTCTGGCCCGGGCGTCAACGTCCTTTCTGCAAAAACGGGTGGCGGACTCGTCTCGTTCAGCGGCACCAGTATGGCCACTCCGCACGTTGCCGGTCTGATTGCGCTCTGGGCTGAGAAGATTAAGCGCAGTGGACGGTTTAGCTCCCTTGAGTTGACATCTCGCGTCATCGGCTCGGCAATTACGTCTAGTTTGAAGAGCGGGTTTGATCCCTTTGATGTTGGGGCTGGTCTTGTTCGTGCTCCCCAGGAATAGGTAGGGCGGACTCAAAGTCCTGAACGGAAACTGTAATTGCAACAGTCAAGGAAACTGTAATTGCAACAATCAACGCTTGGGGGGTAGCCCCCCAAACCCCCCAAGGTGGGGGACGATTGCGTCCCCACGCCCCTCCAAAGGGTTGGATGGCTAGAGGCAAGGTTCTACTGCTACGCCTCGAAAGAACATGCTGACTATGAGGCGAACCGTCAACTTCTTGCGGGGGGGTGGGGGGGAATGAGTCCCCTACCCAGGA
>JAAUSG010000284.1 GCA_012034055.1 Leptolyngbyaceae cyanobacterium RU_5_1 | reverse complement strand
GTTAAACCTAAACTCGGTTTAATCTTTGGAAGTTAGAAACTAGCCCAGCGATCGCGACCAAGAATATTCTTGGCGCGATCGCTTTTAATTTAAGTTTGTTTAAGGCAATAACATACTGAATTCATTCCTGTTTTATAGTATGCACTGATTCTTTATTCGTAGAAATTCTATATGAATCTACCTGTTGTTCTGGATATTGCGATCGGGTTAGTTTTCATTTACCTGATTGCGAGTTTGCTGGCCTCCGAAATTCAGGAACTCATTTCTACTGTTCTACAGTGGAGAGCAAAGCATTTAAGAGAATCCATTCAAAATTTATTAGCAGGTGGATACGGAACTCAAAAAGACGATCAATTAACTGGCTTTATTGAGACGATCTATAACGACCCTCTGATTAAAAATATGAATCAGAGTTCAAGAGGTCTACTCGGCAATCTTGGACAATCAATCTATCGAATTCTGTATCTAATTCCAACAATTCTTGGAAAAAGAGTGTTTGGCAGAAACACAACAGCTCCTTCATATATTTCGCCTGAAACATTTGCTACTACCCTGCTTGAGCGAGTGGGCATGGTAACGTTAATTGATAAACTCACTCAGATTCGCCTGGAAAAATTTGTCGCTCGAATTATTGGGCAATACGAGAGTGCAGAAGGAAATAATGACACTGGCAGTAGACCCATCATCCCCGATGATGACTACTTTAAGGACAAGGACTACCGAGAAAAAGGGGGGATTCGAGTCTTATCAGAAAAGGCAAAAAGTCTGGCTCAAGACCTCAATCAAACTGGAGAAACCGCAAATTTAATTCTTACCCTTAATAACAAAAATAAAGATTTTGAGGCTTTAGTTGAAGAGTATGACGATATTTTGAGGGATTTTAGAGCAGGAGAAGCGGATCTAGAAACTTGCGTGGAGCGAATGCGAGAGGGATTGGATGTTTACATTAGTCAAATTGACGAAAAAATCTCTGCCCATAGCTCTGAGATGGATTCTGAATACGCGACATCTGTTCCACTATCGGGTGGTGAAAAGCAACAACTAACGTATTTCAAGAAGCGTTTGAATGCTTTGAAGTCAAGCACCTTTGGTGAGAAAAGCGAAAACGAACGAGCTATCTCATCCGGAAAACTGCGACCCAATTTGCTGGAACTGGCGGAAGTGTTCGATCGCGCCAGCATGACCTATCAGGAAATCAAAACAGCTTATCGAGAGATTGCACTGGCCTATGAAGTTAGCAAAATAGCCGAGCAGGTTAGACCAGTTTTGGTGTTTCTTTTGAGGATGCTTAAAGACCCAAATCAAAAGGTTAATGCCAGGGGGAATCAGCTACAACCCTCAACTCCGGGCAACCTGGTTGCCAGAACGCCTGGTAATGTGGATTTGCTAAACAACGATGCCAATCTGTTGGAAAACGATACTGTTCTGCTGAAAGAGGAGTATCAACCTGCCATCAACACCGCGCTAGGCAGTCTGTCTCCTGCAGAACGGCAGGCCTATCAGGACTGGAAAAACCTTTTGCAAGTGATTCAGGCGATCGCAGCGCAGCTTCAGAGTCAGGGCAAGCTGTTTGAGGGTGAGGTGGAAGTGACTGAGATTAATTCAGAACGGCTGAGACGATCTGTGCGAGAGGCACTGAACCAGATTTCACAAGAAATGACCCAGGAGGAGTTTCAGAGCTACATTGACAATCAATTAAGCGCAATGACCGCTGCCGATCAGCAGGTTTATAAAATCTGGCAATTCTATCAACACCATATTGTCCGAGTGGTTGAGAGTATTGCCGGGTTGCTCAAAAACCAAGGCAGGCTGTTTATTGGAAATAGCGAAGTTACTCAACCCCTGACTGATCTTGACGCCGTGACACTGGCACAGAGTGTCAAGCAATCGCTGGGCATGATGTCGAATGAAGAAAGCCAGCTTTGCATTAATACTGCACTTCAGGAGCTTTCACCAGAGCAACGCAAGATTTACCGCAACTATCAAACTTACGAACAAATTCAAGACATTTTGCAGAAAGTTCCCACCTCGGTGCAGCAAAGTCTTGCAATCCTGGCCAGGCGTGCTCAAACCAAGGTGGTGAGAACGGAAAAACAGCTTGACCAGTTCACCAATGAAGTTTCCAGTTGGTTCGATCGCTCGATGGGCCGAGCCTCAGGGGTTTACAAACGGAATGCAAAAGGCGTTGCGATTATCATTGGATTCTGTATTGCACTAGTTTCCAATGCGGATACGTTTCATGTGGTGGCCCGATTATCTGGAGACGACGATTTGCGGCAGGTGATCACCCAACGTGCCGGTGAAATCACCCAAACGACTAAAAGTGACGAGTTGTATAACCGCGATCGGTTAAGGGAATTGAAGCGCAACACCGATGAAGTGCTGCAGGAAATTTCGCTGCCGCTGCGGTGGACACCCGCTAACTTGAGGCAGCAGTTTAACTGTCCTCCTCCTGACTTGAAGACTAACCCAAACGAATGGAGGAGCTTTTACAGAGACTGTCTCAATGACCAGACGGTTACTGATCAGGGATTTAACCTGCTGCGAATGGGCGAGATCGCGGGCAGGCATGGAATCGATATGGGCAGAATTGTGATCGGTTGGCTGGTGAGCGGAATTGCGATCGCGATGGGTGCGCCCTTCTGGTTTGATCTCTTAAGCAAGATCATGAATGTGCGGAATACAGGCACAAAGCCATCTTCCGTAGCCGATAAAGGAACTCAGAAATCTCCCACGACTTAGACCGATCAAAGATCAACAGGTCAAAATGACAGGACTTACGCAAACCTCGGAGGTTTAACCCAGAATCAAGCGTTGTGCCGAACGATAGTGACTAAAACCTCCGAGGTTTTAGTCAAAATGCGAAGTCCTAAATGAATTGATAGGCTTTTTGTCTCAGCATGGAGTGACCAGGTTTGATTATTGTGCGGCCATCTGGCATGACCCTGACTACAAAGAGAGCGATGGGAATGGCGAAGCCGTGGTTAAGACAATGAGTCTTATGTGACGGAAATCCAATTCCCTATTGAGAAGGGTTAAATGGTTCAATCCACAAGCCCTGATCCCTGTTGAGACACAATGGCTCTAACTTCTTGCAACAGCTTATCCTGTTCGTGTTTGAGGGTTTCTAGTCTATTTAAAATCTCGACGAGGCGCTGATGCGTGTAAGTGGGTTCAAGGGTAATGCTACTGATGGATTCACATGCAACACCATTGCCAGGTTCAGAGCCAATGGTATTGCTGGTTTCAAGCGCAGCGGGCTGCAGTGCAGATTTGCCCTTGAAGGATTGAGTGCTGATTTTGAATAACCATTGTCCCAGCCTGAACGGAGATTGCAGGATCACTAACCAGGCTTTCTCGATGAACCGAACGATCGCCTTCAGTAATCCCCAAAACACGAACACAATCAGTAGCAGGATTCCCAATGTCCAAAAAGGATGACCGATCGCCCAGGCAAATCCCGGATGAGCATCGAGCCAGCCTTGAGTGTATGTGGTAAAAGCCCTTTCAAACATCGTCACTTCCGTCTTGCGTTGTTCAGTGCGTCTTTAATTGTCACTGGTGATAATAATTTTGCCTCTTTAGAAGTCGGATTTCTATCTTAGGTACTGAAATCTCATTAACTTAACTAGAAGAAATGACTTCTAAGATATGATGCCGAACTGCATTGAGCGATCACCGCACACTTTCCCACAAAACCAGATATTCTGAGGGAGACCTGTTTTGAGCCGCTCAACGTGGACATTCCTACCATTGTTCGCACTTTCACGGCCGTCTTTGTGATCGCGGATGCGCTGGGCAATGCACCCTTGTTTCTGGTGTTGACCAAAGGGATGGAACCCGATGAGAGAAATCGGGCGGTTGACAAAGCTAGTACCGTAGCAACGCTGGTGATTCTGGCATTTGCCTTTGGGGGGCAAGCGATCTTGAATTACCTGCACATTAGCATTGCCTCTTTGCAGGTATCAGGCGGATTGATCTTGCTGCTGATTGCGCTGGAGATGTTGAACGGAGAATTGGATACGCCAGTGGTTGAGCAGGAGCGGGATGTTGCCATTACGCCGCTGGCGCTTCCGTTGCTGGCCGGGCCGGGAACGTTAACGACGGTGATGATTCTGATGGCAGATGCTCCCAATGCTCACCTGAGTGTGGTAATTGGAATTCTCTCCGCCATGTTCGTCACCTGGATTATCGTGCGCCAGGCAACTCAGATCGATCGCTGGATTGGAATTCAAGGATCGCTAATTGTGACAAAACTGCTCGGATTTCTGCTGGCAGCCCTGGCTGTGGAGATTGGCAGCGAAGGAATCCGAACCTTGTTCAATTTGGTGTAACCCTAATGTCCCAGCAAAAGGATTCCCAGAATAAAGGCAACCGTCGCGATCGGTACAGCAGCCAAAATCAGTAGGATGACCGGCGTCATCTTAGGATTCTTCATGATGAAGTCCATTGGCGGAGAGCTGTATTTCTCCCAAACTTTTTGAGCTTGGGTTTCAGGCGTTTGTTGTCGTTTCTCCGGTTCTTTGGCTTCCTTGCGGTTCATAGATTCCTCCTTAAACAACCGTGCTGGTTGCTCAAAAAATAGCCAGGGCTGAGAGCTACCCAGCACAGGAAACCTCCCCCCCGGTCAATGTAGATTGGTGTACTCGTTGAGCCATCTCCCATTTTAGTATTCAAGGAACCAGAACGATGTAGGGAGACGAAATGGCTTCTGCTTTGCCAGCGTTGACGAGGGCCTGGTAAACAAACGCGGCGACCTCGGCGCGAGTCACTTCTCGATTGGGGTTGAGCTGGGTCAGGGTGGGGTAGTTCACCACAATTTTGTTGCGAGTGGCAGCGGCAACCGGGCCAGCGGCGTAGTCGGGAATGGCGGTGGCATCCTGAAACATGGAAAGTAGACTCGGATCGCCATTGTTAAAGCCCAAACCATTGGCGAGGGCAACTAATACCTGGACTCTGAGAACGGGTTGATCCGGTTTGAACAGTCCGTCTGGATCACCGTTCATGAATCCGCTTTGAACAGCGGCTTGAATGGGTTGGTAGCCCCAGAAGGTGCTGTCAATGTCTTTGAATGCGATCGCCGATCGCTTCGCAGAGGGCGCAAACGCCTTGTTGATAATAGACGCAAACTGAACCCGTGTCACGGGAGCATCGGGTTTGAAAACGCCACCAGGCAGACCGTTGATGATATTCCGCTTTGCCAGCGCTTCGATGTAAGGCTGTGCCCAATGCCCCTGCACATCCACAAAGGTGGTTTGTGCTGCCAGACTATTGTCAGCCGGAGGACCGCTCAACTCCACCTGACCGGCAATCTTCTTCGTATCAAGCGTATTGCCAACAGAGTACAGCACGTCAGGGGTGCCGTTATTGACGTCGTGTTTGCCGTTGTTGCGGATGATGTTGTTACCGACACTTTCCAGGGTGCCAAGGTCAGGACGAGCACGAGTCGTGGCCACAATTCCGTCCCGCTTGTTGTTTTCAATCACATTGTCGCGCAAGGTGGGACGAGCCGCGTCATTCATGTAGATGCCGTCTACATTCTGAATAATTCGGTTTCTGGCGATCCTGGGTGTGGCATTTTCACTCACCGCCAGACCAAAACCGGTGTTTTGAAACAGGTTGTCCTGAATTTCACCTCTGGCGTTGTTGGCAACGGAAATGCCATTGCCGCCATTCGCCGTAAAGATATTCCCTTCGACTTTGGGATTTCCGGTGCCGGTGATGAAAATGCCTTCCCGGTGGCTTTGGGTGAAGATAGAGTTGGCGATCGCTGGACTGCCAGACTCGATCCAAATTCCGGTACCGCGCACATTTTTGTTGATCACGGTCACCCCTCGGATCTGGGAATTCTTACCTGCCCAAATCGTCATGTTTTGTCCGGCAAAGGTTGGGCTAACGCGGTAACCGCCCCCCTCAATCACAACGGTTTGTCCACGAGTGCTTTCATCTCCCAACAACGACGTTTCCTCTGCCAGCACCAATGGGAATGTTTCACCCGTCTGCTGACTGTAGGTCCCGGGCACCAGCCTGATAATCGTTGGGATCGGGTTCCCGCGTTGCTCCTCCTGGATCGCCGCCAACTGTTGCAAGGCAAAGCTAATCGTGCGGAATGGCCGGGTCTCGCTGCCAAACCCGGCAGCATCTTGCCCGATCGCAGGGTTGACATAGAAGGTAATCCGCTCTATCGGAGTTTGGGCAACCTTGTAAGATGAAGGAAGGTCACTAGCGAAGGTCGTTGGGCCATTGACTAACAGCCCTGTTCCACTGATACAAAGCAGTAATGCAGTCCATCGAATGCAGCGATCGCGGTGTCTAGATAAGCTCATACAACCCCCCACTTGCCATACTGATGCGTACTACGAGTGACTGTTATAGCGCCTATCTTGTGCCCGTGCAACTAATTTGAGTTGCCATCGTCAAATGATTTAGGAGATTTCTAGCAAACAAAATACCTGTAAGGGCAGGTTTGGCATTAAACCCATCGACTTGATGCAGAGACTCTGGCAAAACCTGCCCCTACCAAATG
>JAAUSG010000283.1 GCA_012034055.1 Leptolyngbyaceae cyanobacterium RU_5_1 | reverse complement strand
CTATCCCCCATCCCCCCCTCCTCCGTCTCCAAAACCTCACCAAGCACTACACTCTGGAACAGAATCTCCTGGCTCAACTGTTTTCTGGAACCAGTCAGACGATTAAAGCCGTGGATAGCATTACCCTTGATCTTTATTCCGGTGAAACGCTGGGGTTGGTTGGAGAATCGGGGTGCGGCAAGAGCACGCTGTCGCGCACAATTCTGCAGCTGATCCGCCCAACCTCTGGACAAGTCGAATTTGGGGGACGAAATTTAACCAACCTGTCTCGACGCTCCCTGCAACAGCAGCGACGGCAGATGCAGATGGTATTCCAAGATCCGCATGCTTGCTTGAACCCAACGATGACGGTTGGGGAAAGCATTGCGGATCCACTCTTAATTCACCATCTGGTAACTCCTGAACAAGCCAGAGCGCGGGTGTTGGAAATGCTGGAGCGGGTTCGGCTCACTCCGACTCAAAACTATTACAACCGCTATCCGTCAGAACTCTCTGGCGGACAGCAACAGCGGGTCGCGATCGCCCGTGCCCTGATCACCCATCCGCAACTCTTGATCTGCGATGAGCCGGTCAGCATGTTAGATGCTACCGTGCAGTCCCAGGTTTTGGATTTGATGCGCGAGTTAAAACAGGAATTTAATCTGACCTACCTATTTATTACCCATGATTTGTGGGTAGCACGATATTTCTGCGATCGCATCGCGGTTATGCAATCCGGTCAAATCGTCGAACTCGGCCCCGTCCAGGAGATCTTCACCCATCCCCAACATCCCTACACCCAAACCCTCCTGCAAGCGGCTCCGCTATTGGCAGGGCGCGTCCGATAGTTAAACCAGTCGTATAGTGGCACTGGTTCCGTTGAATGCGCGGCTTTGTCGGGTTTACTAACTTGGATTGGTGCTCACCAAATATTTTCACAAACTTACCGGAGGCACACCCAGAGCGTATCGGGAACGTTGAACATAGGCGCGAGGCAACTGGCACGAGGTTGAACGTCAAGAGAAAACCACGTCCTGTAGGGGCTTACACGAAAAGTTGAATAGAACCTTTGGAGAAATCAACAAGCGGACAACAAGCGATAGAATTGGGGACACTGAATCCGGGAAGAGAAGTCAGATGCCTGTAGGACTACCTGAATTTGTCGAAAACCCTGAAAACCGCTGCCCTGTCATTCTGCTGCTGGATACCTCCAGCTCAATGTCCGGGCAACCCATCCAGGCGTTGAGCCGTGGAGTTAGTGTCTTTAAAGAAGATGTCCAGAAAGATACCAAAGCTTCCCTGAGTGTGGAAGTGGCGATCGTTACCTTTGGACCGGTACAGCTGATTCAAGATTTTGCCACAGTTGACCAATTTTCTCCGCCAGAGCTAGGTGCAGAGGGTTACACTCCGATTGGAGAGGCGATTAACTACGCTCTGGATTTGCTTGAAGGGCGTAAGGAAATTTACAAAGCGAATGGAATTCAATATTACCGCCCCTGGGTGTTTTTGATTACCGATGGAGCACCGACGGATAGCTGGGAAAGTGCCGCAGAGCGAGTGAAACAGGGGGAGGCGGAGCGAAAGTTCTGTTTCTTTGCGGTTGCTGTAGAAGGAGCCGATATGAAAACCTTGAGCCAAATTGCCTCACCGGAGCGTCCGCCCGTGCTCCTGAATGGCTTAGATTTTCAACCCCTATTTGTCTGGCTCAGTACCTCCATGAAGCGAGTATCCAGCGGCAAGGTTGGGGAAGCGATCTCGCTGCCACCTGTGGGATGGGCACAGATTACAAGTTAGAACAACAATTAAAAAGTGCCAAAATTAAAAATTGCAAACCCTTTAATTTTTAATTTTGCATTTTCCTATTTGCAATGGAGGCTCAGGATTTTTTGTGACCTGGAAAGCAGTTGCTCGTTCTGCCATTGGAACCAGCCACCAGCGGCAGTATCTTCCCTGTCAAGATTACGGGAGCGATCGCATCCTGGGTGATGTGATCATGGGCGCGATCGCAGATGGGGCAGGCAGCGCCAAACACGCTGATACGGGCGCTAAGTTGGCCGTTGAAACGGTTCTTGATCTGCTAGTCCGAACTGAGGAATGGTTTCACGAGCGGCACGGCTCCTGGCGATCGCTGCCCCACCCACCCTCTCAAGAGCAAGCAAATAAGCTGTTTACAAAAGTAGTGGCAAAAGCCCGGTCGGTGCTCCAGAAACACGCTACACATAACGGCTACTCAGTCGATGACCTGGCTTGTACGTTGCTGGCATTCGTGGCAACGCCTGCTTGGATAGCCGCCATGCAAATTGGCGACGGATTCATTGTGGTGCGTCCTCAAAAAGGGGACTATCAACTGATCTTCCGACCCGACAAAGGGGAATATGCCAATCAAACCACCTTTGTCACCTCAACCACTGCGCTAGATGAACTCCAAGTGCGAGTGTTATCAGGACAACAAACCTTCATCTGTGCCTCAACCGACGCCCTCGAAAGAGTTGCCATTCGCCTGAGCGATTGGACTGTGTTTCCACCGTTCTTCAAACCCTTGGAGGAATACCTGCAGGAAACCCAACACCCAGAGCAAGAAGACACCTATTTGCTCAACTTTCTGGAATCAGATCGACTCAGTGCCCGCACAGACGACGATAAAACACTGCTGCTAGGCCTTTATAGTTAGTTGTTGGTCATTTGATTTTAGATTGCAGATTTTAGATAGCAGATTGGCTGGTTTTTAACTATCCGTTGTTAGCAGTAGTAAACAGCCACCTGTCTTCAATCTTCAATCTCCAATCCTCAATCTTCAATCTCTCTTCCTCCTATGAACACTCTCACCTGCACCAGCACGGGCCAACCAATTTCCCTGCTTAAACAGATTGCCAGTAGCGGTGAAGGGCGGATCTGGCAAACCGATCTTGAAGGTTATTTCGCCAAGATCTATTACTCGCCACACTCGGAGCGAATTCGGAAGCTGGAGGTGATGGTAGCGCATCCCCCCAAAGATCCAAACGCCCATATCAATCACATTTCCTTTGCCTGGCCCAAGTCAATTTTGCGGGATGCGAGTGGGAAGGGCGTCGGATTTCTGATGCCCGCGATCGCAGACAGCGTCGATCTTCTGGATGTTTATAATCCTCAACGTCGCCAGAAGGTACTGCCTGGATTCAACTGGCTTTACCTGCACACAACTGCCGCCAATATCGCGTCTTTTGTCTGGGCAATTCACCGAGCAGGCTATGTGTTGGGAGATATCAAACCGCAGAACATTTTGGTGAATAATCGGGCGCTGCCTGCGGTGATTGATACCGATTCCTTCCAGGTTCGCGATCCCAATACGGGTGAGCTATACCGCTGTCCAGTGGGTTCAGAGGGCTTTACACCGCCAGAACTCCTGGAACACGATTTGGCGACTGTTGAGCAAACAATCCTGCACGATCGCTTTCGCCTCGCCGTGATTATTTACCTGCTGCTGTTTGGTGATCACCCCTTTAAAGGCAGGTGGGTTGGATTGGGCGACTCCCCCGAACCCAACGAACTGCTTCGGCGAGGTTATTGGGCCTATGCGCCCAATAGCCTGATCCAGCCAGGTCCACTCACGATTCCCTTAGAGGTGGTGCATCCAGCCCTTCAGCGTTGTTTTTGCGCTGCTTCAACGAAGGGCACACCAAACCTGAACTGCGCCCAACCGCTGAACAGTGGCTGAGAGCGCTGCAGTCTGCCGTACCCGAACTCAAGCAATGCCGGAAAGCCAAAACCCACTGGTACAGCCAATCCTACGGTCAGTGTTACTGGTGCGAACGCAGAGTTGATCTGGGCGTTGATATCTTTCCGGCAGCTCCAGGCCTCACCCACAAAGCAAAAGCAACCGTTTCGCAAACAATTGGAACCGCCACAAAAGCAGTCAGGAGTCGGGTGGCAAACCAACTTCCAACAGTTCTCACAGGCCCAAGAATGACGATCGCAAGTCAAGTTTCAACGGCTGTCACACCACCAAAGACCCATCCCTCATCCACGGTCAAACCTGCGATCGCGACTACCACTCCAATGAACTGGAGGCGATTTGGACTGGCGATCGCAGGCGTTGCCAGTCTCTCTACCGTGCTAATACTTCTGAGCAGCTCTCAAATCGATCGCGCCGACATTGCACCAACCCTTTTTGGGATTCTGCTTTGTTTGGGATTAGTCGGGATTTGCTTCCTCTGGCTCAGACTGATTGATAAATACAACTTGTGAGCACTGGCAACACACAGGAAACAGATCCAACCTCATCCGCTCCAAAATCCGTTGCCAATTTTATTCCGATCTATCGCGATATATTCCGATCTATCGTATAGAGAATATTTGAAATTCAGTTATGGGAACCGATTTGCTGCCCATCTTGCAACAGCTCGATCGCCTGCTTGAACGAGCTGTATCTGCGGCTCAGGTGGCGTATGGGCCGGAAGCTGCGATCGATCCCTATCGGGGGCTTTACTTGAGTCAAAAAGACATTGAACGGGTTTTGGGGCAGGAACCCGGCTCCTCTCCGTTTCAAACAGATGGAATTGCATCAGAGTTCTTTGCGGAAGCGATTTGTCAGGTACCTCGATTGACCTGGCTGCAACAGACTTTTGATTTAGCGGTATTGGATAGTGCTCTGATCATCCTGGCGCTGGCATCTGAAATTGATCTGCGCTATGAACGGATCTACGCCTACCTGCAGGATGACGTGACGCGCAAGCGTCCAAGTGTAGACCTGGCACTGAATTTGCTGTGTGCATCGCCCTCCAGCAAGCTAACGGAGCGAGTTCATCTGGCACTGGATGCGCCCTTGATTCGACACGGACTCCTGCATCTGATTCCCGATCCAAATCAGCCTCACCCCTCCCTATTGGCCCATTTCCTCAAACTCGATGAGCAGGTAGTTCGCTGGCTCCTGGGTCAACCCGGTCTGGATGCGCGGCTGAACCGCTTCAGTGAACTCTACCAGCCTGCCACATCCTTGGCGCAGCTATTCCTCAGCCCAGAGATCAAAAAAGGACTGGAAACGCTGATACAAGCCGCCTGGAGCACTCAGAAGCCGCTGTGTTTGTACTTTCGCGGTATTCCTGGAGTTGGGAAGCGTCGAACGGCAGAGGCGATCGCCCATCACGTGAACCGGCCCCTGCTGTCTGCCGATCTGCGGCTGGCAGTGGAGCAAAAAAAGGTTGAGATTGAAACGGTGCTGATAGTGTTGTTGCGGGAAGCCAAATGCCAGTCTGCCGTCCTGTACCTGTCCAACGTGGATATAGCACTGAGCCAATCTGCAACTGGAATGGATCGGCAACTGCTGCAAACATTGATGAATGCTTCTGGGATTACGATTGTGTCAGGTCAAGCACCCTGGTCTGCCCATCAGATCAATCCCGTGCGCGTGTTGGAAATTGACTTTCCAGTTCCCACTTTTGGGCAGCGCCGGGTTTGCTGGCAGTCCAATCTGGTACGGACTGGCATGGCGTTGAGGGATACTGAGATCGATACCCTCAGCGATCGCTTTCGGTTCACGCCTGCGCAAATTGAAGCCGCGATCGCCACCGCTCAAATCCAGACTGAATGGGAAGGGGCGATCGCAGCCTCATCAAACCCTTCATCGTTACACACGCTATTTGCCGCAGCCCGCCAACACTCTGGAACCGATCTCGCTTCCCTCGCCCGCAAAATCTCACCCAAATACACCTGGAACGACCTGATTCTACCGACTGATCAGCTCACCCAACTCAAGGAAATTTGTAATCAGGTCAAATATCACCCCATCGTCGGTCAGCAATGGGGATTTGACCAGAAGCTATCCCTGGGTAAGGGCGTGAATGTGCTTTTTTCAGGTTCCCCTGGCACGGGCAAAACCATGTCCGCCGAAGTGATTGCCAACGAATTGCAGTTGGACCTGTACAAAATTGATCTGTCACAAATCGTTAGCAAGTACATTGGCGAAACCGAGAAGAATCTGGATCGGGTCTTCACGGCGGCAGAAACAGCCAACGCGATTCTGCTGTTTGATGAGGCCGATGCGCTGTTTGGCAAACGCTCAGAAGTCAAAGATGCCCACGATCGCTACGCCAACCTGGAAGTCGCCTACCTGCTGCAAAAAATGGAAGAATACGAAGGCATCACGATTCTAACCACCAACCTGCGCCAGAACCTGGACGAAGCCTTTACGCGGCGGATTCGCTTCATTGTCGAGTTTCCCGTTCCAGACGATCGCGATCGCCGGCGGATTTGGGCAGGAATTTTTCCTAAACAAACCCCGATGGGTGCAGAGGTCGATTTAGAGTGGATCGCAAAACAGTTCAAGCTATCCGGTGGCAACATTCGTAATATTGCATTAGCCGCCGCGTTTTTAGCCGCAGAAGACGGCCAAGGCGTTCAGATGCAGCATCTACTGAAGGCGGCCAAGCGCGAGTTTCAGAAGATGGGCCGGTTGGTGAATGAGGAGGAGTTTATTAAGAGGAATGAGGAATGAGGAATGAGGAATGAGGAATGAGGAATGAGGAATGAGGAATGAGGAATGAGGAAAAGACTCCTCCGTCCTCCGTCCTCTGTCC
>JAAUSG010000049.1 GCA_012034055.1 Leptolyngbyaceae cyanobacterium RU_5_1 | reverse complement strand
GGTCAAGTCACTGTCGTAAAAGGGTTGGCTCATTTGCTTTCCCGCAATAGTATGGATTGCTTAGGTATCGCTCTTTTCCTCTCCTGTTGAACGCTCGCTTCATATCTATTTACAAACAGCTTCTTATGTATACTCCCTCTTCACTTCGCAAACCTGAGATTGCTAAAAGCGCAGCACCCAGTCTAAATAGCTTGGATGTCAAACCGACCCGTACCTTCACCGTTTCCACCAAGCGTGCTACTTTTGGAGCCACTGTCTGCCGTTTTACTACCGCCACCGAGACTTTTGAGACGAGCATTGCCAATGCAACGACGATTACATTTGCCAGTGGCATTATCAGTACAGGTGAGGGAGGCACGATTAACAATGAGGTGAGTGGTGGGCGGTACTTTGGCATGGTTGATACTGCCAGTGGTGTTTCGTCTGCGTTCGGCCGGATCTGCTGGCGATTTCCGATTCCCATCCTGGCTTTGGGTGCCGATTGGATTGGAACGTCCGACAGCAATGGCTTGACTCTCTCCGGTAACTTTGACGGCAATGAAACCAGAACCGTATCGTTTAACGAGGTACTGGGTTTTCCCGGAAATGGCTTCCTGGGTATTGTGGGTACGACCCCCTTCTCAGAAATCATTTTCCAGGGAGAAGGGTTAAGATTCGGAGCGGAGGGATTCCGCGTTGGTAACCTGTTGATCGCATTTGCACCCTTCGGTCAGTACGATCGCCGCACCAATATCGTTCAGTTTCCGCGCCGTTAGACCATTGATAGACCATTGGTAACCTCTAAACCTGGTGATCTCTAAACACTGGGCTAACGTCTTCGGCGACGGCGGCGGAACAACGGCCAACCGAAACGACGAACAGCGCCAGTAGTCCGCGATCGCCTGGCTAGCCTGACCCCTATGCCATATCGAGGGGGACGCGATCGAGCGCGTAAGGGGAATCCTGGCTTAACCCCCTCCTCGACAACGGTTGCTGCCACCGTGGACGGCTCATCCGTAATAAAGTCCTCTTTGGCATTCCACCAGGAGGCAATGAATCCACCGGTAACGCCTGCAATCACTCCCAGACAAATGCTGAGAAACACTGAATATCCCAATAGGGAAAAAACGATCACCGCAAAGATAATCAGTTTAGATCCGGTGGAGAATCCTGCTGAGGAGTTTGCTCTGAGGGCCATTGAGGGTAGGGGTAGGGGCTAGGGGTTAGGGGCTAGGGAGGAGATAGAGGCACAGAGGGTGTTCAATCCAAAATCCAAAATCCAAAATCTCCTCACTCCTCACTCCTCACTCCTCACTCCTTCCCTTAATTGTGCGTCCAAATCCTGCGTTGTGTCTAAGGTTTTCAGGTAAGGAGTTTCGCGGCCGGTGAAGGGGTCCATGTGCTGGTTAGGGAGCAGGTCTGCGGTGGCGTCGGAAATATCGTTCTGACGCTGGTGCAGGCGATCGCGCAGCACGTCCAGAGGCGCGGTGCAGTGGAGAATCTGGAGTGATAGGGGATGGCTGAGTTGGCGTTTGCTTGCTCAACGGCTTGAATGACGGACTGCCGAAGTTGTTGGCGATCGTATTTAGCATCGAGGATCACGGGGTAGCCTTCGGTGGCCAGGGTGATACCAAGATGAAGCAGGCGATCGTAGGTTTTTTGAGTCATTTCAGGTGTGTAGAGGTCAGCGTCCCCGCGTTCATCCAACGGCACACCGGCCAGGTGTTTACGAACCGCATCGGACCGAATATGAATCGCTCCAATTTGACGAGCGAGTTGACGCGCAACCGTGCTTTTTCCAGAACCGGACAGTCCAGACATCAAGAAGAGGTGACCGCCCAATGCGGCGTCCGTGCTTCCTTGCAAGGAATGGGTATATTGCCATGCCCAACGGTAGTACAGAGCAGCGGTATCATGAGCCTTTTGCTTCTCTGCGGCTGGCACACTGGGATCATTGAGCAAGAAGGACGCGACTTTAGCCCGCACATAGGTTTGCCGGCTGACGTAGATGGGTAAAACCTGTAGTCCTTCCCAATCACCGGTTTGCTCAACGTAGGTATTCAGGAACAGGGTTTTCAGGTCCGGACGTTGCCGCACATCCAGATCCATGACGATGTAGGCGATGTCGAACATGACATCAACAAATCGGAAGGGTTCATTGAACTCAATGCAGTCGAACAGCCAGAGGCGATTCTTCCAGAAGCAAATATTGCGCAGGTGCAAGTCACCGTGACATTCTCGAATCCAATTATTTCGCATCCGCTCAACGAACAACGCGTCCCGGTCCGCAAAGAAGCGATCGCAGTAGGCCCGTGTCTCGTCAAACTGCGGCTGGGTTTGCGGCCCGCCAATGTACTGTTCAGTCTGCTCAAAGTTTTCGTCGAAGGCCTGGCGAATTTGAGCCACTTCCCCAAAGCGGCGGATATAATCGTTTGTTTGAGTGCCGGTATGGAATTTGGCAACCTCATCAGCCAATTCTTGCACCAGATCTTCAGTCAGCTCATCCCGTTCAAACATCTCAGTTAGCAGCGTGCCTTGCGGAAACTGCTGCATCTTGACCACGTACTCGACGATCGCTCCTGCCCCATCCAACTGATAAGCAGCGTCGGCATCAGCATTGGTTCGAGTAATGGGCAACACCTCTAAGTACAACTCTGCCGCCGCTCGTTGATTCAGGCGCAGCTCTTCATAACAGAAGTGCTTTCGCTTCTCTAAGGTGGAGTAATCCAAGAATCCAAAGTTAACCGGCTTTTTGACTTTGTAGGCATACTCTCCCGTCAGAAACACATAGGACACATGCGTTTGAATCAACTGAACGGGAGCCTGGGGGGGAGGATAGAACTCAGGGTTCTCAAGATAGGCTCCACCGTGATCGTGGGTGGGGGTGGGTACCTGTACCGGATGGGGGTAAAACTCCGGTTTCATCATTTGTTGAATCAGGGGAGGGAGAGTAGTGTCTGTCATGCCGATGGTGTCAGAGTAATGAAACTGGCAACCACGCTAGCATAACCTTTGCCCTATTTAGCCTTCTGGTTTTTGATCGCGCAGCATGAGGGCTTCAACGGCAGCTTGGGGGGTAATTTTGCCGTTCAGAAGCAAACTCACCTGTTGAGAAATTGGCATGGAGATGTGTTGCTGACTGGCTAATTGAATCAGCACCTGGGTAGTGTTGACGCCTTCGGCTGTGCCCTGCAAGGTTTCCAGTACTTCTGACAGGGATTTACCCTGGGCGAGTCCGTAGCCCACCTGGTAATTGCGGCTCAGGGAGCTATTGCAGGTGGCCAGCAAATCGCCCAGTCCCGACAAGCCATAGAAGGTTTCCGGCTTGGCTCCCCAATAGGTGCCAATGCGAATGATTTCAGCCAGTCCACGGGTCACTAGGGCAGCTTTGGCATTGGTTCCGAGCTGTAACCCATCGCAGGTTCCGATCGCGATCGCAATCACATTCTTGAGTGTGCCGCCCAGCTCCACGCCCAGCCCATCAGCATTGGTGTAAACCCGAAAGCTGGGAGATGACAGGGCAGATTGAATAATGTCTGCGATCGCCAAATCCGCATTCGCCACCACCGTCGCTGCAGGCAATCCCTGCTCAATTTCCTTGGACAGATTGGGGCCTGACAACACCACAACCGGGTGATTTGGAAACGCCGCTTGCCAAAGTTGAGAGGGCAGCAAGGGCAGCTGAGTCTCACTGCCAGACTCTGGTCGTAAGCCTTTCGTGGCCGTGACAAAGATCGTCTTGGGTGAAATCTGCACCCTCTGCATCTGCTCAACAACCGCCCTCACGCCCTTCATCGGCACCGCCGAGAGCACAATATCGGCATTTTCAACCCGCGATCGCAGACTATCTCCACTCCGACGCGACCAGAGCCGTACCGTGTGACCTGACCGAGTCGCCAGGGCAGCTAAAGTCGTTCCCCAGGCACCAGTACCAATAATGGCAATGATGAATTTTGAATTTTGAATTTTGAATTTTGAATTGGAAAGCATTTCAGGAGAATTTATAACTCATAATTCCTACTTCCCTTGGATATCGTTCCATCAGCGCTCTGACTTGTTCAGCATGGTAGGAACTGCGAGTCAGGGGTGAGGAAACGACTTGCAAGAAGCCCAGAGATTCGCCGTAGTGTTGCCAGGCGTCAAATTGTTCAGGGGTGATGAAATTTTGGACGGCCAAATGCTTTTGGCTGGGCTGGAGATATTGCCCGATCGTCAAAATGTCGCAGTCCACCGATCGCAGGTCTTGCATTACCTGTCTGACTTCCTGGTCGGTCTCCCCTAGTCCGACCATGATGCCACTTTTGGTATACATCCAGGGAGCCAGTTGACGAGTGCGCTGCAGGAGGTCGAGCGATCGCCCATAGTCTCCCTGCGGCCGCACACGACGATATAAGCGCGGCACGGTTTCTGTATTGTGGTTCAGCACTTCTGGATTCGCCTGCACAATGATTTTCAGAGCATCCCAATTGGCACAAAGGTCTGGAATGAGGACTTCGATCGTGGTTCCGGGGGAGGCGGATCGGATAGCGCGAATGCAGCGATCGAACTGAGCTGCCCCCCCATCCGGCAAATCATCCCGATTCACAGAGGTCACCACCACATGATTCAGCCGCATCCGCCGCACCGCTTCGGCTAGTCGCTCTGGCTCGGTTGGATCGAGTGGCTTCGGCTTCTTCTCAAAATCAATGTCGCAGTAGGGACAGGCACGGGTGCAGGCCGGGCCCATAATCAAAAACGTTGCCGTGCCAGCATTAAAGCATTCGCCAATGTTGGGACAGGATGCCTCTTCGCAAACTGTATTCAGCCCCAAATCCCGCAAAACATCTTTAACCTTGCCGACTCGCTCCCACTGCGGGGCCTTAACCCGTAACCATTCTGGCTTAACGACCACGTTTGCATTCCGATGAACAACTATTGTTTAGTCTATCAAGGGAACAGGAAAGAAAGGGGTCAAGATGCTTATCACCCTTCTCACCGGCATTTTGAAACATCTCATCGGTCTCAGTTGCTCGGTCAGCCAATGGCGTGCAACAGGTGGCATTCATCCGGATAAGTGTTGAGGCCCTGGTAAGAAGATATGGCAGATCCTCGTGAAAGAAGAATAACCTTTCAATGAATATTCTTGGAATCAATGCTTATCATGGCGATGCTTCAGCTTGCTTAATTCAAAATGGCGTATTGGTAGCCGCTATTGAAGAAGAACGGTTTAACCGGATCAAGCATTGGGCAGGGTTTCCAACCGAATCCATCCGCCATTGCTTAACGGTAGGCGGATTGAGTGCAACGAATTTACACCATGTGGCAATTTCGTTTAATCCTAAGGCGAATTTAAACCGTAAATTACTGTTTACTCTACAGAATCGCCCTTCGGTTCGATCCTTACTCGATCGCTTCAATAAACAGAGCAAATCCACCAGCTTAAAGCAGCAACTTGCCACGGCGTGTTGCTGTTCAATTGAAGATATCCAGTCCAAAATACACCTGCTGGAACACCATACAACCCATCTCGCCAGTGCGTTCCTCGTTTCACCCTTTACAGAGGCGGCAATTTTATCCATTGATGGGATGGGTGATTTTGTCAGCACGCTATCGGCGGCAGGGCGTGGAAACCAGTTGAGGTATTTTGACCGCATCCACTTTCCCCATTCCCTTGGCTATCTCTATAACGCACTGACGCTTTATCTGGGGTTTCCCGCTTATGGGGATGAGTACAAGGTAATGGGGTTAGCTCCTTATGGAGAACCAACCTACCTGGAAGCATTCCGTCGGATTATTTATCCTCAAGGAAACCATTTCGAGCTGAATCTGGATTATTTTACTCACCATACCCAGGGCATTGTAATGAATTGGGAAAGTGGGGTTCCCTGTGTGCAACCGTTTCATAGCCCTGAGTTGGAAAAATTGTTGGGTCCAGCGCGATCGCCCAACTCAGAACTGACCACCCACCACCACAACCTTGCAGCCTCCCTTCAAGCCGTCACAGAAGAAATTCTCTTTCATGTGTTAAACCGTCTCTACGAACAGCATCCCAGTGAAAACCTTTGTTTGGCGGGGGGCGTGGACGATGAATTCGGTTGCCAATGGAAAAATTAGCCAGCATACTCCGTTCCGTCGCGTCTATGCTCCTCCGGGTGCAGCCGATAACGGAACCTGTATTGGAGCGGCTTTTTATGTCTGGCATCAAATTCTGAAGCAACCGCGCCACTTTGTGCTCAATCATGCTTACTGGGGGATGGAATTCTCGGATGAAGAGTGCCTGCTCAGGATTCAACAGCATGACTTACACCCCAAAAAGTTAGAGTCAGACGCCTTATTGCATCAAGTAGCCGATGCGTTATGCGAGGGAAAGGTTGTGGGTTGGTTCCAGGGGCGAATGGAATTTGGAGCCAGAGCGTTGGGGAATCGTTCTCTCCTGGCCGATCCACGACGAGCAGACATGCGGGATATGATCAATCAAAAAATTAAGTTCCGGGAGGTCTTCCGTCCGTTTGCACCCAGTATTTTAGAGGAATACGTGGACGACTATTTTGAACTGGACGAGTCCTGCGCGATCGCGATTTCACAGGGTTAAATGACCTGAACGTCCCAATGAATCTCACCTCTCCGTTTATGGAAAAGGTGTTCCGCATTCGCCCTGAGAAGCGAGCTGAGATTCCAGCTGTAACCCATGTGGATGGCACAGGACGGCTGCAAAGTGTGAGCCGCCAGACCAACCCACTTTACTGGACGTTAATTCAGACCTTTGCCGCCAAAACAGGTATTCCGCTCATTCTCAACACCTCTCTCAACGAGAATGAACCGATTGTTTGCACACCGGACGAAGCGATTCAATGCTTCCTGCGTACCCGCATGGACGTGCTGGTTTTAGGCTCTTACTACATCGAGCGTTGCGATCCTTAGAAAACTATCCGGAGATAGGTAACATCGTGGGAAAAGAGTTAAAGGGGTTTCATCTACGCGAATGTACTGTTTACGTGTGAGCCTTCGCATAGTGAAAAAATCCGTGTTAACCCAATCCAGTCTGCTGTTCCCCAAACATTTCGAACAACCCAATGAGTCAGAAGAACCTGCCCCAAGCCCGTTGCGCTTGTCAATCGTAACTCAGTTTTTTCCGCCTGATTACGCTCCAACCGGGCAGCTTTTAGACGAACTGACTCACCACCTGCGGCAACAGAATATCCAGGTACAGATTTTACAGGCAACCGGGATACGCATTTCAGCAGGAAACTGCGCCGAACGTTGAGCGATCGCAGAATCTCGCCATTCGCCGTACCCGAACCTCCCGTCTCTGGCCCAAACGAATTCGTGGTAAAGCAATTAATGGGTTGCTATTCTGGGTACGTGCTGGCTTCCATCTGCTCAGTCCTCAGAATTGGGGAGATGTGTTGTTGTTGCCTACAGCCCCTCCATTCTTACCCGTTCTGGGTTATCTCCTCCATTTTGTCTGCCAACGTCCCTACATTTGCCTGCTGTACGATATTTATCCAGACGTTGCGATCGCATTGAATGTCGTTCCTGCCAGGCACTGGTCAGTACGGCTGTGGCATTTGGTTAACCGGCATGTCTGGAGAAATGCAGCTCACATTATTGTGCTCAGCTCCACAATGGAGGAGTGTATTACCCGGCATTGTCCAGAGGTTGCCCCAAAAGTGTCAATTATTCACAACTGGGCAGACCCTAACCGGATTGTTCCAATCCCCAAGCAGCACAACTGGTTTGCAGTGAAACACCAGTTAACCGACGTTTTCACAGTCCTCTATTCGGGCAACATGGGACGCTGCCATGATATGGGGACGCTTTTGGAAACGGCAATCCACTTGAAAGATGAGCCAGTTCAATTCGTGTTGATTGGGGATGGAGCACAGCGCAAGGCTTGTATAGAATTTGTTGAACGGTATGGGTTGAAGAATGTGTTGATCTTGCCATACCAGGATAAGCAGGACTTGCCCTATTCTCTAACCGCCTGTGATCTGGCACTCGTCAGTGTTAGTCCGAATATGGAGGGTTTGATTGCACCCAGCAAGTTTTATTCGGCGCTGGCGAGTGGTCGTCCCGTTGCGGTAGTCTGTAGCCCGCATTCATACCTGTGTCAAATTCTGGCTGATGCAAATTGTGGACAGGCATTTCGCAATGGAGACAGTGCAGGACTGACAGAGTTTATTCGCACATTAATGACTCATCCAGAGTTAGCCGAACATATGGGACAGGCAGGTCGTCAATATCTGCAAAAGCACTTCACGCCAGAAGTCATTTCGCAACAATACTCTAAAGTCTTTTGGAATATTGTGTCAAAAAATCTCACGGATTATGAATTAACTCGCTATGGAACGGATATTACAACGAATCAAATTGCTGACTCATAATCGTCAGGACAGCGATCGCTCACTGGGCGATCGCCCATTCCGTTCTAAACAGAAACCCCCTGCCATGAGTTGGGTAATTTCCAAAAAACTGGCGGT
This sequence comes from Leptolyngbyaceae cyanobacterium RU_5_1, assembly GCA_012034055.1. Lineage (GTDB taxonomy): Bacteria > Cyanobacteriota > Cyanobacteriia > Leptolyngbyales > Leptolyngbyaceae > JAAUSG01. Next base: position 18,356 of record JAAUSG010000049.1, on the reverse strand, counting down.
TGGTGCTGCTCCTACCCTGCAAACTTTACCAGAATTAGCCAAACACGGGATTCAGGTGTTGGTTTCGTTATGTGCAGAAACAGAAGCCAGATTACCAGACGAGGTGCAGCAGCACTTTGAATGTGTGCGGCTGGTTTTGCCAGACAGCCACTGTGCCGAACAACTGACCCCTGATCAGCTGGCAAAGGCGGTTGCGCTCCTGCATCACCCGATTGCCAACCAACGGACTGTTTTTGTTCATTGTCTAGCCGGAATTGAGCGATCGCCCACGGTCTGCATTGCGTATCTCTGTCAACACCATCAGTTTGAACTGTGGGAAGCCACGAAATGGCTAAAACAAGTCCATCCTCGTTCCATGCCAACCAATGCTCAGATGCAGGTGTTGCGAGAATACGTTGAGGAATATAGCTCTTAGGTGATTTCCGGTGTTGCTGAATGCAGGTATGATTTCGCCCCCCTAACCTCCCAAACTTGCAGGGTGGTTTCAAGGTCGTGAAAGGAAACTGTAGTTGCAACATTCAAGTGCTTGGGGGTGCCCCCAACCCCCCGAGGTGGAGGACGGTTGCGTCCCCCACACCCCCTCCAAAAGGGTGATAACGATTGGTGCAGAAGACGTTGGTATATCCAGATTGGGTTCTGTACCTTAGCCTGTGCGCATTAGAACCCAATCCTTTGCGGGGGGTGTGGGGGAGTTAGTGCCCCTACAACGGGGTATCTTTTTTCTCAGAAATCGCCTTAGATCTTTTGGCGCAATTCCATCAATCGAATGGTGAGCAGCAGTTCGGCTAACATGCGTTGGCACGCATAATACCAACCGATCCAGCCGTCCAGAATACTGCCTTTTAGAATCAGGCAGTAAACCAGGATCAGGAACGGAGCGAGCAGCGAATGTTTGCGGATGCGATCGCTCCAGCTTAATTGGGGGAACGGAGTCGTTAACAGCTTCTTGGACTCCAGGATCATGTAGCGATCCTGGGCCCATAACCAGTGGTTCAACGATTTGCGATCGTCGTGATGAATGCAACTGGATAGCATTCCAGACGACCCCGTGACCTGTACTCGATGAGCATGTCCATCATCCCGATAAACGGCATACTCTCGCCTATAGAGCACTTTTCGGGGCGGCAGGAGCGTTCCGCGTAGAGGTTTGCCAAACACGCAGTATTTGAATGGCACACTGTAGCCATTTAAATCGCTTTTTGCGGGCAGGGCTTGAATTTCATCAATCAAGTCATTCGTCAAAACGTAGTCCGCATCCAGCGACAGCACCCACTCTGACTCAATTTGAGCGAGTCCATAATTACATTGAGCGGCAAACGAATCAAAAGCCCGTTGAAAGAGCTTCACTTGGGGATAGGCGCGCAAAATTTCCAGGGTGCTGTCGGTACTGTAGCTATCAATCACGACAATGGTTGTTGCCCAACTGAGTTGTTGGAGGGTGCGATCGAGATTGGGCGCTTCGTTGTAAGTCAGAATCAGGGGAGTGACTTGCTCAATCAACGACATTTTCTGAATAGTTCTCACTCAATAGTTTTGATAATTTGTAGTAGTAGTAGGGTGGGCAATGCCCACCCTACTGGTGAACTTTGAGGTTCAGCTCCCGATTGCCTCAATGAGTTGCAACAGAACTGGAGCAGAGCATAGACTTCCAGAAGTAAGGCACTCTACCTGCAAATTTGAAGTGAAGATCCGTCAAGCCTTCTTCCACTAGAATCTGCGTGAGCGTGTTAACTGAAAAGAATTTGACGTGCCCCCCATCCCAGAGGGGATTGAAATGTTGATCGCCCTTATCTAGAAGTGCCAGAGCCAGATTTTTCCAGTAGCCATGGTAGGGAGTGGTCAAAACGATTTGTCCCCCTGGTTTCAGACATTTTTTAGCGGCTCGAATCAGCGCTCTTGGATAGAGTAGATGTTCAATCACTTCGGCGGCTATCACCCCATCAAAGGCATGGGCTAATTCGGCATCGGGCAACTCGTAAATGCTTGCCTGGATAAAGGTGCAGTCGGGAGCACACTGGCGAGCCACTGCAATTCCAGACGCTGATTCTTCAACGCCCGTCATCAGGTATCCAGCCTGGGCAAGCTGCTGAGTCAGGCTGCCGTTACCACAGCCCAAATCCAGGATTCGCAGGGAGGGTTGTTGTGGTTGCGATCGCGGCAGTAGCTGTAGGAGGGGATCTAGCAGGTAAGCGTGGTGGTGGAGGGGTGCGCCGTGGGTGTAGGAGTATTCCTGGGTAGTTCGGATCATAATTTCAGTGCCATTCCATGATAGATTTCAGCTAACTGAGCAGCGATTTGCTCCCAGGTGTAGGATATGGTGACAATTTGCCTGCCCAAGTTAATCCGTTCCTGATTTTTTTCCCGATCCTGAATCATCTCCAGAGCGTTTTCCAAAGCCTGTGCGATCGCGGTCACCTCTAGTTCCACAACCTCACCCAGCTGATGGTGCTGAATCATCGCCGCAAGCGGAACATGGGGAGTGGTGACCACCCGTAATCCGGCCGCGATCGCTTCCAGCACGGCAATCCCAAAGTTTTCCGAATGGGAGGTTAAGGCAAAGATGTCTGCTCCTTGCATGATTACGTTCTTCTCCTCTCCAGCAATAAATCCGGATCGATAGGTGCGATCGCGCAATCCATGCTGCTCAATTAACTGATCAACTTCGGCTTCGTAGTCGGGTGTGCCGTTACCGGCCAAAATAAAGGTAAACTGGTGCGCTCTTAATTTGCCCAGGGCTGGCAGCAGGTAATCCAATCCTTTTTTGGCATGCAGACGGGATAAAAACAGGACGATCGGCTCATCGGGAGCAACTCCAAGCTTTTGTCTCAAGCGAGAACGGGCGTCGGGGTAAGGCTCTGGGAGATCCAGCCCATGCGGCAGGACAAACCCTGAGGTGGTGAGTCCCAAATGGGCTGCTTCCTGTTGTTCCTGTGCAGTGGTGAAGTGCAGGGCGCGGCAATGGTTCAGATTGGCACGTTCAACCAGTTGGAGATAAACTTGCTTCTTCAACGCACTCTGCTGCAGTGACCAGGTACACAACTGTCCCAGCGGACGCACTAGATAGGGAATATTACGCAGGCGAGCGATCGCCATTGCAGCCGTTGACGGGTACGAAAAAATGGCATGCACATGCACCAAGTCATAGTCACTGATGTGTGTCCAGAGCCAGTCCGTCAGCGCTTTCGAGAACGCAAACTCTCGAATCGCTGGGAGATTGGGCGAATATCGGGGAAAGAAGCAAACGGGCACCCCCTGGTACTCGATCGTTTGCCGCAGAGGCACCTCCAGTAGCCCTGGCCCATTATCATTCGTGGTTGCAATCTCAGCATTAATTCCCTGCGATCGCAGTGCTTTCACCATCTCCAGCACCGCCTGGCTAGGACCACCGCGCACTGGAGCAACAGACGGAATCACATGCAACACGTTCATGCCAAAATTTGACTCCACCACTGCTGCAAAACAACCAGGCTCCAGCGGCGATACCAGGGAGAAAGCGGAATGTTCACCGGACACGTCACCGGCTCAACAATGTCCTGCCATTCATTTTTCAGCCAGCGCTCATAGGGAATGCAAAACCCCTGTTTCGGCCGCTTGACCACCCAATCGGGCAACTCAGGAATTGCCTGCACCAATAATTGCTTGCCAGGTGCCAGTCGAAGGTGAGCGGGAATGGGAGCGATCGCCTCTAGCAATTCTCGGTCAACAAACGGAACCCGCAACTCCAATCCCCACACCATACTCCTCCCGTCACCATCGCGCAGTAGTTGGTTTCGCATATATCGGCTCAACTCCAGCAGACTGACGGCATCTACAGGATTCATGGAGGCGAGAGTGGGATCCGGACAGAAGCGATTTGGAGGGAGGGCATCGGGGAGATAGTGACGCGCGATCGCCCGTGCTTCTCGATGGGAGAAGATGCCGCGAAAACTTTGGTAAGCGGCTGGGACACTGGGGTTCTGCTGCAAATAATCTCCGAGACGGCGCAGTTGGGCTGAGTGGCTCCAGGACTCCAGCCCCATTCCCAGCGCTTTACCAAAAAAGGGCAAGTACTGGATTTTTTGTCCCCATCGCACCATGTCGGGAACGGTTTGAAAGGAACGATAGCCACCAAACAGTTCATCTCCTCCCAAACCGGACAGCACCACTTTGGTTCCGTGTAACCGGGCAATGTGAGAAACACAAAACGTATTGAATCCATCAATACTGGGTTGATCGAGAGTGGAAAGAAATTTGGGTAATAAGATCCTGGCAAACTCAGCAGTAACGGTGTGTTCAGTGTGGTCTGTCCCGAAGTGTTGCGCAACCTTGTGGGCGATGTCTGTCTCGTCCCACTCGGCTTCTGCAAAGGCAATGGAATACGTTCGTAATTCTCCAGTCTTTAATTGACGAGACAGTGCAACCAGGGCAGTGGAATCAATTCCGCCACTCAAAAAAACTCCGACTGGCACATCACTCATGAAGTGATGGTGAATTGAATCGAGCAATGCCTGTCGAACGAGCGTAGTTGCCTGGGCATCATCGTTTAAAAAAGGGGTAGATGACGGATGATCTGCCCCTAAGGAAATGCTCCAATACTGATTCTGTTTGAGATCTGCCGCCTTCCAGAACAGGTAGTGTCCGGCTTCCAGCATGAACACATTTGGAATCAAGGTATCTGGCTCTGGTACAGAACCACGGGTTAAGTAACCATACAATCCGGAAGCACTCAAACATTTCTCTGGTAGTCCAGACGCTAGCACCGCCCGCAATTCCGAGCCAAAAACCAGGGTGGAACCCGATCTCCAGTAATAAAGCGGTTTAATCCCGAGCGGATCCCGGGCCAGAAAACAGGTTTTTTCCCAATCATCCCAGATGGCAAACGCAAACATGCCGCGTAAGTGCTGAACACACTCCACCCCGGTGCGCTGATACAGCTTCAGCAGAACCTCCGTATCCGTCTGGGATTGAAATATTTCCCCCTGCGCGATCAGCTGCGATCGCAGGGCCTGAAAATTGTAAATCTCACCATTGAATGTAATCCAAAAGCGTCCATCGGGAGTGGACATGGGTTGATGTCCGGCGGATGTCAGATCCAGAATCGCTAACCGGGTATGGGCAAGGGCAGCCGTGCGATCGTGGGCAATAAAAATTCCCGCATCATCCGGCCCACGATGATGCAACCGTTGCTGCATTCGTTCTATCAAAACGTCCAGGCGATCGCTGTTTGCCATCGCCGTGACAATTCCGGCTATTCCACACATGAATGATATAAATCCGCTTAAATGATTACTCGTTGTCCGAGCGCACGGACGTGCGCCCCTCTGTGTAATGCAATTAGGTTAAGGGGCAAGGTTATTAACCCGGCAATGTTTGTTCCTGCATATTTTAAAAGTCCATCGTGATTGCGTAGGGTGTGTTAGGCAACACCGTAACGCACCAATTATCCATGCTGCGGTGCGTTACGCTATCGCTTTTCTTGAATGGCGAAGCCTATACAGCACCCTACGGTAATGCCAGGTCTTTTGTTGCCAGGTTAATAGCTCATTTGCGTAAGACTTGGGTAGGGTGGGCATTGCCCGCTCTACGAGTTTTCGAGGCTCTCAGCAATCCATTGATGCTGACTTCAGTGCCATTCACTAATTAACCAGATTTGATATGCAACGGTTCTCGCTTTGCTTGAGGTTGAACAAAAACTGGATCGGACAGGGTCGCAGATACAGCCTGATGGAACCGAATCACCCCATTCTTCAGGGAGTGGTCGGCAATGGTTTGCCAGGCCGCCTGGGAGTAATTTCTTAACTCGGCAGATGATAGTCCTGCGGCTTGTTTCATGGACTGGTAAAGGGACTGCTCGCTGCCGGGTGGAATCAGCCAACCATTTTCCTGGTGGCGGATCAATTCCAGAGCTGCACCGGTTCGCTCTGTGCTGATGACTGGCAATCCAGTGGCTAGCCCTTCGGGAACCACCAATGCCCAACCGTCGTATCGAGATGGAACACAGAGAACATCAGCCGTTCGATAAATTTGAGGCAACTGAGTCCACTGTTGAAATCCTACCCAGTGAACACGATCGCCGTAGTCAGCGAGTTGTTTCTCCAGATTGGGGCGGAGTTCTCCCTCGCCCATGAGCGTTAATCGAACCGTTGGGTCTTCTGCGGCTAACCGGCAAAACGCCGTCGCCAGCAAATCCACTCCCTTGCGATCAATCAATGAACCGGAGAACAAGAACTGCCTGAATTCAGGTTCTTTTTTTCTCTACTCCTCTATACTGTCCAAATCGAGCCAAATCAGAAAAATAGGGGAAATTAATATAAAGGCGATCGCGGCCAAACTCACGCCGATATTGGTCCACTGCCCACTGTCCAATCCCCCAGATTGGCACCTTGGAGCGATGCAGCACGCTTAGTTTCCAGCGTCTGAACCAGGTTCCTAACAGTCCTAATCGCCGATAACCCGGACGTTCCCCCCAGAAACACCAGGGTTTACCCTCTGCATTCCGACGCTCAATCGAGGGTGGAATCCAGGGATGACGGTAATAATTAAAGATCATCAGATCGGCTGCCTTGATTTGCTTTTCTGCAAGTGCCCAGGCATTTGCATCATCATTGACGATCAGATGATCGTGATTTAAACCACTCAATTGCCAAAGTCGTGCCGTTGGTGCTGAGGATTGAGTGTAGAGATAAATAACGCTCAGATCCAGGACGTTCTGGGCCGCGATCGCATCAAACAGCTCCACCTGATAGGGTGAGGGAATATGGGTGACGATCAGAATTTTTGGGCTAACCATTCAACATGCTCTTTTCTGCATTGGACTTTTTGCGTAACATCAGCCAGGAAATGAACATCCAGGCCAGTACGGAGTAGCTCATCAACACCAGGTCAAGCATCGAACGCATCCCTGCAAACAATGCCATTGCCAATAAGCTGTAAACAATCGAGTTAGCGGATTCTGCATCTTTGACGAGCAGCAGACTGGCCATGCCTGCCAAGCGTCCGTACAACCAACCTCCACCAACAACACCAATCCAACCGAAACTGAGATACCACTCGCCAATCACTGAACTAGACAGAGAAGTCTGTTTCAACCCCTGCACCTGAGCTAAATCAAAGCCTGAACTCGTGGGTTTTCCCGGCCAGAAGAACCGGGGAATGGGTCTCACCAGCGTGTAACAATTTGTTTTCGTAAACGAAAGGAAACGTTTTGGGCACCAGGCTGACGATTTGTCCCAGTCGGAGAAAGTTATCATCCACATGCAAGTGTTTGTACTGCAACTCCTGACGATCGCGATTCGCCAATGCCTGAAATCCGACACCACGAAACTCCAACATGTACTGCATTGTCGTCAGCAATAGCATAGTGCTGGCAATCACCACGAGAAACCGCCGCAGGTTGAGTGTACGTTGCTCCAAAATCCAACACAGAAGTCCTGCTCCAAAGATGACGCCAATAATTCGGCGTCCGCCTCCCTGTGCCAGAAATACCGCCATAATCAGCGTCAACACGATAGAAACCAACAGACGCGCATTGAATTTGCGGCTTCTCAGGGCAAGCAGCACCGTCAACGCTGGCAACAGATAACCAAAGTAAGACAAATGGTCTAAAAAAGCATCCGTTCCTCCCAGTGCTCCTCTAGCCCAGGGCGCTGCCCAGCGGTTTTGCCCCAGGTAAAACACCATCAAAAGTGGATTAAATTTGCAAGCATAGGCGAACTTAAAGATGCCAATACTAAAGAACATCAGAATCAATCGGAAGAGTAGAGGTGCAGTCAGCGTATGGGTGGCAGCACTTCGTACCGCTTTGGGTAATTCCCAGGGACGAACCAACGCCGAGATCCAGACGCCTGCCACAAACAGACCGATCGCAATAAATGCACCTTCCAGCGATTGCCGATCCACCCCCTTCAGGTTGTAAGCGGCTTGCAGCAAATCCAGTAACAACCAGTAGATGGGAGCCAGAACGAGCAAATGTTCTGCGCGTAGAATCGTTTGTGGATTGCGTAGCGCGGCGATCGCCGGCGTAATCCCTAACCCAATTGTCATTGCCAGCGCAGAATTGAAGAGGGCACCGGCTGGATCCGGATTGATCGGGAGCAGCGAGATTGCAGCCCACGTACCCATAAAGGTGGTTCCCAGTCCCAAAAATGGATAGATAGGATATTGGCGGCGTAGCTGCGCAGCACGGGGAAAACCGAGAATCGGAGCAGTCTCTAGTTGCATAGTGGCTCAACTCCCTAACCGCAGGGCACCAATTAGTCTCGACTGATAGTGAGCCAGCGAGAATTGTTGACTCGTCGCGATCGCGCCCTCAGACAGGTGCGTCAACTGTTCCGGCTGTTGCCAGAGTTGCCGGATCGCCTCCGCGATCGCCTCCGGCTCTCGAATCGGAATCCGCCTGCCATTGACCCCATCTTCCACCAAATCGGCGCAGCGATCCGTTGCAATCACCGGTAATCCCGTTGCCATTGCTTCCAACAAAACAGCGCCAAATCCATCTGAAATTGTTGGAAACACCAACACATCGGCATCATGGTAAATCTGTGGGATTTGGGTATGGGGCACAGCACCCAGAAACGAGGCTCGATCCTGAAAGGGAGCCAGTTTTTCGGCTTGAAGCTGACACTCTCCCGCGATCGTCAACTCAGCAATCTGCGGATCCAGCGATTGCAAAGCCTGGAGTAAGTACGGAATTCCCTTGAGCAGATTGACCTTACCCACAAACAACACACGCAACGGTCGATCGCCTTTGAACTGGCGGATGTGTTGATAGGGACAATACGCCTCCAGATTGACGGTTAACGGAACAATATGCAATTTTTCTGTAACCTCAGGAACGGTTGCCGCGATCGCGCGATAACTATACGAACTGGCCACCAAAATGGTGTCGGCTAACTGCCATTCCTGCTGCTGAATGTCACACCAACGTTGAAAGATCGGGGATTCATAAAAGGTGGTTTGGGGATGCCTGGACCAGCCCTGCCAACGCTGTTCTTCTTCGTGCTCCATTCGTTCCGCGTATAACGCTGGGTAGATTTGATCCAAAACACAGTGCATTCCCCGCGATCGCCCCAGCTCAAATAACGATAGAGCTGCATGATCAAACGCATAAAGATGACTGGCTTCTGGCAGCCCTTTTTGCAAGATTATCTGATTGAATGCCTGACCATAATCTATATATGCTTGATAGTGTGCTTGTTTGGAAGTAGCTGTTTGCAGGGCATGTAAATATCGCAGCCCAAACAGGTTTAGACGCGCCACCCGACCAGAATCAAGCGCAGAATTACTCCGAGACAGACATCGATGGGCCAGTTGTCGCAACGGTTTGAAACGCTCCAGTTGCCGCAGCGATCGCGCTTCCCAGGGATTAAAGTAGGTGTCGGTATAGAACCGTTCCAAACAACCTAAGGTTTGAAACGCGATCGGAACGGTGTAGTCCTGCCGGGATCCCAATTGTGCCACAATCACTTTATTTCCAGCACTTGCCCGGTTTTGAACTGGGGTAGGAAACGTCAGCATAAACAATATCGATACAAAGAGGGCTATTTACCCTTAACAACCGTTCCGCTCGTGATCAGGACAAAATACCGGCAGTTCTGTCCGAACAGCACTTCAACCCAACAAGTCTAGTCCTCTGCCACGCAGATTTTGATGGGTTGAAAGCACATTGGTTACCAGGAAGGGGGCAGACTTTGCTCGAATTGATGAGTTAATTGTGTTTAATCCTCTTGCGGAAACCCAGTGAAGTATCGCAAATAGCCTCGATGCTTGAGTACGATCGCACTGACCACCTGCAGGATCGGCTTGCCTGCCGATCCTCTCAAGCGATGCAACACAACAAAGAATGCTGGGCTGAGTGACTGACAAAACTCTCGAAATCCGATTCCTGCGTAGGTTGGGTTAGCGATAGCGTAACCCAACAAGCCAAGGCTAGCGTTGGGTTTCACGGTGTTCAACCCAGCCTACACGATCGCGCGATCTCAGTTGACGGATTACATCGCTGAGTTTGGACTTGCTTCTGATGGAGCGGTCGGCAATTGCACGGTTGGTAAGTCTTCTGTAGCGGTTTGCAGCATCACCGCATCTGGCTCGTAGAGATTTGTCATGGCTTGCTGCAACAACCCCTGAACCAGCAAACTGTGATACATCGGTGCTCCTTCTAACAACTGGATGGCATCGATCACTCCCTGCCAATTGCCTGTTTTTCGGGCTGCGATCGCCCGATTCAGAAATCCCGCTTGTTGGCTCCAGTGACGCCGTAGTTCAGTGGCGCGATTGCGCGATCTGCTGGTTGCTGGAATCGCATTGAGCATGGAAAGGGCTTTGGCAACCCGAGCCTGCTGACATTCCCCCGTTGCTTGCCGCAGTAACTCCCGCGACCAATCTTCCTGAAGTTGCTGTGCCATTTCATAATGCCGACTGTTTCTAGGAATTCCGGCAATCTTAGCAATGGCTTGCATGGGCTGATTACGGCTGGCCAACGTTTGTGCCTGCTTGATTAGATTGTCGTAAACAGTTTCTATGTTATTTCCCAACTGATTTGATTTACGATTACCCCACTGAAGATTCAGCAACTGTTCTGGGATATTAATCCCCATTTCGATCGTCGGTAATTGCGAACAGTGTTTTTTTGCATCCGTTGACTGCTTGGATGGGCGCGAAGATGCTGGCTTGGCAGAGCGATCGCTGCATTCAGGAGAGTTGGGGTTCGAGGCAGAAGACTGCGCCCAACCGTAAAAAATCATTGCCGAGCAAACGATTGTTCCACCACTTAATACCTGACGATTCATAACGAGGAGAATTCCAAAATGAACAAGTGTGTCGGCTCGAAAATATAATTCATGCTTTAAAAGTAGCTGCACCCTGTGCTGCTGTGCAAACTTGCAAGATGATTGCTTAAATCAACGCGAAATCAGCCCCTGAGAAGTTGCCGATATTGGCCAATCCAGCGGCTCCTTGCTGGCTAGTTAAGTTGGCAAGTACGCTGATGTCTCCACCATCACTCAGGTCTCTAGAGTAAACCAATCGGCTGATTCCCAATGTGGAGTTGAAGTAGACAAATACGCCTTCATCTGCCGTGATGTTGGGGTTGTTGGCGATCGCTCGTGCCGCCGCTCCAGCCGCTGGGAAGGGATCCAGCAACACGATCGCGTTACCATCACCAATTTGAGAAGATGTCCCTTCTTGAAACACAAAGTTTTCAATTCCCAAATCCTGTCCATTGAACACAAACTGATCTTCTCCGATTGTGTAATCGGGAATGATATCGGGCCGATTCAAAACAGCGATGCCAGTCTGTCCGGCGAGGGCAGGAGTTCCATTGGCAAAGACGTTACCGTCAAAGATAAACTGATCATTTTTGATACCCCCTGTCAGGGTGTCAATCCCGTCACCGCCTGCCAGTTGATCGTTGCCAGTCCCCCCATCGATCAAATCATTCCCACCTAATCCAGAGATGAAATCATTTCCCGTTAAGCCAAACAGCTGATTATCGGTTGCATCACCAACGATTGTTTGGGCTGCAGGGCTATCTTGTACCTGAGCCAGAACCTCTTCCAGTACAGCATCTAAGAAACTGCTCATGATAATCTCCTTCGTGATTGAGTTGAATCGCATTCATTAAACAGCAGTCGGGCAATCCCCTCGTTGCGTGCAGATGGTTTGCCAGCGACTACTTACCCTCTCCTCTGCAAGACAAATCCTGCATTGAGAGATCCGTGTTTTGGAAATGTCTTTGCAGATTGAGCAACTGAGTCTAGATTCAGTGGCTATCGCAAAATTTGGGACAGCACAGTGTTGAAATAGTTGTCCCACAAAGCTTTGGGAAACTTTTGGGTGCTGATCACGTTCTGGCTAAGTTGGTAGTTTCGCACCCGTGATTCTGTGAAGTGAAAGCTCATCTTGTACCACGGTAAAGAAGTGAAAGGATTTAGCCAACCCGAAAATCTCAGATCTTTTTTGGGGTTACTTCAACCTTCTATACTTGTTTAAACTCAGTATGAAGACAACATAGACTTGAAGCAAAGACGAACTAGAGCAAGCCGTTCCGAGCACAATAACTCTTAAGCCTGGAGAGAACAAGTCTTTTTTAATGTTGCTTTTTTTACTTAAAAGCCACAATTACATTAATTAGAACCAGGTTGAAATTCTGGTTCTAATTAAAGGTTTGACTAAATGAAAATTCATATCCGCCCTTTCCGTCCAGATCCCCGACTTCTTTGTTGAACAGTTGATGCATCGACTGAATGTCACTGAAATAAGCAAAAACCTCTGCCCAGATCCCCGACTTCTCCGAAGAAGTCGGGGATCTAAAACCTCTTAAGTCAGTGACATTCGATGCATCGATTGAATCCGATTAAGAAGTCGGGGATCTGATTACTAATTGGAACAGTTTTCAAACTGGTTCTAATTAATTGGACGTGTGAGTAAGTGTGTTATAGTCTGGGGCAGTGAATCAGTTCAGTGCTTCTCCAATCAGAACTTCTCACCTTCAGACTTCAATCATTAAAGTTTTCTCCGCTGGTTCGGGTTTAGGAACACTGCTATGAGTAGCTGCTTAAAAATTGGCGATCGCCTGTTAGATGGCGATCAAATTATTTCTGGCTTAGTGCGATACAAGCTTTTCGAGACACTGGTAGGACAGGTATTACTGGACGAGGTTATCAAGGAAGTTTCGTTATCGAAGCAGGAGTTGTTTCAGACTCTAATTGGTCCTTCAGATACCCCAATACCCGATGACTTCGAGAATTTTATCAACCAGTGGTGTCAGCATAAAGGGGTTACCCTGGATTATTTCAAAGCCGTAATCTTAAGAGAATTACGAGTACAGAAATTTAAGCAACTTCAGTTTGCCAACCATGTGGAATCGGAGTTTCTGCGCATCAAATCAGAGTTGGATCAGGTTGAATATTCGTTGATTCAGCTTACTGATTTACCCTTGGCACAGGAACTGTATTTTCAGCTTCGGGATGATGGAGTAGATTTTGCACAGCTTGCTCAACAGTATTCACTGGGAGCTGAACGAGAGACGGCTGGATGGGTGGGTCCCGTATCCCTGTCTACGTTGCCCGTTGAGGTGGCAGCGCTATTTCGCGGCGGACAGGTGGGAGCGGTCTATGGTCCGATACCCGTAGCTGATATCTTCTGGGTGGTGCGGCTGGAGCAGTTTACAGCCGCACGATTGACGAAAGAAACTCGCACCAATTTAATCAATCGGATGCATGCTCAGTGGCTGCAAACCCAGGTCAAGAAGGTTTCTGAAATACCCGGCACGATCGCAGTCCAGCCAGATCCAGCGAACTCAAATCTTGCTGTAGCTATGAATTAAATAAGGATTTGCAGCCATGACATCTATTGATGCTCCAACGCACCCGTTTCTGTCAGATTTTTTTGCAGCATGGCCGTTCAATCAGCTTCCCTCCGAACTATGGGGACAGGTTGCATTCAAACTGCGGCTGTGTTCGTTTCAACCGGGAGAACTGATTTATCCATCCCGTGAATTGCCCTCAGCCGTTCATTGCGTTGTGCAGGGACGAGTTCGCATTCTGGGTCCGACGTCATCCCAAAGCCCAACGTTGGCCGTGATGGATAAAGGCACCGTCGTGGGCTGGGATAGCCTACTACGTCGGGTTGCTGTCGGGTCCGTTCGAGCATCAAGTCCATTAAATTTAATGACAGCGGATGATTCCCAAAGTTCCCAGGCGGCAGATCAGCTTGATCGAAAAGTTTTGACGTTAGCCCTTCCGGCTGATCAGTTTGAAGCGATCGCATTGGAACACCTGCTGCCGATTTTGATGCAGCAAACCAGTGTGCTGGAATTATTTGATACGCTATCTCACACCCTGTCTGCGATGCCCGATCGCTCTGCAGGCATCAATTTGAAGGAGTTAGTGCAGTACATTGATCAAGAGCAATTAGCCGTTGTCCACCATTGGCATCCAGAGCGATCGCACAAGTCATTACCAGAGCTGTCGCCTGAATATGTTTGGTTGATTAGTGGCGGTGAATTTCTCAATCTTCCGATTGGATCATCCGTGGAACGTGTTGATCAATTGCAACAAACTCGTCCCTCACACTTTCCAGTGCGCCTCTTGGGAATCGATCGCGACTGCTTCACCTCAACCATTCTGAACCGCACCCCTGCCAGCCTGGAAAGCTCCCCCCTCAAACCCCTCCCCTGCCCCTCAAACCCCTCATCTTCCTCATCCCCCTCGAACCCCTCCCTCCCCTCATCCCCTCCCAAAAACTACCCCATCCATCGCTCCACCTCCCCTGAGCCAATCGATGACATCGTGGCCTGCTTCGGCATGGTCTGCGATCGCTTTCAGATCCCCTTTCGAGCCGATTCGTTACGGCGCTCCCTGAAACAGCAAGCGATCCATAAGTTTGAACCCTTTGATTTGTACTTGCGGATTGCCCATGCGATCGGGTTGAATGCTCAGATTGTTCGGTTTACGCCCACGGCAGGCGGCATTAATCGGCTGACTACTCCGGCACTGATTCAGTGCAGCAACATTCTGACGGTGTTGCATGATGTGTCCTCATCAACAGCGGTACTGGGTTCGCCGCGTACTGGCCTGTTGCGGCTGGCTCCCACGGAGTTGGCAACACAATTGACCCTGGACGGACCGGCTCCAGCGGTGCGTGAAACAGCTCAGTGTCGGGCGATCGTCTTGGAGCGGCTGCCCAGTACACCCACAAAGCGATTTGGGTTTCACTGGTTCCTGCCACTGGTTGTGAAACAGCGTGGCATTCTGACCCAGGTCTTGCTCGCGTCCGTGGTGGTTCAGCTTTTGGGATTAGCCAATCCATTGCTGGTTCAGCAAGTCATCGACAACGTGATCATCAGTGCCAATAGTGGTGCAATGTCGATGTTTGGCATCTTGATGGTGATGTTTGCCTTCCTGGAAGGGATCTTGACGGTTCTGCGCACGTATTTGCTGATTAGCACCACGAACCGCATGGACTTGCACTTGGGCGTCGAGATTGTGCGTCACTTGTTGCACCTGCCGCTGAATTTTTTTGAGAAACGTCCGGTGGGGGAACTGTCATCTCGCTTGTCGGAATTGGAGAACATTCGCCAATTTCTGACGGATACAGCCATTACAACCGTGATGGATGTTGTGTTTTCGGTATTCTACATCGGGGTGATGTTTCTCTATAGTTCCCGCCTCACCCTGTGTGTATTGGCGACGGTTCCAATTGTGATTGTGTCGATGCTAATCATGTCTGCCATTCAGCAGAAATTGATTCGCCTCAAAGCCGACCAGGGAGCCAAGGTTCAGTCCTATCTGGTCGAGGTTTTGGGTGGCATTTCGTCGGTTAAGTCTCAACACATGGAGTCGCTGGTCGAAGCAACCTGGCGCGATCGCTATGTGCAATATCTCACCAGCGGCTTCACCAACTCCACGGTTAACACGATCTTCTACTCCTACAGTCAGTTTCTCAACACCCTCAGCAGTTTGCTGGTCTTGTGGATTGGGGCTGAGCTGGTGCTGAAGGGAGAGCTAACCCTGGGTGGACTGATTGCCTTTCGGATTCTGACGGGGTACGTTACAGGTCCACTGCTACGTCTGGCACGACTCTGGCAACGCTTCCAGGAAACCTCACTATCGATGGAACTGTTGGCAGACATTGCAGATTCTCCGGCCGAGGAGGAATTGACTCAAGAGAGAGCCTATCTGCAAATGCCGATCATCACAGGACGCGTCGAGTATCACGATGTCAGTTTTGGGTTTCAGCCGGGACAACTGCAATTGTCAAATGTTCACCTGGATATTGCCCCTGGCACCTTTGTCGGAATTGTCGGTCAAAGTGGCTCCGGCAAAAGTACGTTGATGAAATTGCTACCCCGTTTGTATATGCCACAAACTGGCAATATCACGATTGATGGCTACGACGTTAGCAAAGTTGAGTTAAATTCGCTGCGATCGCAAGTCGGAATTGTCTCTCAGGATGCGGTGTTGTTTCAAGGCACTATTCGCGACAATATTGCCCTGTTTGCTAACTTATCTGATGACGACATCATTACCGCCGCCAGGGTTGCCGACGCCCACGATTTCATCATGCAATTGCCCGAAGGCTACAGCACTCAGGTGGGAGAGCGAGGAGCCAGCCTGTCCGGGGGACAGCGCCAACGGATCGCGATCGCCCGCGTCATCGTGCGCAATCCCAAGCTGTTGATTTTCGACGAAGCCACCAGTGCCCTGGATTATGAGACCGAACGCAACGTTTGCCAGAACCTGATGCAGCGATTTGGCGATCGCACCTGTTTTTCATTACCCATCGCCTCAACACGATCGCCCGCGCCGACTGGATTTTATTTCTACAGTCCGGCATCATTGCCGAGCAAGGGACGCATCAAGACCTGATGGCACGCCGCCAGCTTTACTACTGCCTGTATGCGCAACAGTCGAGAGAATAAGGAGAAACCCCTATGAGTCGTCATTGGTTATTGAATCCAGTGGGAGCCTTACAAACGCGCTTCCAGAAAACGCTGGAACGGGTTGAGCAAGATCTAGAAATGAAGGCGACAGGCTTGCCGTCTGTGGCACCCTGGACTCAGCGGTTAACTCAAGTGATTTTGGTTGGCATTGCAGCTGGAGTCGGTTGGTCAATCGTGGCACGGGTTGATGTGGTTGTGAACGCCAGCGGCAAGTTGGAGCCGCTCTCACAGTCCCAGGTGATTCAATCGAGAGTGGGTGGGAATGTCACGGCTGTGCTGGTGCGTGAAGGCGAACCGGTGAAGCAGGGTCAGTTGATGATGCAACTGGATAAAACGTCACTGCATCACCAGTTACATGCGTTGTTGATGCAACGAGAGCAGCTTGTTAAAGAAATTGCGGTACTGCGGTTAGCTAACCAGGGACAGTCGTTGGATACGTTAAGTCCGAAGAGCAAGGTTGGAATTCCACCCGAACTCTTGAATCGGGTGCAAACTCGTCTGCTGCTTGTGGCCCAACTTACCGGAGATCCAAGCCGACTATCCCCAGAACAACGGCATCGGTATGAGTTGTTTCAACAGCAGTTGAGCGATCGCCACTCCATCACCCGACTCCAAGAGTCAACTGTCCAGGCACAAATTGCGGAATCTGAAGCCCGAATTGCGCAGACTCAATTTCAACTCCAAACTGAACAAGAGCTGCTAGCCCGATTAACACCGCTGGTAGAGCAAGGTGCCATTTCCCGCGTCACCTTGCTACAGCGAAAAGTGGGTGTCAGTGATTTACAAAAGCAGCTCACTCAAAACAGCTTGCAAAAACGACAGTTGCAGATTGGTCAAACTCAGGCACAGGTGGAAGAAGGAAAGCTGCTGAATGAAACGCAACTCGATCTGCAACGTCAATTAGCAGAACTGGATGCTGAATTTGATGCCACAATTAAAGAGAATCAACGGCAACTGATTCAAGTCACCTCACAACTGAATCAAGTTAAGCTGGATCTGAAAAGTCAAGATTTGCGGGCACCCGTTGATGGCGTGGTGTTTAACCTGGGACCCAAACTTCCTGGTGCTGTAGCTCAACCTGGAAAAACCTTACTGCAAGTGGTTCCTAGTGAGGCATTAACCGCACAAGTTCGGGTTGCTAATGCGGATATTGCCAATATTCGAGTTGGAACTCCGGTTGATGTCCGCATCGATGCTTACCCGTTTACCGAGTATGGTGCGATCAAAGGAGTTATCTCTAAAGTCGGCAGCGAGGCGATTAAGGTGGAGGAGCAAAATGCTGGATCAACTGTTTTTCCAGTTGAAGTCCGGCTCGATCGCCAGTTTCTAGAACGTCGAGCCGAACGATTGCCACTGACTCCTGGCATGAGTTTAGTGGCCATGATCAAAATTCGACAGCGTGCGCCTATCAGTTACGTCACTGAAGAAATTACCAAAGCTTTTGATGGCATCAAAGCTGTCCGTTAATCAAATCTGGAGATTCCAATGCGTCAAACCCTACTGGCTGTCACGCTATTCTTGTCTAGCAGTGCGTTCACAGTATTGATCTTTAATCTGTTTGCGATCGCACCCAACTTCAGCACTGAATCCTACGGTTCGACTAAACCTGAGCAAACCACCCCTCATTCTGACTCCAACGGCTATTAAGCTGATATGCCTTTAAGTTGCATAGTGCAAATTGCGCAAAGACGCGGAGACACGGAGACACGGAGACGGGGAGACGCGGTGATGCAATTTAATGATGATTAGCTTAACTAGAACGCCAATTCCTATTCCAATACTTCTCGGTTAGTGTTGTCAGTCTAGAGATCCCCCCAACCCCCCTTATTAAGGGGGGCTTTCAAACCAAAACTGGGTGCAGTTCCCCCCCTTATTAAGGGGGGGCTAGGGGGGGATCGATGCAGAGTCTGCAAAACCCCTTAACCGAGAAAGTATT